>CAIUOC010000070.1 GCA_903900685.1 uncultured Candidatus Saccharibacteria bacterium | reverse complement strand
TCCTGATGAATCTTGGAGTAACAATAATAACAGTTACACATATTCCGTTTTAGGTATAATTGAAAACTCATTAATTTGGTTCTTGATTACATTTGGCCTTATTGAGGGTTATTCATTTATGCGAAAAAGTATATCTGTTGGTGAAAATGATCAATCTATTAAAAAGTAGTAAAAAAGACTTTACAAACAGATGTCATAAGTGATATAATTTGAATCTGTTATATTTATGGCGCAAACTAAAGAAGTAATCGAACTATCCGGAACGATCGTAGAGACGTTACCAGGGACGCAATTCCGCGTTGAGCTCGAGAATGGCCATAAAATTATAGCTCACGTTGCTGGCAAGATGAGGAAACATTTTATCCGAATCGTACCTGGCGACACCGTTACGGTTGAGTTGACCCCTTACGATCTAACTAAGGGCAGAATCACCTATCGGAAATCATAATAAATAAGCAGTGTGTCATGTGCGCTGAGGAATAAGGAGCATGATCCGTATGAAAGTACGTGCAAGTGTAAAGAAGATTAGTCCAGATGATAAAATCGTCCGAAGAAAAGGACGTATTTACGTTATCAATAAAATGAAACCTAAACATAAGCAAAGGCAGGGCTAGGAAATGGCAAGAATTTCTGGTGTAACTATTCCTAATGAAAAGCAAGTTTGGGTTGCCTTAACTTACGTCTATGGTATTGGTCCTAAGACTGCTAGAGACATCTTGGCAGTTGCTAAGGTTGATCCTACGATTAGAGTTAAGAATCTTACAGATAACGAAATTACGTTAATTCAAAATGAAATCAGTGACAAGTATACAGTTGAAGGTGAATTACAAAGAGTAGTTACTGGAAATATTAAGCGACTAGTGGAGATTGGCTCATACCGAGGTCTTCGCCACAAAGCTCATCTTCCATCACGTGGTCAACGAACAAAGACTAATGCTCGAACACAGCGTGGTCGTAAGGTAACTGTTGGTGGAACAGCTAAGAAGGGTACAACTAAGTAGGTTATTATGGCAACTAAAGAAACTACAACTAAAAAGAAGAAGGCAAAAAGGACTGTAGCTGTTGGACAGGTGCATATCCTAGCTACTTTTAACAATACAATCGTTACTTTCTCAGACGAAAAAGGAAACGTACTTTCTGCTAGTAGCTCCGGGGCCTGTGGTTTTCGTGGATCTAAAAAGGGAACAGCTTATGCAGCTCAGGTTGCTTGCGAGAAAGCTGCTCAGATTGCGAAACAAACTTATGGATTCAATACTGCAGCAATTTTTGTTAAAGGTACTGGACTTGGCCGAGATGCTGCTATTAGAACTGTCGGCGCTGCAGAAATTAGAGTAGAAAGTATTGCTGACGTTACTGGTATACCACATGGTGGAGTAAGACCAAGAAAGGCTAGGAGAGTTTAGTTATGGCTAGATCATTACAATCTGTTGTTAAAATGAGTCGTCGCGAAGGCTATGCATTACATCCTAAAGCTCATAAAGCTTTACTAAAGCGTCCATCACCTCCAGGACAACAGCAACGAAACATGCGTGCTAAGACTAGTCAGTATTCATTACAGCTTCGTGAAAAGCAAAAAGCTAAAAGAATGTACGGTCTTCTTGAAAAGCAATTCTCAAACATGATGAAGGAAGCTTCAAAGATGCAGGGACAAGCTGGTGAGCATTTACTAGTAAACCTAGAAAAAAGATTAGATAACACTGTATATCGAGCTGGATATGCTCCTTCCCGCCAAGCTGCACGTCAACTTGTATCTCATGGTCACTTTACACTTAATGGTAAAAGGGTAGACATTCCTTCTATCCGAGTTAAAATTGGTGATGAAATCATACTTCGAACTAAATCTCAGTCTAATGAATATTTCAAGAAACTAGATGATGTTTCACCTGCACCTTCGATTATCCCAGACTGGTTAAGTGTTAACCGTAAGAAATTTGATATTAAAATCGTTGGCCTACCCGTTAGAGATGACGTAGAGCCAGATATTAATGAGCAATTAATTGTGGAATATTATTCACGCTAAGGAAGGACTAGAAAATATGTCAAATACAATCCATACACCAAAGATCGTTAGTGGAGATGATCACAGCGACACAAGTGCTACTTTTGGCATTGAGCCTCTTCACAGTGGTTATGGAATGACTTTAGGTAACAGTTTAAGAAGAGTACTGCTATCCAGTATTGCCGGTGCTGCTATTACAGCTTTCAAAATTGAAGGCGCTACTCACGAATTTACAACTGTTAAAGGTGTAAAAGAAGATGTAATCGATATAATGCTTAATCTAAAGAATATAAGATTCAAGGTTTATGCTGATGAGCCACAGACGCTTAGAATAACTAAGACAGGTAAAGGTGCAGTTAAAGCTAAAGATATTAAGACTAATGCTGATGTTGAGATTGTTAACCCAGACCAGATCATTGCTACTCTTGATGACGATAAGTCTAAATTCGTAATGGACATAGTTGTTGAAAAGGGCCGAGGATACCGAACGATTGAAGAAGGAACTGCAAAGAAACCTTCAGATATGATTGCTGTAGATGCTATATTTAGCCCAGTTCTACGTGTTCGATACAAAGTAGAAAATACTCGTGTTGGTCAAATTACAGATTTAGATAAATTAATTATTACAATTGATACCGATGGTTCAATATCCCCTAGAGATGCTTTTGAAGAGTCAGCTGCTATATTAATCAACCAATATACCGCACTTGCAGGACAAACAAGAGTCGTCCAGCCTGTGGAAGAAGATCTTGATGACCCTTCTGGTGATGGATTTGCGGTTGATAGCTCTGAAGACTCAGCCGAACTAATGATGCCAATCGAAGACTTAAATTTTTCTGCAAGGACTTCAAACGCTTTAATTAATAATGATATTCACACGCTAAAAGATTTATTTAACTTATCTGATGCAGAACTACGAGACCTTAAAGGTTTTGGAAACAAAGCACTAGACGAAGTTAAGGAAAAAATGGCTGAGTTGGAGATATAAATGCACAGACACGGTTACAAAGGTAGAAAATTCCATAGAGAACGAGATCAAAGAGAAGCTCTAATTAAGAGTTTAGCTGAAGCTCTTATTATCCATGAGAAAATTGAAACTACTATTTTTAAAGCTAAAGATTTAGTTTCTTATGTTGAAAAACTTGTAACTAAAGCTAAGCAAAATACCCTTCACTCAAGACGCCAAGTAATTAGTAATCTTCAGACAATATCTTCAGCCCATAAATTAGTTGATGAAATTACTCCTAAACTAAAAAGTCGTAACAGTGGTTATTTTCGCATCGAAAGAACTAAATTACGACGCGGAGATAACGCACAATTAGCTTCAGTTAGTTTCATTTACGATGAAGTTAAGGTAAAGCCTGCTAAAGTAGTGACTGAGGAAAAGAAACCAGTTGAAGCTAAGGCAAAAGCTAAGGTTGAAACTGAAACTAAAGCCGTAAAGGCACCAGCTAAAGCAAAAGCAGCAGCTAAGACTAAGGAAGAAAAATAATGAAGACTTATAGCGCAAAACCCTCTGAAGTAACAAGAAAGTGGTATCTAATTGATGCTACTGATGCACCACTTGGAAGAATTTCTACAACTGTTGCTAAATTATTAATTGGTAAAGATAAGCCTATGTTCACTAAACACATCGATTGTGGTGATCACGTAGTTATCGTTAATGCCGACAAACTAGTTGTAACTGGCAAGAAAGAAACTGACAAGATTTATTATAGGCACTCTGGTTTCCCTGGTGGCTTAACTGAGACTAGCTTAATGGCACAGAGAGAAAAAGACTCTACTAAGATTATGATCCACGCTATTCGTGGTATGCTACCTGTAAATAAGCTACGAGACGCAAGACTTGCTAGACTTAAGGTTTATCCAGGTGAAGCTCATATTCATGAGGCTCAAAAACCTGAAAAGTTAAATTTAAAGGATATTAAATAATGGCAAAAGCTGATACATATTTTTACGGACTAGGTCGAAGAAAACGATCTACTGCTCAAGTTAAACTACAGTCTGGTAAAGGCAACATTGTTATTAACGGTTTATCTCCTGATGAATATTTTGATAATGCAAAACACTACACAGTACTATTAACTCAGCCATTTAATGCGCTTGATCTTGAGGCTAATAAGTTTGATATTTCTGCTAAAGTTAGCGGCGGTGGACATACCGGTCAGGTTGAAGCAATTCGACTAGGTATATCAAAGGCTTTAGCTATTTTGAATGTAGACTATAAGGCTACTTTACGAAGAGCTGATTTACTCGGACGAGACTCTCGTGAACGTGAAAGAAAGAAATTCGGTCTTCGTGGTGCTCGTAAACAAAGACAGTTTACGAAACGTTAGTCTAATTATCAAGGAAACATTTAGCTTACTAATTTGTTACCCTGTTAGAATATACATATATGAATCAAATTAAAATTACTGAAGAAAACGTTGGTGTACGACTAGATATTTATATGCAGTCTGTATATCCTCAATATAGTCGTAGCACTATTCAAAAACTATTAAAAAGTGAGAACATTCTTGTTAATAAGTTGCCATCAAGAGCATCCTATAAACTTAAATTAGATGACAAGCTTAAACTTAGTGAGCCTAAGTCAGATTTTAGCTCTGAACTCGATTTAGAAGTACTATATGAGGATGATGACTGTGTTGTCATAAATAAGCCTGAAGGTATATTATCTCATTCTAAGGGCGCTATAAATATGGAGGCGACTGTTGCTAGCTGGTTGGAAAGTCGAATAAAAAATATACCTGGTGACAGGGCTGGTATCGTTCATCGACTAGACCGTGGCACTAGTGGTGTTATGATTTGTGCTAAAACTAAAAAAGCTCAATTATATTTACAAAAACAATTTAGCGATCGCAAAGTGAAGAAAGTCTACCTTGCCATAATAGCTGGTAGTATGGATCCTCTCGAAGCAATTATAGATATGCCAATTCAACGTAACCCCAATCGACCATCAAGATTTAAGGTGTCTGTTAATGGTAAAAATGCCACTACTCACTATAAGCAACTAAGAAATAAAGGAAAGTATTCATTAGTCGAATTAACTCCTCAAACTGGAAGAACCCATCAGCTTAGAGTTCATCTAGCTCAAATGAAACATCCTATAATCGGTGATATATTTTATGATGGCGAAGAAGCAGACAGACTATATTTACACGCTGAAAGTCTAGAAATACTTATTCGACCTGGAACTAAAAAAATATTTACATCATCACCAAGTAAAGAATTCCTTTCTAAGGTAGACTAATAATATGGATAGTCCACTTTTGGAAAGTCAGACTAGGTCACAAATAGATAATTTTTTAACTTCTCCATCAAACTCTCTCTTATTAGTTGGGTTACCAGGAGTTGGCAAGTTAACAGTAGCTCAATATTTATGTAGGACATTAATAATCAATCCATTAATTCCAGGCAGCAATTATTTACATATCGAGCCGATTGATGGCCTCATATCTATAGAGTCCATTCGTAGCATCGTATCTTTTATTAAACTTAAAAGTACGGGTGATGGTGATTTTAATAGATGTATTATTATTGATAGAGCTGAAGCAATGAACTCTGCTGCTCAAAATACATTACTTAAAACTTTAGAAGAGCCACCAATGGGTACTCTTATTATTTTATGCGTCGATTCTATACATTCACTTCTGCCTACACTAATCTCTAGGCTGAGCACTATTCAAATTCAAAAAATATCCAAAAAATCACTTATAAATCATTTTATTTCTGAAGGATATAGCGAAAAAGATGTTAATCTCGCAGCATTAATTAGTGATGGTCGTATTGGTATGGCTAAATCCATACTCTCAAATAAACTAGATATAAACTTGGAAGTATTGACTCTTGCTAAGGAATTGATAGGAATGAATAAAAGTGATCGATTAGTTAAAATAAACAGTCTAAGCAAGGATAGGAAAGATACAATCAATCTTGTTGATAGTCTAATAAATATTGCTAAAGCATCATTAAATTCTTCTGCAGAAAAAGATAACATAAAGTCGATTCAAATATGGAATAAGGTTTTAGCAGAATCATTACAGGCCAGGGAAGCCTTAATGGTAAATGCTAGCCAGAAGTTAGTATTAACAAAACTGTTTTTGGCTATATAAAACTGATATACTAAATAGATATTATGTATGGATTACTAATAGTTTTGGGATTTGGACTTCTAGCCTGGAAAAATACTGAGGTCATTGAAGATGAATTTGCTCATATAACTGGTAAGTTCGGTAATCGAATGGGAAAGTTATGGGATATAGCTCATCAGGGTATGCGAGATAATAGATTCCTAAGAGCCGAAAAAGCACTTTTGACTATTCTTAAAATTGACGAAAAGAATGCCGCTGCTTATAACCGACTCGGTATTTTATATGCTAAGCAAAAAGAATATAAAGACGCGATTGATTGTTTTGAAATAGCAAGTAGTATCGAAGCGTCTCCATCAAGCTTACATAATCTTGGTCTTATTTATTTTGAAACAGAAAACTATGAAAAGGCAGCAGTTGCTTTTGAACAAGCGTTGAAAATTGACAACAAATTAGCATCAAGGCACGTTGCATATGCTAAAGTTCAGGAAAAACTTGGAAATGATAAAGCAATGTTCTCTGAACTAGAAAAAGCTGTGGAATTAGAACCTAATAAAGAAACATATACACTTTTATTGAAAGCTTATTCAAATAGAGGAATGGAAGAAGAGGCGAGAGAAGTAACTAAAAAGTTGAAAAAGTATGATAAAATATCTATTTCAAAGCCTAAAAGGATGAAAAGACGTCCAAGAGTTGTTATTTAGGTCATAAATTTGGTAAAATAACAGAGATGCCGATGTAGCTCAGCTGGTAGAGCAGCGGTTTTGTAAACCGCAGGTCCGGGGTTCGAGTCCCCGCGTCGGCTCCATATATTTTTGCAGGGTTAGTGAAGCGGTCAAACACGATAGACTGTAAATCTATTGGCTTATGCCTTCGTAGGTTCGAATCCTACACCCTGCACCATTACTACGAAATAACGTTTGCAATCCGTACAAACGGTTCTGATACGGCGCATATGGTTCGAATCCAGTTTTAACCCATAATCTTTATTTGGTATGATTAAGGCGTGAAACTTATATTCTTATACGGCCCACCGGCTTCTGGCAAGTTAACCGTTGCCGAGCAATTATCTAAATTGACCGGCATATCGCTTTTTCATAATCACATCACCAGAGATCTGGTCAAAGATATTTATGGAGACGACTTGGGGGTGAATTATTCTTTAGTCGAAAAACTAAGGAATGACGTTTTTGCATACTGCGCAGAAAAGGAAACTGACTTAATTTTTACTTATGTTTATGGCGGACCTCAGGATGAAAACGAAGAACGAATAATAAAAAGTTATATCAAGAGTGTAGAAGTACATGGTGGAGAAGTATTATTTGTTGAACTAACTGCAAATCGCGATGAGTTGCTTCAAAGGGTGAGTAACGAATCACGCACGCAACACAAGAAGCTACTTGACCCTGTTGCTCTAAGTACATTTTTAGAATCCCGAAATGAACTCACAATCCCTTTTGTAAAATCTATTATAGTAGACACTTCTAGTATGTCGCCCGTTGACTCAGCAAGATTTATTGCACAAGAGCTTGAACTCCTTTAGATTCTGATGATTCAGTTTTAGCTCCAATTAGTGTCTACGGTGGCCTCCGAAGCACATCTAACTTATCAACATTGAAGTTCTGACCTCAGCCAGTACGCTGCACCACATTGAAAAGCTTACGTTTTATTGTTTATTAATAGGGCATAAGTCCGCAACATGCATGCGGCTCATAGCCAGCGACTTTTGCCTGTTCAATAGAGCAAAAATATTTGGGAGCATGATAGTCGGACATATGCAGATTTGCCGGATCGTATAACGACAGTAATTCGTAGGAAATATTACCATTTGATGGTCCTGGAGCGTAATATATACCATCTGAACCTATTACAGGATTCTGGCCACAACGCTTGAGCGCGGCACCATATGATCCTTTTACATCAAAGTGATTTAAACCCCAGGCAGCACTAACTAAAACTAACGCTACTATCAGCGTCCCAATGACTATTATTTTTTTATTTAGTATTGATTTCATTCCTCTCATTATACTTTCCCTGAGTTGCCAAGTAAAAATCTAACATCGTAGATCACTCCGCACCAAATAAGTATGATAATATTATTTTATGCCACGTAAACGTATATTGATAATTCTGGCAATGCTGTTCGTTATTGGTTTAGTTTTATTCTTTCAATTCGGCGTTAAAACAACAAAATCTGGACCTAGCTACACGCAAAATTGTACCGATGTTGCCAACCAATACGAACCTTGTGAACTACATGATGTGAAATATGGTTTACCATTTACTTACGCTCAAGGACATCCATTTATTCCTGGAAATTCATACTCACGCTATAACGTAGAGGCGATACCCTTGCTTGCTAATCTTGTTGTCTGGGTTTTACCATTGCCAATTATTTACTTCATAATTAGCGCAAAAAGAAAGTAATCCGGCTGTGACCTTAGCCATAATACGGCACCATAATTTGATTATTTCCATCTATGAACGTAGATGGTTTTTTATTTCTACTACCATAATAAAAAGCATCAATATATAATAGTAGGGCAACTGCCGAAGTAGCTCAGTGGTAGAGCACGTCAATGGTAATGACGGGGTCTCGGGTTCAATCCCCGACTTCGGCTCCATAAGTAATCTATTAGTTTAAGATAATTAATACTTATAATTGTTAAATTGTAAATTAGATAGTATACTACCTTTAATTAATAAGGGGTATAGATATGAACTTGAAGAGTAATAAATTTGTTTCACCGAAATCATTGTTAGTGGTTGCAGTGCTAATTTGTATAGGCTTATTTATATGGCTCAATCATTCAAGAAGCTTGGCAAATTCGAAGCCAATTAGAATAGGTCTTGAAGCTCCACTCAGCGGTTCTCAGAGCAATGTTGGTAATGGAATGCTGGACGGTGCTATACTCGCTGCAAACGATTTAAATGCCCGTAATGGAATACTTGGTAGAAAAGTAGTCATTATTCCAATTGATGATGCTGCTGATCCAGCAACAGGCGTTAAGGCTGCTAAGACAGCAATTGCATCGGGTCTTGATGCAGTAGTTGGGCCATATAACTCAGGCGTTGGAATTAAAACCTTGCCACTTTATTTAGCTGCAGGTATAGAGCCTATGCGATTTACTTCATCAGATTCTACAGCTGGACTTGGTTACACCTTGCAACCAATGACCTCACAAATTGCACCTGTAGCAACTCATGCAGTATCTAAATGGATTAAAGCAAAAACAGTTTCAATAATATACGACTCAACAACAACATACACCTTAAATGCTGCTGAGACTATGAGAACTGATTTTGGTAATGCTGGTATTCAAATTAGTGACTTTCAATCTATAAGCCCAGGAGCTGATTCATACATCTCTAATGTGGCTCAAGCAGAAAGTACTAACCCAGACTTAATCTATATAATAACTTATTATCCGGAAGCAGGCTTAATTGCTAAGGAAATAAAAGAGTCTGGAACGAATTCTAAATGTTTAGCTGATTTTGGTGCATATGATAACGGATATGTTACAGCCGCTGGTATTAAAGCAGCACAGAACTGCCCAGTTGTCGGTGTTCCAGCTCCATCAGACTTCCCAGATTCATCATCATATATCAATAGATTTAAAAATACATTCGCTATTGCTCCAGGAACATGGTCACCATACGCCTATGATTCAGTTAATGTTTTGGCACAAATTGCTACATCTAGTGGCGGTTTTAATAAATCTGAATTAACAAATGCACTAAATAATTTGAAAAATTATAATGGATGGACTGGATCAATTAGTTTCGAATCAAAAACAGGCAATCGACTTCCTGCACCAATAGTTGTTGTGTCTACTAATTCAAACGGTGATTTAAACGTAGATTCTGATTGGGTTAAAAGTACTAATTTCTCATATTAATAAATAAATATCGATATAAATTGGTTACCTGAAAATTGTTTAAGATATAGTTGAAATGCTTTTAACTAGCTTAATTCTGTCACCCTTACTAGTTCCACCCCAAATACCATCTTCATTATTTCTAATGGCAGTTTCAAGACATTCACTTTTCTGGGAACATCCTTCACATATTTCCTTTGCAGCTAATTGAGATTTACTAGATTCAGTTGGGAAAAATAATGAAGTGTCTTCATCCTTGCATGCTCTTAGTTCTGGATCAATTGTAGATATATAACTTTGTGCTGGAAAATAATCTTTAGTAGAGTCATACTCTTCATTTGGATCAAGTTCATCAGGAGCTAATAAGAAATTGATGAATTTAAAACGTTTTTCTACTTCATCTGTTAAATCACCAGCTACTAATGATAAAGTCTTCATAATCTCTTCACGAGTTAAACTACTTTGAATATTAGAACCAGAAATAATATGATCAATTAATTTTTGCTGATCATCCCTTAAATTACCTAAATTAGGTGTTTGTTCATCGAAATAATAAGTAAATTTATTATCAGGACTATCAACACTACTACTAGTACTTTCTCTTCGTTTACTATTTTCCATTGAATAAAAACTCCTTAATTAAGATATACTATATCATAATAAGAGTTAATATGCAAGTAAGCATATACTATTTAATAATAATCTGTTTACATTCTAATCCCTATCTGTTAGAATAGTTAGATTATGGCTAAAAAAGGTGATAAACGAAAGATTATTGGTATGGTAAGCGCAGAATCCAAAGAGAGGATTTATTACACTACCAAGAATACTATGAATACTCCAGACAAATTAGAGCTTCGTAAGTATAGCCCAAAACTTAGAAAACATGTTCTCTTTGTAGAAACTAAGAAGAACTTAGGACGAAACGAAGTAAAACCTAAAAAGCACTAGAATAACTAGTGCTTTTTTATAGTAGAATATTATTTAATTTCAATAACATCAGATATTAAACTGGGGATATTTCTCGGTCTATCGCTATCGGGCATATTCCCTATCAATTTATGACTTTTTTGTAAATTGGGTGACTCTCTTAATTTTCTTAAACCATTAGCTTCAATTTGTGCAATTCTCTCACGAGTTAAGTTTTGACCATCAATGCCAAGACCCATAGTTGAAATTTCACTTCTAGTTTTACCATCACCACCTCTACCCAAGCCATATCTTAGGATAATTATTTTTTTCTCACGATCAGACAGGCTCGAATCTTTTAATAATTTAAGAGCTCTTGTATTGAAGTCTATCTTTTCTGTAATGTTTTCCGGTGTATCAGTATAGAGAGGATCGGCTAACATGTTATCTAGTGTTAGTATCAGGTCATCTACATCCTCAAACTCTTCATTGGCATCGGTTGATTCATTCAGGAGTAATTTATTAATGTCTTCTAGATATGACTCATGTTGTGTTAGCCCAACTTCTGTAAGTTCTTGGGCTTTTTGTATGGTAATACCGAATTGATGTGAGATTTCTTCGATAGAAGGCATCCTATTATTACGAGATAAGAAATCTTGACTGAAGTTGCTAATATTTTGAACCTGTTTTGGAAGATAATTTGGTAAATTTAATGGAGTTTCAGCATCCAGGTCACTAAATTTTTCTGCACTTATATCTTCTTCATGTTCTTGTAGTGGATCATGATCTTGCGAATCATCTTCTGCCAAGTCATCAAACACCTCATCAGTTGGTTCGGCTAGATATTCCTGAATAAATGGTTGTAGCTCATCTGAATAACTCGAAGCTACTTCCTCGAGCTCAGCTCTATTTACTGGTTCTATTCTTCTTTCATTTTCCATAATAGTCCCTTGGAATATATTACCTATTCATGCGCCGCGTTAATAGACCTAGTCCTAATATTGATGATGATACCGCAGCTACTAATATTAATCCCTTATAGCTCATCCCTGAGCTTGCAAAGCCTGTCTTAGGAGCCGCTGGTCCTGTATTATTTGCGTTTATGACGGACGGCATAGCAGGGAAGGCCGAAAAACTAGTAAAGTAGGCTGACTCAGAAGAAGTTGTATATATGTGCGTACCATTTTGGCCATCGAATGCCACACTACCTGCAAACCAGCTTGAAACGTTAATGTTGCCTTTGTTGTCTAATGACATTCCACCC
>CAIUOC010000069.1 GCA_903900685.1 uncultured Candidatus Saccharibacteria bacterium | reverse complement strand
ATGAAAGTCGCCAATACCTGACGTGTTCGCTTGCCGAGCCCTAAGGTAGGGGAGATGATTGGGGTTAAGTCGTAACAAGGTATCCGTACCGGAAGGTGCGGATGGATTACCTCCTTTCTAGGGAGAAAACTAGCATCGTTTTAATTTATTAATTCGGTAGCTAGGTCGATCTCGGTAAACTAATGCAGTACTGTTAGTTTACAATTTATATTTTTAATATAACGAGACACAGTTCTGAAACACATTATGATTGACGTTGATTGCACTACTGAAGTTTTTATAACTAAAATGCTCCCTTTTTAGGGAGTTTTTTATTAAAATTAAAATTGCTTATACATGTCAGTTTCGATACAATACCTCAAGCTGACAGTTAAGGGCTTGTAGCTCAGTTGGTTAGAGCGCGTCACTGATAATGACGAGGTCCCAGGTTCAAGTCCTGGCAAGCCCACCAAATTTATTTAATACATGGGGATGTAGCTCAGTTGGCTAGAGCACCTGCTTTGCAAGCAGGGGGTCCGGGGTTCGAGTCCCCGCATCTCCACCATGTGTTAAACTTATATAAACATTGACTAAAAATAAAGGGTATAAAAATATGAATAAAATTGCGCATTATTTACAGAATCACCTCAGGGGAGAAGTAATGGATTCGAAAGATGCGCGAATATATTTTTCCAACGACAACAGCATACTTACTCTTACGCCTACAATTGTTGCATATCCTAAAAATGAAAATGATGTTCGAAAGGCTGCTAGATTTAGTTGGCAATTAGCTGAACGTGGCAGATTATTGCCAATTACATCTAGGGGATCAGGAACTGATCAAACTGGCGCTGCAATAGGAAGTGGGCTTGTTTTAGTATTTCCTGCTCATATGAATCAATTAGTTGAGCTTGATGCTAAGACCGGTTTCGTAACTGTAGAACCGGGCATAAATTATGGAAAACTTCAACAATCATTAAAAACTCACGGCTTATTTTTGCCGGCATACCCAGCATCATTAGAATATTCAACTATAGGTGGTGCAATTGGCAATAATGCCGGTGGAGAAAAGTCTGTTAAATATGGCGATACACGTGAAAGTGTTAAATCTCTGAGAGTAGTGCTTGCTAACGGAGAAGTGATAGAAACTAAACCTCTTAACAAAAGGGAACTAAAAAATAAACTAGGTTTAACAACATTCGAAGGCGAAATTTATAGAGCCATGGATACCTTAATGGAAGAAAATAGAGAGCTTATTAAAAATACCCAACTTGCAGTTTCTCGAAATGGAGCAGGATATGATATCAAAGATATAGTTACGAAAAAAGGCTTTGACCTAACTCCGCTTTTTGTTGGGTCTCAAGGAACACTTGGTATTATCACCGAAGCAACTATGTCAGCAATTAACCATAACGAAAGTACTTCATTGACTGTAGGCTTTTTTGATGGGCTTGGAGAGCTCCAAGAAGCAATAAATGAGTTAAAGAAACTTCCCGAATCACCTAGTGAAATTGAAATTGTTGATGAGCAATTTTTAAATATGGTAAATAAAATAAATCCAAATTTACTAAAAGATGTTTTGCCGGATGTTTTGCCTAAGTTTATTTTATTCGTTGAATTTGATAATTCTAATGAACGAAACAGAAGAAAATTAATGAAAAAAGCATCAAAGATTTTTTCAAAATACGCAGCCTCGAATCAAATGGAGAATAATCAAGATAAAATGGAGAATATATGGAAGATAAGAAATGCCAGCTCTGTAATTCTCAATCATGTAGATGGTAATACTCGACCACTTCCTTTACTTGAGGATGGTATTGTCCCGGTTGAAAGATTGGCAGATTATGTTGACAAGCTATATCAAATTTTTAATAAGAATCATGTCGAAATTGCTATTTGGGGACATGCGGGAGAAGGAAATCTTCATATTCAGCCATTTTTGGATCTAGCAGTAGTTGGTGATAGACAGAAAGTCTTCAGGATGATGGACGAGTATTATCCAATGATTATAGAAATGGGCGGTAGTACTAGTAGTAGCTATAATGATGGAAGATTAAGATCATTGTATTTAGAAAAGCTATATGGAAAAGATGCATACGAACTTATGGTAAGAGTAAAAAATATATTTGATCCTCATAACATTCTAAATCCTGGAGTTAAGGTTAATACAAACGTAGAGGATGTTAAAAACATGCTTAGGCAAGAATATGTTAGAGGATTTAATAACTTTTTACCTAAATCATAGAAGTTGCTATTGAGTTTTTATGCATTTAAAAGTAATATAACAAGGGTACATTAATATTTTATTGCGTCTAACTCGCGCGAGTGGCGGAATGGTAGACGCGCTACCTTGAGGTGGTAGTGGGGGCAACCCTGTGGAAGTTCGAGTCTTCTCTCGCGCACCAAAGAGGGCGGTTAGCTCAGTTGGCTAGAGCGCCTCGTTTACACCGAGGAAGTCGGGGGTTCGAGTCCCTTACCGCCCACCAAAATCAATATTTTTTTCAGCGTTTTCTATTGGAAGTGCTATAATTTTTTTAAAAGTAATGCTTAAGGGGTGTAATATTTTTAAAAAATATATCTGTAAAGATAACAGGGGTAAGATTAAAGCCGGAACTACCGCACTAGTTTTAAGTCTATTCATGATGCTTCAAACCCTACCAAGTATAGCTGCCGCAAATTCTCTAAATTTTTCTGGAGGATATAGCTCATCTAAAAATATGCAAACCGGATATCTTGTGAGCCTTGATCCTTCAAACAATCAGACAGTAGTCCCCGCATCCGTGAATAATGTTAATAATTTGGTCGGTGTGATTACCAGTAAAAATTCATCAAATATTAGCTTTAATAGTCCCGGCTCAACAATTGAAGTAGGAACTTCTGGTGTATATAACGTCGATGTTTCAACTATCAATGGAAATATTTCTAAGGGCGATAAGATAACAGCATCTATAATAGAAGGCGTTGGAATGAAGGCAATCAATGCTACAAGAATTGTTGGGGTTGCCATTCAGCCTTTTAATTCTAATTCCTTAGGAGCAATTAAGGAAACAATTACTGGTCAGAAAAATAATATTATTTATGCTGGACAAATACAGATTAATATTTCTGTTAGTGATTATTCTGGATTACCAGGTAGCACAAATACAAATTCTCTACTTAAACCCTTTCAGAATTTTTTTGCTAAGTTAGTTAATAAAAATGTTGATCAAAACCAGACATTAATCGCAATGGTATTAATTTTAGTTTGTGTTGCAGTCGCATTTTCTATGATTATAGTCTCAACAGTAGTTTCAATTAGATCTATTGGAAGAAACCCTTTGGCCAGAAAGGGAATTACAAAACATACAATTTTGATAATAATCACAGTTACGGTTATACTTTTAGTAAGTTTTGCAGCAGCATATTTTGTATTGGTGGGGTAGATATATGAATACATTACAAATCAGTAATCTAAATATTGAGCAGTGGATACTCTCAATGATTATTATATTAGGCATAATACTGGCGTTTTATTGCATACTCAAAATGGATTTCAAAAAGGATATAAAAGCCACAGGAGCTCCTAAACCTAAAGACATAGATATAAGCGCTAACCAGCTCAAAAAAGCTTCTGAAGAGGCTTTATATAAGGCCACAGAGCAAATGACAAGTGCCTATAGACTTAATTTTGAAAAACAACTCAAAGAGAACATGGTTCAGTTAAATAATCTATTTAAAATAAACTCAGATAAAATTACTAATGAATTCGGTCAATCATTATCTAATTTTCATAATCAAACTCGAGATATGATAACTAGTTCTCAGAATAAGATTGATGGCTATTCTAAAGATCTAGAGTCCGAAATTAATGAATCCGTATCGTCTAGAAAAAAAGAAGCAATAGAAGCCGTCGATAATAAAATTAATAAGATATTGATGGCTTATTTGAACAATAGCTTAGAAGGATCTATAGACTTAAGTGATCAGCAGGATTATATTCTTGAAAAACTTGAAAAAAATAAAATTACAATTTCTAGGGACATTAATAATGTCTAATTATAAAATGAAAGCACTACCTAAGCAGGTAACTAATTTAGCCCAAATCTATCAAATAATTGGTTATATAGATAACTCTTTGTCTAGTAAGCTTAAAGCTGAAACTTCTCTTAAAGCTGGGCTTAATAATAAGTTTGAACAGATAGAATTACCTGAGATTATGCAGAGTTTCTTTAGTGATAAAATTAGCTGGTTCGATCTAGCAAATTTAAGAAAGCAACTTGATGAGATAGCTAAAACAGCACCAGTCGTGACAATCACACTATCTGATATCCCTAACGCTGAATTTAAGATGAAAGTTACTAGCTGGTTTAGAAGCATCAACCCATTTATTCTAGTAGAAATAATGGTTGATGAATTGATTATTGGAGGATGTATTATTAAAACAGAGAGAAGAGAAATAGACCTCTCCATAAGAAAGTCACTAAAATCTTTCACTGGTAATCTATTGGAGACTATCGATAATGTCTGATAGTAGATTATTTAAGAAACTGGCAGAAAAAGGACATGAGTCTGGAGAGGTTATTGCTAGTGATCGATTTTTGGCAAGAGTCAAAGGACTAAATAGAGTGACGGTAGGTTCAACTGTAGTTTTCGAAAATGGTGATCATGGTTTAGTTGAAGGAATAACTGAAGATTATGTTGAGATTTTAAATTTAAGCTCTGAGATTATTGCTATCGGCAGCTTAGTAATAATTAATACGCCCGAGCTAAGCATAAATGTATCTAAAGAAATGCTCGGAAGGATTGTGAATCCACTTGGACAGGCTGTAGATGATCTTGGGATTATTGGTAGAGACGTTCAAATGCCAGTTTTTGAAAAAGCTATTAAGTTTAGTGAAAGGGCAATATTATCTAATCAATTAGAAACTGGCGTAACATTGGTAGACACTTTGTTTCCGATTGTATATGGTCAGAGAATTGCCATAATGGGAGATGCTAAATCTGGAAAAACCACATTCCTAACACAACTTGCCATTAATCAGGCCAAAAAAGGCAAGATCATTGTCTATGTGTTAATAGGTAAAAGAAAATCTGATATAGAAACCTTACTTCATAGATTTGAAAAAGCCAAAGTGCGAGAAAAGATAGTTTTTGTATTAGCAGATGTATTTGATTCTCTACCTATGACATATATAGCCCCATATTGTGGTTGTTCCATTGCAGAATTTTTTTGGCACTCAGGTGAAGATGTAATAATAATCTATGACGACCTAAGTTCACACGCCAAAGCCTATAGAGAATTTGCATTAATGATGCGAAAAAATCCTGGACGTGAAGCATATCCTGGCGATATGTTTTATGTGCACTCATCTCTTCTTGAAAGAGCTGGAAAACTAAAAAGCAATAATAAAACACTTACATCACTTCCAGTATCTGTTATGCCTAACGATGATATTACTGGATTTCTATCCACTACTCTTATATCAATAACAGATGGGCAGATAATATTTGATAATAACATTATGAGACAAGGAATTAAGCCTGCAATCAATGTCGGATTGTCGGTCTCACGTGTAGGTGGACGTGGACAAAGTACAAATGCAAGATATATCGCTAGAATTATCTCTTCTTATCTATCAAATTACAGATCAACTATAGAGACATCAAGATTTGTAAGCGAACAATCCAATGAAACAAAATCAATTCTAAGAATTGGAAAAAGAATCTACGATATTTTTGGGCAAAATCCTGATGAATTATATACATTAATCGAGGAACAAATTTTACTGCAGACAGTTTTGGGAAGTGGAAGTTTAGATAATTTGGACATCCAAAAACTTAAAAACACTATTAAGGCACTTCCGATTAAAGAAAAAAGCGACAATAATATTAATGCGGCTGCACAGAAAATAATTCAGAAAGAACAACAGTAACAATCATGCCACAAAACCTTAAACAATTAGAGAGAGACATCGCAAATACTTCTACTATTGGAAATTTGAGTTCAATATTTGAAATTATTTCGACTATCAAAATTAATGAAACTAAAAATAGCGTTTTTGCATCTCAAAAATTTTTTATTGATCTTTGGTCTTTGTATCAGGATCTTCTTAAGGCACAAAAAACAGATGAACTACCAAGCAGAAATGCATCAATCAATAAGACAATATGTTTAGTTGTGACATCATCCGATAGTTTTTCTGGTCCAGCTGATGATGAAATAATTAGATTATTAGACAGCGATCCAGATACAGCAGGTAGTGATATTGCAATTATTGGAAGAAAAGGAGTTTCAATTTTAACTTCAAAAGGACGTTCGATTATATTAGGATTTGATTCGCCTGATACTACAAAACCAATCGATGTAACTCCTTTATCTAATTTAATAGTTCAATACAAAAAAGCTTATTGTATATATCAAACTTTTATTTCACTTGTAAATCAAAAAATTACAAAAACAAATCTCAAGCCATATGAAAATATTGATAATGTTAAATCAAATATAGATTTGGCTGATTATATTATTGAACCTAGCTATGATGAAATTATGCAATATTTAGAGTCGGTGATTCTAAATATCGGTCTTACTCAAATTATTTTTGAATCTCGATTGAGTGAGTATGCAAACAGATTTAAGACGACTACTGTTATTAACGATCGAGCAAAAGATGCCATTAAGCTTATGAATTTACAGTATAATCAGACAAAAAGAAGGATGAAAGATGAAGCCTTGAGACAGCAATTATTTCAGGGAGGCCGAAGATGAAAATTATTGATGCATTAATACTAGGAGAAATTCAATGATTATTGTAGGGAACATTCAGTCCATAGACGGTTTAATTGTGAATATTATTACTACAATAGTTGAAAAACCACCAATTAATTCAATACTTTTCATGGATGAATTTCCTGAAGTATTACTTAGAGTAATATCTTATGAAGATAAGTATATAGCTAAGTGTATTAATTTAACTGGTTCGCATGAGCTATATAAGGGAGCAAAAATAATTACTGAGAATAAGGGATTAAACATTCCTGTAGGAGAAGAAATTATTGGCCATGTATTTGATTCCTTAGGTAGATCAATCGATTCTGAAGATAATAAATTTAATAAATCTGAACAAGTAGATGTATTCTCTGAAATTAAACCAGATAAAAAATACAGACATCAATCTAATGAAATTGTAGAAACAGGCATTAAAGTAATAGACTTTTTCACTCCTTTTGTCAAAGGTAGAAAAATTGGCATTATTGGTGGCGCTGGAGTTGGTAAAACAGTTTTAACTACAGAAATAATGCATAATATCGGTAATAAAAAAGATCACCTAACTTATTTCGTTGGAATCGGCGAAAGAATGAGAGAAGGCCATGAGCTCTTTAATACTTTGAATGAGAAGAAATTACTCGATAGCACTGTTATGTATATGGGCCAGATGAACGAAAACGCAGCTCTTAGGTCTATGGTAGGCTTAACTGCCGCAAGATCCGCTAGATATTTCAGAGATGAAAAGAAGAAAAATATACTGTTTTTTATTGACAACATTTATCGCCATGTTCAAGCAAATAACGAGTTATCTAATATGATAGGTGAATTACCTGCTGAAGGTGGGTATCAACCATCAATGTACTCCGATCTGAAAAAGCTCATGGAGCAACTTGATTCAAATGATAATGGATCTATTACTACTGTTCAGTCCGTATTTATTCCATCGGACGATCTTAGTGATCCCGCTGTAGTTGAGATTTCTCAGCAATTAGATGCAGTAATTGTTCTCTCTAGATCAGTTTTTGAAAGTGGAATATTACCAGCAGTAGATTTACTTCAAACAAACTCATCATTAATCTCTGAAGAAATTGTAGGTAAAGTTCATTACGATTTAGTTAATCAAGTCAAAGCGATCCTACAAAAATATGAATCCTTAAAAGGTATAATAGCGGTTATAGGTGAATCCGAACTTTCTCAGGATGATAGGGCGGACTATCACTTAGCGCAAAAACTAATTGAATATTTTAAACAGTCTATGTTTGTTACAGAAGACTTGAATGGTTCTCCTGGTCAATATGTAACTACCGAAGAAAATTTAAAATCAATTAAAGAAATATTAGATTCTGAGATTACTAATGGACGATAAAATAGAACAATTCTTAGAAGTAAGGTTTATTTCACCATTCGAAACATTTTTTGAAGGTATTGCGACCTCAGTTTCGGCTCAAGATATTAATGGACCATTCGATATACTTCCAGGACACAATAATTTTGTCGGAATACTTACCAATGGAGATGTAAAAATAAAATTTGAAAATGGAGAAAGAAGCATCGGTATAAGTAAGGGCTTAATTAATGTTAACAAGAATAAAATAGAAGTTTTTGCTAATGTCTAAACATCAATAAGTTTTGAATCAATAAAATCGATGAGTTCTTTTGGCGATAATTCAGCCTTTATTTTATAATCTCCTCCATATTCACGTGCTTTTTCTATATCGCCGGGGGTTGATGAATTACTCAGAAATACTAATTTGCAAGAATTAGTATCAAAACCAACGGTTTTTAATTTATCTATAACTTCAAAACCATTAAGTTCGGGCATACTAATGTCCATCAATATAAAGTTAGGTTTATTGTGGGAGATTGCCTCTACAGCGCTAAATCCACTATTTGCTGTGATGATCTTATATCCCGCTAATTCAAGTTGCATCTTTAGTAAGTTAGATATAGAGATATCATCCTCAGCTATTAATACTTTAAATTTATTTCTACTTGGATTAAGTCGTATTGGATTTGTGTTCACCATAGATAAAATACCTTCTAACTAAATATTGTAAACCAGAAGGCATTCCTGTGTTTGTACTTTAATTATTTTTTAACGCTGTTAATTGCTTTAACTACTTGCCCATTGTCTTTAATATTCTCATAAAAAAGAATTTGGCTTCGGGCGATAAACATACTGTCCTCTGGGCCATGAATTTCACTACCAAGTTTTACTAGCGATAGACTAGCTTGAGAATCTGAAGTTTTTGGTTGAGTCTGAGCTGGCTGTCCATTTTGTTGTGCCTGAAGATAATATATTTTAGATATATAAAGATAATTACTATCAATACTAGTAATCTTACCGAAATAAGCCTGTCCGTTAGTTAAAAATACTGCCTGATATTCACTCTTATTTACGCCACGCATTAGACTATTCTCATTTAATTGCTGAATTGCGAAATAGCCACCAAAAAATAATACGATAAGCGTGAGAACTGAACCTATCGTCCAAATAGATTTTTTGCTACCACTGCGTACATTCGACTTTTTAGCCGAAACGTGAGTAGCAGGGCTATTATTGATGTTATTACTTTTACGAATAGGAACCTGGTTAAGATTGTCCATTTTACCCCCACTAAATTTAATTTAACTTTAACTAATAGTTATATTATTATAACCTAGAAGGGATTGATAAATCAATCATCGAATATAATAAGTAAATACATAAATTGCTAATAGTATTTTTGATAATTTTATTCAATATTGATTAATTACGATAAATTTATTCATATTGTACAGGTTAAGAACTGTAGCAATTTTGTCATCGTTTTTTGCTTGACCATATCTGTTATACCTGATAAGATAGTTGAAGTTTGAGTTTAGGCAAGAATACCTAGTGTTTGGATTCCAGCATAAACTCAAGCCTAAGTCATTTAATTATGAGATTGACTTCGAGTTTTGCAGCTTAAAAATTTGGCTTTAAATTAGTAAAAATGACAAACGGCAAGTGTTGGTAAATACCAATAACTAGTCAATGCAAAACGTAAAAAGTTACTCAAGCGCGCACAATGGATGCCTTGACGAAAGATACCGATGAAGGACGTATGGAGCTGCGAAAAGCTTCGGGGAGCTGCTAACTAAGCTTTGATCCGAAGATATCCGAATGGAGAAATCCGGTCAGAGTAATGTCTGATCACGCTTAACTGAATACATAGGTTAAGATGAGGTAACCGGGGGAACTGAAACATCTTAGTACCTCGAGGAATAGAAAGTAAACAACGATTCCGGTAGTAGTGGCGAGCGAATCCGGATGAGCCCAAACCTTTTAGGTTTCCGCCTAGTAATAGACGGATAAGTTGGTAGACGAATATCTAAAAGGGGTTGTGACATAACAAAAAACCAGTACGGAGTCCTAGATTTTATCTAGTAATCCGTAGTGGGGGTACGATCTACCATTGTCGTACATAAGGTAAAAAATTAGCGACGCGAGCAGAATCAGTTGGAAAGCTGAGCCAAAGATAGTGAAAGCCTAGTATGCCAAGTATCGCTAACCTTATATTTGTTTTGTAGAGTAGGTCGGGGCACGTGCAATCCTGACTGAAGCTGGGGGGTCCACCCTCCAAGGCTAAATATATCTTTCGATCGATAGTGAACAAGTACCGTGAGGGAAAGGCGAAAAGAACCCAGGAATGGGAGTGAAATAGAACCTGAAATTGTGTGCGTACAAGGAGTCGGAGCCAATTTATTTGGTGACGGCGTGCTTTTTGTAGAACGATCCAGCGAGTTATTTGCTAGTGCAAGCATAAGTCATTTGACGGATGCGTAGTGAAAGCGAGCCTGAATAGGGCGAATTTAGTACTAGTGAATAGACCCGAAACCGGGTGACCTAACCATGGGCAGGTTGAAGCGTAGGTAAAACTACGTGGAGGACCGAACCGTAGCATACTGCAACATGCCCGGATGACCTGTGGTTAGCGGTGAAATGCCAATCGAACTCGGAGATAGCTGGTTCTCCTCGAAATAGCTTTAGGGCTAGCGTTGCGTGGTAGCAGATGGGGGTAGAGCTCTGTTTCGGACTGGGGGTCGCAAGATTACCCACCCTTGACAAACTACGAATACCGTCTGTGGAATCGCAGCAGTTAGAACGTCGGGGCTAAGCTCGGCGCTCGAAAGGGAAACAGCCCAGATCGCCATCTAAGGTCCCTAAATCTACACTAAGTGGGAAACGAGGTGAGATTTCTTAAACAACGAGGATGTTGGCTTAGAAGCAGCCATTCATTTAAAGAGTGCGTAACAGCTCACTCGTCAAGAGATCTTGCGCGGAAAATGTAACGGGGCTAAGTGTAGTACCGAAGATGCGAATTTCTAATTTATTAGGAGTGGTAGAGGAGCGTTGATATTGCTTTGAAGTCGTACTGCGAGGTACGGTGGAGCGTTATCAAGTGAGAATGCTGGAATGAGTAACCATAAGGCAGGTGAGAATCCTGCCCACCGAAAGAGCAAGGTTTCCTGGGCAACGGTAATCGTCCCAGGGTTAGTCGGTCCTAAGCCGAGGCGAGTAGCGTAGGCGATGGACAACGGGTTAATATTCCCGTACTAGTTTTATATTGTTTGGGAGTGCGCGGCATGATAGCAGGAGCGGATTCATGGTTATATCCGTCTAAGCGTCCAGGCTTCGGCCGATGCGCGAATGAAACGACCTTTTGGTTGAATTCTTGTGAGTCAAGCTGACCAGAAAAGCTTCCAAGCTTATGTATAAATCTATCCGTACCGCAAACCGACACAGGTGCTCAGGTCGAGTAGACCAAGGTGTACGAGTGATTCTTCGTTAAGGAACTCGGCAAACAAGCGGCCGTAACTTCGGAATAAGGCCTGCCTCCATTTATGGAGGCCGCAGCTAAGGAACCCATGCAACTGTTTATCAAAAACATAGGTCTCTGCTAACACGAAAGTGGATGTATAGGGGCTGACTCCTGCCCAGTGCTGGAAGGTTAAGGGAATAAGTGTATGCTTTGAACTGAAGCCCCAGTGAACGGCGGCGGTAACTATAACCGTCCTAAGGTAGCGAAATTCCTTGTCAGGTAAGTTCTGACCCGCACGAATGGAGTAATGATATGGGTACTGTCTCAACGAAGAGCTCGGTGAAAGTGCATTGACGGTAAAGATGCCGTCTGTCCGCAGCAGGACGAAAAGACCCCGTGCAGCTTTACTACAGCTTGACATTGAACCGGGTCGTAACATGTGTAGGATAGGTGGGAGACTTTGAAGCCTAGACGCTAGTCTAGGTGGAGTCACCAGTGAAATACCACCCTTGTTACGATCTTGTTCTTACCATGTCCATCAATTGCTATTGATATATTTATATCGATGGTAGCTGCTGGATATGGGACCGTGTCTGGTGGGTAGTTTAACTGGGGCGGTTGCCTCCTAAAAAGTATCGGAGGCGTTCAAAGGTTGGCTAGGTTCGGATGGAAATCGAATCGATAGTATATACGCATAAGCCAGCTTGACTGTGAGGCTTACCAGCCAATCAGGCACGAAAGTGGGAGCAAGTTTTCCGCTGTCCGTACATTTGTACATGAATGTGGTATCGGCAGCGCTTTCGGATAAAAGTTACGCCGGGGATAACAGGCTTATAGCGCCCAATAGTTCACATAGACGGCGCTGTTTGGCACCTCGATGTCGGCTCATCTCATCCTGGAGGGGGAGCACCTTCCAAGGGTCCGGCTGTTCGCCGGTTAAAGAGGTACGCGAGCTGGGTTCAGAACGTCGTGAGACAGTTCGGTTTATATCCGCTGTGGACGCTAGGAAATTTGAGAGGATTTGTCCCTAGTACGAGAGGACCGGGATGAACGCACCTCTGGTGTACCAATTGTTCTACCAAGGGCATTGTTGGGTAGCTACGTGCGGACCAGATAAGTGCTGAAAGCATATTAAGCACGAAACTGACCTCAAGATTAGATTTCCCTATGAGGACCCTGAAAGACTATCAGGTTGATAGGCGCAAGGTGTAAGCACGGTAACGTGTGTAGCCGAAGCGTACTAATCGTCCCATTGACTTTTTATGTTCCTGTATCTTATAAAACTTTTGTTTTATATAGGTATGGGATGCATTGACTAGTTATTGGTGCATAATCAGCACCCGTTTGAACATTTTTATTAAAGATAGACATCGACTATTGATGAGAATTATTTCTCATCCTTAGTCGGTGCCCATGGCGCAAGGGAAACACCTGTTACCATTCCGAACACAGAAGTTAAGCCTTGAAGCGGTTACAATACTTAGGGGATCACCCTTGGGAAAATAGCACGGTGCCGAATTATGTGAAGCCCCTCCGAATAGGAGGGGCTTTATCTTTTTCAAGGATTATTTAATACATAACTAATTTGACAATAAAACATAGGCATGTTATTATAGTATCAGTTCGTGATTTGGAGAAGGGGGTTCCATTAATTTGGAGCTTTTTCATTTTAATTACGAAATACTAAATTAATAGGGAGGTTTCAATTATGGCTGGAACTAAAACTGGTGGCATCGCTGCTGCTAAAACTAATAAAGCAAAATACGGATCAGATTTTTATTCTAAAATCGGTTCAATAGGTGGCAAAAAAGGTCACACTGGTGGCTTTGCTGCTAACCGAGATCTAGCAAGAATTGCTGGCGCAAAAGGTGGTCGAATATCTCGACGCACTAAGAAAACTGTTTAATTTAATTTAGATAGTTTTCAAACAAAAGTCACTTGAGATAATTCCTCAAGTGACTTTTTGTTTTTATCTTCAATTTTTCTATAAGGTCTGCAAAATCTTTCGGAGGTTACTTTCCAAATAGTATGACAATTATGACAGCGATAAGTATCCTTATCAGTTTGAAGGGTTCTTATTTCACATTCCGGACAGGTGCTTCGTAGATGAAGCCAGTTTCGGTATGTGTCCAGACAGTTTTGAATATGATCATCGTCAATATTTATATCATATTTGATACTAATTTCTTTTGCTTTGTTCCACGCTAACACTTCCATACTCAATAACTCCAAATCATTCTTATAACTTTTATGATTTAAAATTGCATGAGATACTTCATGAAGAAGAGTCCAATCGCTATTAATTTTATTTTCAAGATCATTATAAATAACCGATCTACTTATTGGAGACCAATAAAATCCATCTCCCAATTTAAAAGTTATATTTGGATAATCAATTTTTAATTTATCTATAAATCTACTCATATTACTTAACTTTTAGAAGTTCAAAACAACCATAAATCACAGAATTATCAGCGTCAGATGCCTTAATAATTTTAGGCATTTTTAAGAGGGGATTTCTGTATTTATTTAATTCATTTTTGAGTGGTTTTTCATAATTTTCAAAATAATTCCCTACTCCTCCTCCGAAAATAATCATATCTGGTTCAATGATTGCTATTAATTCTAGAAGACCAGAGGAGATATTATGAGCAATTATATTCCAAATTCTTTCTTCCTTAATGTCTCTAGCATGGAGGCCAAATTCCTTGACAATTGCAGTACCAGAAGCAAAAGACTCCCATTTTTCCATTTTTCCATTATGCTCCATCATCATTTGGCCCGGCTCACTGTTTGTAAAGTCTGGCTCAATTTCGTTGTCGACAATTAAGCCAGTACCAATACCTGTGCTTATTGTTATATATAATACTTTATGGAACGGTTCCTTAAGTTGTCTAGCTTCGTAAAGTCCACCAAGACAAGAATCATGTTCAATCCTAACATCACAATTTAATATATTTTTTAGATCACTAGTTATTGGTTTATTTTTCCATCCTAAATTGCCCAGTGCTACTATACTTCCTTCCTTTTTATCTATAAGGCCTGGTATTGATATGGCGCATGATTCAATTTTGCCAGCATCTAACTCAATCAAATTAGACTTAATATCATTTATAAATTGACTATATTCATTACTTGTTAAAAACTTCTGTTTTTTAAGAATTTTACCTTTGTTATCAAAAAGCGCAATAAGTGTTTTAGTGCCCCCTATATCAATTCCTAAATAATTCATTACTAGAATTTTAACATATTTTGACTTTAAATAGGGCCTTAAGATTAACTTCTTTTGACCAATCGATCAAAAGAAGTTATAATGTAAATAATCTATTTGGGCTAATAATCTATTTGGAATAAAAACCATAATTATTAGCTACATAAATGGAAAATATATTTAAAGGAGGCATGTAATACATGTCAAAAGTTAGTCTAACAATGGACGAGCTACTAGCCAGTAGTGATGTTCAGCAATTAAAAGTAGGAGATGTCACCGAAGGTGAAATTATCTCTGTTAAAAAACATGAAATATGGGTTGATTTGGGCGCCAATGGTATTGGTGTTGTTATGCGAAGAGAAATCGGATATGGTCAAGCCATTGAGATTGGTGAAAAAATTACAGTCAGTGTAGTTGATCCAGAAATTGAAGAAGGTCACATGCTACTTAGTATGCGACGAGTAGTTAAAGATCGAGGATGGGATGAATTGCAAAGGCTCAAAGATGACAAAGAAGTTATTGAGATCGTGCCTTATGATGCCAATAGAGGAGGCTTATTGGTAGAGCTAGAAGATATACGCGGATTTTTACCAGTATCTCAACTTGCAGCAGGTCATTACCCTAGAGTTTCAGGCGCAGACAAAGATGAAATACTTCAAAAATTAAATAGTCTAATCAATAAACCTTTTAAGGTCACAGTTCTAGATGTTAGTAGAAAAGACAATAAATTAATCTTTTCAGAAAAAGAAGCCATTAAAGATGTAGTTAAGGCTAAATTTGGTAAACTTAAAGTTGGTGAAGATATCGAAGGCGTTGTTACAGGAGTTACAGATTTTGGAGCTTTTGTTAATGCTGACGGTATTGAGGGATTAATACATATATCTGAAATTTCTTGGGAACACGTAGAGAATCCTCGAGATTATCTCAAAGTTGGTGATCCAGTAAAAGCCAGAATTATCACAATAGATAAGGATGATCGTCTTAGTTTGAGTGTTAAGCAACTTACCGATGACCCCTGGATTGAACAAGTTAAGAAATTCAAAAAGGGCATTATCGTAGAAGGTAAAATTACTCGAATCACACCTTTTGGAGCTTTTGTTCAATTAAGCCCTGTAGTTGAGGCATTGGTTCATGTATCTGAAATGAGTAGTAACGACAGTGTAGATCCTGAGAAGATTTTCCAGTTAAACGAGAAGAAGAAATTTAAGATATTAGACGTTGATACTGAATCTAGAAAAATAGCACTTAGTTTAAAAGACGCAAAGTAAAAACTATTTGAAGACTAAGATGAATAAATAAAAAGGAAGGAGTGTTGACAAATGGCTAGAACCATAGAAATTGAAGAAAACATCAGTGTCGGCACTCTGGCAGAGAAACTATCAATCCCAGTTACAAGATTAATTGGGCAATTGATGAAAAATGGTATTATAGCCACTTTTAACGAAAGAGTAGATTTCGATACAGCCACTATAATGGTTGAGGATATGGGCCTAGAGGACGTTACTCTTGTAAAAGCTTTAGAAAAAAATTCAATAGAGGAATCAATCACAAAAAAGAAAGTTGCAAATCTTACCGGTCCAAATAGACCCCCAGTTGTTGCTGTGATGGGTCATGTCGATCATGGAAAAACTAGCCTTCTAGATGCAATCAGAAAATCTTCAGTAGCCAAAAGTGAAGCTGGAGGTATAACTCAACATATATCTGCATATCAGGTAGAGCACAATAAGAGACTCATTACTTTTCTAGACACTCCTGGTCATGAAGCATTTGCTGCGATTCGTGCTCATGGTGCTGAGCTTACTGATTTAGTTATCATTGTTGTTGCAGCTGATGATGGGGTAAAACCACAAACAATTGAGGCTATTCGTTTTGCAAACCAAGCTGGCTCTAAGATGATTATAGCTATCAATAAAATTGATAAAGAAGATGCTGATGTTAATAAAGTAAAGCAGCAATTAGCTGAAAAAAATATCTTAGTTGAAGGCTGGGGAGGCGACATAACTGTTGCTGAGGTTTCGGCTAAATCAGGTAAAGGGATAGATAATTTACTAGACATTGTGTTATTAACTGCGGACCTAGAAGAACTAAAAGCACCAATAGATATTCCTGCTGAAGGATTAATAATAGAATCCCATTTAGAAAGAGGACGAGGACCAGTTGCTCATGCGTTAGTAACCGAAGGAGTATTAAATTCAAACAATGTTGTTGTTGCAGGTTCGACCTATGCTAAAATTCGTAGCTTAACATCTCCCTCTGGAACTCCAATAAAAACTGCCGGACCTTCTACTCCGGTTGTCATAACAGGATTCAAAGAATTGCCTCAGTTTGGAGATTCATTCAAGGTAGTAAAAGATGAAAAAACTGCTAGAATCATTGCTCATGATGCTGTACTTGAAAACAAATCAGGATTTGCTCAGAATAATTTAAATAGTAGCGAATTAATTAGTATTATTAATAGATCAAATAGTCTCCAGGAATTACCTATATTGATTAAGGCCGATGTTCAGGGGTCACTAGCATCAGTTATTGATTCGCTTAGAACTTTAGAAACTGATGAGGTGGCATTCAAAATTATTAGTACTGGCATTGGATCAATCAATGGCAGTGATGTTCACATTGCACATACTGCCAATGGAATTATATATGGCTTTAACGTTGAGTTGCCTTCAGAAATCAGAAGACTAGCTAGTCGAGATAAGGTGCCAATTAAAATATATAAAATTATTTATGAATTAATTGACGATGCAAAAATAATGCTGAGTGAATTATTAATACCTGAAATAGTTGAAAAAGAAGTGGGCTTATTGGAAGTTAAGGGAGTATTTATATCCGGTAAATCAGAGATTATAGCCGGCGGTGAAGTACTGAAGGGTAAATTAACCGTTCCATCCTTAGCTAGAATCATAAGAGGCAAAGATGTTATCTCAGAAGCGACTATCACTAATCTTAAGCGAGGACCCCAGGATACAAAAGAAGTCTTCGAAGGTGAAATGTGTGGACTTAATATTGAAACTAAAAATAAAATACAAATTGAGATTGGGGATAAGATTAGTTTCTTAACTAGAGAAACTATTCAAAGAAAACTATAGTATTTCCATTAATGATATAATAAAAATATATGATTAAATTTGATGATGAACTATTAATAGAATTAGGCCTTAATGATCTTTCCTTAGAAGAAAAAACCAAGATGAAAGCTCATATATTTGAAACACTCGAAACGAGAGTAGGCGTTAGACTTGCTAGTAATATGAGCGAAGATCAGCTTAATGATTTTGAGCAATTTATCAATAATAAAGATGAATCTGGTGCATTTAATTGGTTAGAAACAAACTTTCCAAATTATAAAGAAGCCGTTGCTGATGAGTTTAATAAGTTGAAAATTGAAATAAAAGAACTAGCACCTCAGATAATAGAAGCTTCAAAGTAAAGATTGCTTATTATGGCCACTTAAAAAAGCAGCGCCACTCATCTCTTTTTTGTTTTCAGGGATAAGGTTTAATATTTCTAAACTTTTGTCCCCGCACGAAATAATTAAATTTTTATTTTCACTTTCTATATCACCAGGAGTTCCGAATGAACTATTAATTACCTTAGCTTTTGTGATGATAACTCTTTTTCCTATTATTGACGCCACACTTCTAGGCCAGTTGTAATATGCTCTGATATTTCGCTCAATTTGTTCTGCGCTATCATTCCAATCAATAATTCCATCAGACTTATCGATTAAGCTAGTAATTGAAATATTTAATTTTGACTGATCCTCTGGAACAATTGTCTTAGCTAGAATGCTTGGCAACACTTCAATAATTAATTCAGCACCAAGCTTACCAAGGGAGTCGGATAAATTCTGCTTTGACTCATCTACGCTTAGTTTGAGAGATTTTTGAGCAAAAAGCGGTCCATTATCCATCCCAGAGGTTAATTTCATTACAGAGACTCCTGATTGGGTGTCTCCATTCTTAATTGTGGTTTCAATTGGAGTAGTGCCTCTTTTGTCTGGCAGCAAAGAAGGATGCAGATTAATAATCCCGTACGGGAAAAGCTCTATAACTGATTCTGGTATTAACTTGCCATATGCTACTAGTATTGCAATCTCACTATCACTATTCTTTATTATTGATTTAATTTCAGAATTAGACTTAGGCTTTAGGCATGGGATGTTATGTTTTTGTGCTAAGAGCTCAATTTCATTTTCTCTTTCTTTTCTTGATGCAAAATTATCCTGATTTAAAATAATACACTCAATGATATAGCCATTATTCAATAGGGAGTGAAGAACAGGATTACTAGTCTTAACTGCAGTTGCTAATCTCTCATTACCAAAGAATATTATTTTTTTTGATATCATTCTCATAATCCATTTTTTCTAATTTACCATCTGGCATTAATTTATAAAAAGCATCGGGGTCATCTTTTATGTGGTCAATAAACAACTTTCCGTTATTGTGATCAATTTCATGTTGAAAAACTCTAGCCAGGAATCCTTTAACAGTATGTCTAATTGGAATACCGTTGATATCTGTAGCCTTGATTCTTACTTTATTATACCTTGGAACATTTCCATATAAGTCCTTAATGCTAAGACAGCCTTCATAGTCTTTTACTAATTCACCTTCATATTTCGTAATTATTGGATTGATAAATACATCAAAATTATGATTATTTTTATCATCTAAGTTATTGCGGACAATAATAATTTTCATTGGTACATCTATTTGAATTGCAGCAAGTGCCACACCAACTTCATGCTTTCTTTCATCTTCCCATTTGAGAAGTACTATTTTCATTGATTCGATAATATTTTTGATCTCATCATTAACAATACCCACCTTAGTAGATTTTTTTCTCAGATCTATATTAGGTAGGGTTATAAGTTTATAGTTTGTATTGGATTGATCCATATTGTAAAAGTATAAACTAAGAGTTATAAAAATTATAAAAGATTTATTGGATCAATATCGTAATTCCAACCGCTCGGAAGTAATTTAATGATTTTTATCAAATTACTTCTATCGTTAGACCTAACAATAATTTGATATTGAAATTTTTTATCTACCTTAGCATAAAAAGAAGGAACTGGCCCTGAAATAGTTACACTAATTCCAGAAGAAATTATTTCGGCTATTAGTTTATTGGAGAAGTTTTCAGCAATCTTTGAGCTGCTTTTTAGACAGGTGAGTTTAAGGACCTGACAAAAAGGGGGATAGCCATAAGTTTCTCTTTCTTTGATTTCTGAAGAATAAAAATCCTCATAATCCAATTTTACTGCGTCTTGTATTGCTCCATTTTTGGGGTTATATGCCTGTATAATTGCGATACCATTTCTGTGTCCTCGACCAATTCTACCCAAGACTTGATTAATCTGCTGATAGGTTGTTTCAGTTGCAGTATAGTCAGGAAAAGAAAGAGCAGACTCCGCTATCACTACACCTACAACGCTTAATTTAGGTAAATCCAGTCCTTTGATTAATGTTTGAGTTCCGACTATTATATCTGTTTCTCCTGATTTTACTGAATAATAGTTTTGTTCAAGACTATCTTTCTTTCCGTTGTCATTATCAAATCTTCGAACCCTAGCGTTTGGAAATAATTTATTCACTTCAGTCATTAATGTCTTTGTTCCGTAACCTCTAAATATAATTTTGTCGGAATTACAATCTGGGCAATTTGTTGAAGGTTTTTGTTTAAATGCACATATATGGCATCTGGCCTCAAAATCATCATCATGATAAATTAGTGGCGTATCACAATTTGGACATAGAGCCTGCCATCCACAATTCTCACACAGGATTACTCTAGAAGTTCCTCTTCGGTTTAGGAATAAAAGTGATTGTTCATTATTCGCCAGTGCTTCTTCGATACAGTGTATAAGCCTATCAGATAGAATTATACTTTTACTGAAGTTATTTTTATCTTTTATGTCTATTATTTCTTTACTTATAGGTCCATTTTTACTTTTTATTGCCAGATTTGTCATTCTTATTATTGGTACTGCTTTAGTTTTAGCTAAATAATAGTCAGTAATGGTTGGAGTGGCAGAACCTAGTACAAATACTGACTTATATATTTTGGCTAAGATGCTGGCCACTCTATTAGTCTGATAATGAGGTGATTGTTCTTGTTTATATGATGACTCATGAGATTCATCGACAACAACTAATCCTAACTTCTTAAAGGGCATGAAAAGAGATGATCGAGGACCGAGAACAACTAGTCCTTCTGTATCATTTAGAACCCTCAACCAATTTCTTAGCTTCTCCTTAGGGCTAATTTTTGAGTGGTTAATAATAACTCTATTACCAAAAAATTTTTCGAATTCAGCTGCTAATTGAGGCGTAAGACTAATCTCGGGAGTTAATATCAGTGAAGATAGTTTATTATTTAGTGATTTTTTTGCTAGTTCGATATAAACTCTGGTTTTTCCCGTACCAGTATCACCATGTAAAAGATAAGATTTACTTTCATTGATAATTTTTAGTGCATGAGACTGATCTTTGGTTATTTCTGGAGATTCGTCTCCCATACTAGAAAAATTATTATTCGTTGTAGTATCAACAATAAGTTTTTTGGAATTAATGAGTAATTGACTCGGGAGAAACATATTCAGCAATGATCCAATTGGGCCTGGATAGTAACCATGAATCCAGCTAATTAATTTAATTGTCTCATCTGGCAATGGAATAAGTCCAGAACACAATTCAATAATATTATTTGTAAGAAATTTTGGTTTCGTTGTTTTTTTAATTACAACTCCAAGTACTATTTTTGATTTAAGAGATATTTTTACTACTGTATTTTTTTGTATATTTTCAGGATAACTATAAGTTAAAAGTTTCTCAGAAAAAAAACTTTGATCCCTCGGCAGAACTTCATAGTAGTACATTATCTGTATTATATATTTTTTTATAAATTAATTGTAAAATTTTAGAAACTTATCTATAATCGATGTTGTTTGAAAGACAATGTAAAGACAATGTAAAGACTATGTTAGATGTATTTATAACCTCAAGAGTAAGACGCAAGATCATTGTGATTTATGCTAAATACCCCGACTTTAAAACACATGTCAGGGGATTAGCAAAGTTGATCAAAGAAGACGCAGGTAATATTCAGCGTGAATTAAAAAGATTAGAAAAAATTGGTTTTTTAATTTCAGAAAAACAGGGAAACACTAAAGTCTACCATACCAATAAACAGTTTATTATTTTCAAGGAATTACAAAGTATCGTTTTAAAATCTCAGAGAGCTACGCAAAAGAGAAACCATATGAACTAGTCAACAGATTAGAAAAGACTTGCAAATTTTCAAATATCATCATACAATGTTAGCAATGATTCAAGTTACAAGGAGAGACTCAAAAGAGCCACTAGAAAACATGGTTAGACGCTTTACTAGGAAAGTACAGCAGTCTGGTATTCTAATTCGCTCTAAACAGGGTCAATATTTCCAAAAACCAATTTCAAAAACTGAACGTCGCGCCAAGGCTATTATTCGTCAAGAAAGAAAAGCTATTAAGGTCAAAAAGCTAAAACTCGGTCAACGATAGGTTTTATATGCTTAAAGATCAAATTGATCGGGATATAAAAGCAGCACTGTTAGGTAATGATAGAGAAAAAGCTAATGTTCTCAGAGGACTTAAGAGCGCAATTCTTTATGCAGAAGTTTCTGAGAATAAAAGAGAAAAAGGTTTAGATGATAATTCAATTTTAGAGGTTTTAAATAAGGAATCTAAAAAAAGAAAAGAGAGCTCAGATTTATATTTAATAGGTGGAAACACTGAGAGAGCGAAGGCAGAATTAGACGAGAAATCGATAATTGATAAATATTTACCTAAGCAACTTACTGATGAAGAGATTGATAAAATAATAAACGAAATAATAGAAAAATTGGAAGATATAAACATGAAAGATATGGGTAAGATTATCGGGATGGTAAAGACTAAAGTTGGTCCAGCGGGTGATGGATCGAAAATTGCACTACTAGTAAAAAATAAGTTGAGTATCTCACAATGATAATACTATTAGGTGTTGCAGGGTCTGGTAAAAGTAAACAGGGTAGGTTTCTAGCTGATGAGGCTGGCTATCCCTGGCTTTCTACAGGGGAACTGTTAAGGGTTCTCATTACTGGTAAGCGTCGTCAGGAGATGCTGAAAGGTAAATTACTGAGCGATGAAGAGGTCATAAACGTATTTAACACTGTTGTTAATCTAATAGACACATCGAAAGAGTTTGTACTTGATGGTTTTCCAAGAACAATCAAGCAAACTGACTGGTTAATAAATCAAATTCACCTTGGAAGATTCAACCTAACGGCCATCTTTCATCTAGTTGCTTCTGAAGATGTTGTTCATACAAGATTAGAGAAAAGAGGTAGAGTTGATGATACAGAAGCAGCAATTAATCAACGATTTGATGAGTTTAAGGCAGTAACAGTGCCAATATTGGATCATTTTAAGAAAGAATCTATAAAAATTATAAATATTGATGCATCTTTACAGCCACAAGAAGTTCATGAACTAATAATGCAAAATTTAAAAACCTTAAAACCTTAATAAATTAAAAATTACTATGTTTACTAGAGTTAAAACAATTGAAGAAATTCAGGCTATGAGAAATAGCGGTAGAATTTTAGCTGAAATATTAAATATTCTAAAAAGTCGTATAGACGTTGGTATGTCAACACTTGATTTAAATAATATTGCAGAAAAAGAACTCAAGGCATTTGGTGGACAACCTGCATTCTTGGGTTATCAAGGATTTCCTGGAGTTTTGTGTGTATCTATAAATGATGAAGTCGTACATGGCATACCTAAAAAGAACCGAATAATTAAAGAAGGCGATATAGTTAGCCTAGATTTCGGAGTTATCTACGACTCTATGATTACAGATGCAGCAATTAGCTTAATAGTCGGTAAACCTCTTAGCGAAAAAGATGTCATGCTTGTTCGTGTAACAGAAAAATCTTTACTCGATGGAGTAAATCAACTCAAGGACGGCATTAAAGTTGGAAACATATCTGAAGCAATTGAAAAAACACTAAACCGCAGTAAATTAGGTATCGTAAGAGACTTAGTTGGTCATGGAGTTGGTCATGAGTTGCACGAGGACCCAAATATACCAAATTATGGCAAAAAAGGAACTGGACCAAAGCTTGATAAGAATATGACCATAGCAATTGAACCTATGGCAACACTTGGAAGCTACGAAGTTTACATTGGAGATGATGGATGGACTATTCTAACTAAGGATGGTTCTAGATCAGCTCATTTCGAGCACACTATACTTATCACCGAAACTGGAGCGGAAATACTTACATTAATTTAACTTACCTCTTGCCCTTGTATGAGCATAGGCGCTATACTTAATTTATGCGTGATTCCGGTAACAACTATGTTGGCCTTGATATTGGTACAAATAAAGTTCGCTGTGTCGTTGGCATGGTTGATTCTGAGGACCCATCAAAAGTATCAATATTAGGCTTTGGCTCAGCTCAAAACATAGGCATGAGAAAAGGCGTAGTAGTGCATATTGGCGATGTGGCTGAATCAATTATTCAAGCAGTTACCGAAGCAGAAAGACTGTCTGGATTTGCAATTCATAATGCAACTGTCAATATAAATGGATCTCATGTAAATGGACTTAATTCGCAAGGCGTTATAGCTATAAGCTCAGCAAATAGAGAAATAACTTTAGATGACAGATATAGAGTCGAAGAAGCTGCATCAATATTACAATTACCTCCCAATAGAGAAATAGTTCAAGTATTTCCGAAGAATTACCGACTAGATGGTCAAGAGAATATCAAGGATCCAGTCGGAATGAATGGAGTTAGATTAGAGGTAGATACACATATTGTTTCGGCATCAACACCTAGTTTAAAAAATCTTGATATGGCACTTGAAAAGGCTCAAATCAGAGCAACTCACCATACTATTTCATCATTAGCCGCAGCCGAAGCAGTTCTCAATAGACAGCAAAAAGAGTCGGGAACAGTGCTTATAGACATAGGAGCTGGAACAACTAATTTAGTTGTTATTGAGGATGGAGAGGTACAACATATAGCAGTTTTACCAATAGGTGGGACAAATATAACAAATGACCTGGCTATAGGGCTAAAAACCGATCTAGATGTGGCTGAGAAGGTAAAAGTTGAATTTTCTACTCTTAAAAAAGGAATAATTAAAAAAGAAAATATTAAGTTTAGTGTTAGAAATCAAAATCATATCTTTAGAACAAAGGATGTAGACCTTATTACAGAAGCGAGAGTTGAAGAGTTATTAGAATATGTTGATGATGAGTTAAAGAAGATATCTAGATCAAGAAAATTACCTGGAGGAGTTGTTATTGTAGGAGGAACTTCAAAATTACCTGGAATAGCAGAATTTACTCGTGAGAAATTACAATTGGCGGCAAGAGTAGGTAAACTCCAACCTTTAAGCGGTTTGATTGATAAAATTGATGACCCAGGCTATTTTACGGCAATTGGATTGATGATGCTTGATATGCTTTTACCTTCTGATGAATCAATGAACACAAAAAAGATTCAAAGCAAAACATTTAATTTCGCTCGAACTATTTTTAACAAAATAAAATAACTTTTTGAGTAATATATTATTCGCAATTAGGTTTTGTTTGAATCGTACTCACAACTATCGTATAATTAAAATATTATTAGAACTAAGGGATGAGGACAATATATGCCACAAGTAGAACCGAATATCGAAACATTTGCAAGAATAAAAGTTATTGGTGTTGGGGGCGCCGGTGGTGCTGCCGTTAATCGAATGGCGGAGTCTGGAGTCAAAGGCGTTGAATTTGTCGCTGTAAATACAGACGGACAGGCACTTCATCATTCTAAGGCTAAACAAAAAGTTCATATTGGAAAATCTACAACCCGGGGTCTTGGCTCTGGTGCTGATCCTAACGTCGGCAGAAAGGCTGCTGAGGAGTCAATTGAGGATATCAAAAAAGCAATTGACGGTTCAGATATGGTTTTTGTAACTTTAGGAGCCGGTGGTGGAACTGGCTCTGGTGCTGGTCCAGTAGTCGCAAAAGTTGCACATGATTGTGGTGCATTGGTAGTTGCTTTTACGACTAGACCATTTGCTTTTGAAGGAGACAAAAGACGTCGCAATGCAGAACAATGCATTGATGAATTAAGAAATTCCGTTGATACATTAATAGTTATTCCTAATGATAGATTATTGCAAACAATTGATAGACAAACTCCATTAATGGAAGCTTTTAAAGTTGCCGACGATGTGTTGAGACAGGGCGTTCAAGGAATTTCAGATCTTATAACAGTTCATGGACTTATTAACTTAGATTTTGCTGACGT
>CAIUOC010000068.1 GCA_903900685.1 uncultured Candidatus Saccharibacteria bacterium | reverse complement strand
TGGACCCTAGAGGACTTGAACCTCTGACCTCTTCCACGTCAAGGAAGCGCTCTAGCCAACTGAGCTAAGGGTCCACTAAATATAAAAATATACTCCTAAATTAGTAGTTTATCAACTATATAATTAGCTTAACCCTGATCAGCTATTATTGACTTTTTTGTAATTTTGTGTTAGCATTACCAAGTTAAACAGGGATAAAGTGTGAGTGCCAAAAAAAATATTTTAGAAGAGTATAAGCTTTTCTATGAAGAACTATTCACTTCAAAATCTTTAGATCGAATAAAAAGATCTAGATCATCTAAATAACAGCTAAATATCTAGCAATAACTCCTTATAGAACAAGAAGCCTAATACTTTTACACAAAATCATTAGAGTTTTCCACTAGGTTTTTCAATAGGCTTATGTCAATATAGTGACATGGAATGTATACATTGCGGTAACCTAACTAGGGTTACTAATTCAAGATCATCTAAAAGTAGTTTTTCGATTTGGCGGCGAAGACAATGCCAAAGTTGTAAAGAGATTTTTACAACCACAGAAGCTCCAGACTTAAAAGCCTCTATTGTAGTCAAGAACATTGATGGCACTTTAGAGCCATTCTCGCCTGACAAAGTATTCATGAGTATACTTTACTCGTGTAATCACAGAAAAAGTCCTCTCGACGACGCTAGAGCACTGACAAATACATTTACAAAACGTATGATGCATCATATTAATACTGGAATAATTGAAAAAACAATCATTCAGAAAATTTGCTCTGATATATTGATGAATTTTGATATAGCGTCTCATACCTATTACAACGCATATTACGTACGTAAAAAGAATTAGCTTTCTCTCTTTATTCCCTTTTCAGACTTGACTACAACGGCTTTATCTGTCGTGTCGAACTTATCATAATATAAACCAAACATTAGTCTTGTCTGAGAATAAAACGCAGATAATGAACTATAGACTATTGTAGTTACTGGTAAATAAACCCATTGTAAAATCATGAATATGTTTCTATGAGCTTTATAGTAAGATGGCTTAGGTGGTAATGTTTTAAAGCTTATAAACAACGTAGCAATAATTCCAGCAAGAGCTAATGTTTGAATCCGGCTCACCAATAGAGGAAGTTCATTAGCTGCATAATTTTGAGGATGGAATAATACAGGAATAAACGCCGAAAATGCTAATAATATTGGAGCAACCGCCCAAGTCACATGTCCTTCTAGAAGTCTTAAAAATTTAAATATGGTATCAAATTTGGGTATTTTATTTTTGGTGAAGAAAGCTTTTTGAGCAAAATATGATACATCAGAGGCACCATAAGTCCACCTTCTTAACTGAATGAATTGCGCTTTAAGCGTCTTAACGTATGTATCGGATAATACAGCATCCTGATATATAGGTGTATAAATTGGATATACTTTGTGGTTGCCGTCGTATCTAAAATATGTTCTCCAGAATTGGTGACCATCTTCAACTATTGTTCTAGTGCTCCAATAATCTGTATCAATCAAACTTTTCATACTTTGAGCGTGAGAAGAAAAATTTCTCAGCATATGAGTTCTAAGTGATAGTACTACATTCCAGAATGAATTACCTGTAGCTATGACACGCATTGGAGCTGGAACATCCCATATGTTATTTGTATACATTGGAATTGGCTGAAAAGAAATATGTGTTGGATCTATACAGCATACATAGGTATAGGCCAAAGCCGCAAAATAATTTTCGTCAGGCCTATTGTCTGCATCGAGAGTTGTAACTGTAACCTTTATTGGATCAATCTTCTTTTTTTCTAAAAACTTTTTCAATTCTTTTGCAGCATATGTTATATTTCCACCCTTACCGATAATTTCATTTGGCATATTAACTGGGTGTTTAACAGCCATTGCGTGATAAAATTTATCACCATATTCCTTAATTAACTCATTACTCACCTGTTCAGTTCTAGGTCCACCCCTTTGTTCATATGCGATAACTAGTATTATTTTTTTAGAATCATAGTTAGATTTTAAAATTGATTTTATGGTTGGCTCAAGCACATCCCTGCTCTCATTGTAAATAGCAACTAAAGCTACCTGGTATAGATCATCAGGCCTACTAGCTTCAGGATATTTAGCTAGTCTTTCTATATTAGAATAATGCCACTTAGGCCTCTCAAGTCCTTCTGGAACCAATCCAGACTGGAGCTCAATAAGCATTGACTTCCAGTCAAGGCTTTTATGAAGTTTCATAATTTTATATCCCTGAAAAGCTCTAATATCTATGCCTATTGATCTGACAAACCATAGAAGTAAGTATCCAAGTATAAAAACCACAGCCAATGTAACGCTGAAGTAACTTAGTATAAATGGAAATAATAACAGAGACCAGCTAAGCAACCCAGGAAGAATCTCAAAAAAACGATATTTTTTTGTTTTTTCAGCCTGTAAAGGAATCTCTATGTCTGTCATATCAATGCATTGCCAAAAGTGAATTACTTACTATTATTGTACAGATAAGCAACAAAAGGCAAAGTCCAAGTACGGCAATAGAAACATTTCTCTGGTTCTTGAAAGCTTTAAAACTGAGAAAGAAACCAATTAAAACAACTAATATCGAAAAAACTATAAAACTAATAATTGTTGCTGTTCCGCCTTGAGTGTATTGGTCAATTCCTAGATTAGCCCGCCTTTGAACAATATATATTCCAGTTCTTCCGTTATTTAATCTAAGAATAATCAGTGTTATAGAGATGAAAGCTAATACAAGATTTGAAGTTAAAAGTAGTAATATGGATTTATCATGTAAATAATTTTTTGCTATTGCCATTGCATATATATTGTAGCTGTTAAGCAAATTCAAGTCGAGCATTATATTTAAAAGATTGATTTTTTTAACATAAGGCTTATAGTATCTAACAATTACTCTATAAGAGATAATCATGAAAAACCAAGTTAGTTCATATTCTTCAGAAAGAATGATGCCTAAAGAAAAATCAGGCTTAGACAAAAACTTGCCCTGGCATCATGATGAAACGCTAGAAGAGATTAAGCATAAAAATTCAGTATCAGAGATAAATAATTCAATACATACCTTTAGAGCTGAATTTAGTGATGGTATGAAACTGGGGATCAACTACTGTGAGCCCCGCAATCCAATAACCGAAACCTCTGTAGTAATTACACCTGCGCTATCGACTGGATTACATGGTAGAAATGCTAATATCCAAAGAAAATTGGCTCAACTAGGACTTCCAAGTGTTCTTGTTGGAACACCCGGAGGCGAAAGAGACTCATTCAAAGATGAAATAAAAGAACTAATTAAAAATCCAATCAATACAATTAATCATTTAGGATCAATTAGTTTATCTAAGAATGCTCATTATGTTCAAGAAGTAATTAAGCATAATGATAAGTTTGATCTAAATAACAAAAAAGTTATTGGCTATGGAGAATCAAGAGGCGCTATGATTCTACTTGGGAATATTGCTGCTCAACAAGAAGATGACATAGAAATACCCTACTCTATTGCTGTGGCTCCTTGTTATCCAAAAGCATTTCAAACTCATGAGTCCTTGGAATTCACTGGGCATGTAATTAGTGAGATAATAAATCTTCGCCAATTAATGGGAAGTTTAAGCATTAATAATCTTAATACATTAAATATTTCTCCTAAATCATTAATATACGAAATTGCTCACATACCAACTCTATTCAAAGGTGACACTGGCAACTTTATTCCTGAAATACCCAAAGATCAGAATTTAGATATCATTTCATTCAATGATGACTTATCTGGCCAACCAGAATATTGGAGAAGCGTCTTCCCTAAAAGCGAATATCCAAATATTAACTCCGAGACTCATCCAGGCAATCATCTTTCAATAGCAAAAAACAAAACACTTGATATTGTACTTAGTAAATTTTCTTGTATTGCTGAAAAAATAATCAATAATGATGAAAATTACGCACCTTTCGAGAATGCCATATAGTAATCTAGATTGAACTTTAGAAAAAACAAAAGTTTATTTGGTGCGGGTAGAGAGAATCGAACTCTCCTCCTAGCCTTGGGAAGGCTATATATTAACCACTATACGATACCCGCTCTTTGGAGCCACCTGCCGGAATTGAACCGGCGACCTACGCTTTACGAAAGCGCCGCTCTACCAACTGAGCTAAGGTGGCACATTCCAATATGAATTATAACAATATTGTATTATTCTTTACGCAATAAAGTATGATGTCGTTTTTTCTTATATTCAACCACAGTTAGCCATACTACAACAATATCAAAAATTGTTAATAGAATCATGCTTATAGAGTGACTAAAAATAACTTCGTAGGATTGATAAAATATAAAAATAATTGTTAGGATTATTAACCCTATATAAGCCCATAGATGATTTCTTAAAATCTCAACCACCAAAACTAATTTTGCTATTCCGTGAGTTAATAGATAAAGTCCTAAAAATAGCAGTGTCCCTCGAGTTAGATCATGTCCCCACCTAACTAAATGATTCGCAATAAAATCGCGATGGTCGGAATTTAACTCCGAAGCTGTGCTCCAATTAATGAACCCAGTTATATTTTTAGGATCAACTATGATTAGAAATAGGCCTCCAATAGTTTCTAGCAGACCATCAAATCCCTTCAATAATATTCCTGCTTCAAAAAATTTGTCAAACGTTGTCTTTGCTCTAAATACACTCATATTATCTATTCTAGTCTATTAAGCTGATTTTTGACTTATAAAAAATAACTTTGACTATATCAAGAATAAAAACAAATAAGATAGTAGATGAAATAATCTCAATGATAATAGTCTCACTAATTAATGAAAAATTAAATAATTTTTGGAAAAATGGAATATAGATAATTCCTATAGAAAAAATGGCTACTAATAAAAATGAAGCTTTCATAGTAGCTGACAATTTAGGAGCTTTCCAAAAATGGTCCTTATTACGAACAGAAACAATAACAGATAAGCTCAAAACAGTTAAGAATAGATATAGACTAGTCTGAGTAATAAGAGAATTATTATTTCTAATTAGAGCGAAGAATAATATTTCAAAGATTGCTGTTATTGAACCGAGAAAGATTGATATAAACATTAAAATATGTGTGTTAAATTTACTTGGTTTGAGTAGATCTTCATCGTCCACATTATCTGTAGCGATAGTCAGAAGCGGAAAATCAGTAATTAGGCTAGTTAATAATAATTGTAAGGGGAGTAAAGGTAATGTTGAGACAGATAATAAAAATAATATCGACAATGCGAAAAAATTACCGAAATTACTAATCATTGTATATCTTATATATTTATTAATATTAGTAAATATTTTTCGACCATCTTTTATACCATTAATAATTACGCCAAGATCGCTACGCAATAGTAAAATATCAGCAGATTCCTGGGCAACATCAGTGGCATTACTTACTGCAATTGCTACATCAGCTAATTTCAATGCTGGAGCATCATTAATGCCATCTCCCTGATACCCTACAATATTACCATTAAGTTTGAGTAATTTTATTATTCGGTATTTTTGTTCAGGGGTTAATCTGGCAAAAACATGGTTAAGTTGAACAATTTGAGTTAGTTTTTCGTCAGACATATTATCAATTTCTCGTCCTTCATAAACTATATCGTGAGATCCAATAAGACCAACCTCATTTGCAACATATTGAGTGACTTCCCTGCTATCACCAGAAAGAATCTTAATTGAGACACCTAGCTGTCTCGCTAGTGCGATAACATTTATAGTATTATGCCTTAGGGGGTCCTCTAAGCTAACAAATCCAGAAAAGGTCATGCTTCTTTCAAGTTTTGGAATTTCCTTACTGTTAATACTATGATTACTTATAATTTTATAAGCAATCCCTATGTGCCTTAATCCTTTTTTGCCATCTTTATTAATGATCTTTTGTATTCTATCTTTGTCTTTAACATCGCATAGCTCTACTAATGTCTCTACTGAACCTATAGAAACGAGGTATGTCACCTTTCCGTCATTAAATACTACACGTCTTCGTCTTTCCTTGGGGTCAAATGGCAACTCACTAATACGAGAAAAACTATTTGATTCAGCCTTAATATCATCTGGAACGAATTCAATAAAAGCTCTATCAAATGAACTCTGAAATTTTTTACGTTTCTCATCTAATGTTTCTAGACTAGCTATGGCTAATTTATTAAATAAATTTTCATCCTTGGCGAATAGCTCTTTAATAGTCATTTTATTTTGAGTTAAAGTACCTGTTTTATCGCTACATAAAATATTGATATCACCCAAGTCCTCTACTGCGCTTAATGTTTTAGCAATAACGTGCTTTTTGGATAAATTCATTGCTCCTCTCGAAAGCGTAATTGTAGCTATAACTGGCATAGCTTCAGGAATTACTGTAATAGATAAAGCAACCATAAATAGTGCAAGGCTACCTATTGATGAATAATGATGACTTATAATTAATTTAGCAATGAACACAATTATTAATGTTATTATGGTAATTTTCATTAGAAATGAAGAAAAATACTTCAATGATTTTTCATACTGAGTTTCTCTTTTAGTTTCGCTTGATAACTTAGCTATACTACCTATTTTTGTGTCAAGTCCTACAAGACAAACAATGCCTATGCCTTCACCGTCCTCAACAGTACTCCCAGCATAAGCAATAGACTCCTTGCCTTCTGTTGTTTTAATTATAGGTAAGGATTCTCCGGTAAGCTGTGACTCATTGACAGATAATTCATTTACTTCAATTAATTTTATATCGGCTGGAACAATATCACCCTCACGCAAAATAACATAGTCGCCAAATACTAAACACTCTTCGGGTACTAAAATCTCTTTGCCATCCCTTTTGACGAGAATTTCTCTACTAACTAATTTTTGCAATTTATCAAGAGCATTCTCAGACTTAAATTCCTGAAAGAAACTTAAGCCAGTATTGATAATTAAAATTATAGATATTACGATTGCATCATTGTAGTTTTTTAAAACATAAGATATTAACGCTGCTGCTAAAAGTAGATATATAATTGAATTTTTGAATTGTTTCAGAAAATGTTTCAGAAATTGGAATTTTTTCTTCCGAGTTAATTTATTTGGTCCTTCGCTAATTAATCTTTTTTTAGCCTCACTTGAAGTTAATCCGATATTACTGGTCTTAAGTCCAGAAAATAGTACTTCATCAGACATTAAAGAATATTTATATAAATCTCTCATGCTTATAATGATACCAAAATGAGTCTATTAACGTATCAAATATCTTGTTTGTCTAAGAATGTATTATTTTGATGCTTTTTTTAAGTAATCAAGAATATCAGTCTGATTTTTTAATTCTAACATCTGTTGATCCTGTAAGTTTGTAAGATATGTTAAAGTCATATGATCCACCTGACTTTTCGCATCGGTTGCCTTTTGCGCTACATTCTGTGCGACCATAATAGCTGGTAACAAAATTAGCTGAATCCAATTAGACGATATCCAGTTTACTATTGGAACTAAATTATGAGTTTGAAATGCAGATTTTGCAGAAAGAAAAGCTATTAAATTAAAAATATAAAAACAGTACATACTGCCCACATGGGTTGCAATCAAAACTGCAAACTTATTATTGAAATTATTCTCAATTTTTATAATATCTCTTGGATTTATTACGTGTGGATGTGGTTTTAATAAATTCATAAATATATTATATACCTTAAACTTTAAAAAATATTAGGGTGAAATTAAATTAAGATAAATTTACTTTTCAGTATTAGGATTCTCTAAACCCATAACACTATCAAAACTGGCTTTATCTACAATATCCTGAGCAATAAAATTTACTAATTCATCTTTAAATTGTTCTGGATAATGTTCGGCAAATACTCTATCCATTCCGCCACCTTCCTTGCTCCATTCTATGAATTCAGCATCGTTATTCGGTTGTGGGGGGTGAATTAATTTTTGTTCTTGTTGATTTTCTTGTTTATCTTTTTTCATAATATTTATATATTAGCATATGCGGTATGTTATGTCAATATTTATGTCGTTGTTATTAATTAGAAAATCTCTCATATAGAGAGATTTAAGCATAAACTTTATGGCGGGCCCGACCGGATTTGAACCGGCGATCTCCTCCGTGACAGGGAGGCATGTTAGGCCACTACACCACGAGCCCTTAACCTAAACAACAGAGGTCA
>CAIUOC010000067.1 GCA_903900685.1 uncultured Candidatus Saccharibacteria bacterium | reverse complement strand
TCACGGAAGCTATATTCTCATCTCCTTTTCCTAACGAGACTAGGAAATTTATTATTTAGGAAATTCAATTTGTAGAGAATCTATATTATCGAAAATAGTAGCTTTTAGGTTACTACTAAATTCCTCCCTTCGATTAGCATCGGAACCAAGACCTAAAATGTTATTAGCACAAATTTCATCAATTATATAATTGAATCTTTCAATGTTATTTTCTAGCAATGAACGAATTGCATTACATACATTATTGGTGAAAATATCATATATTTGTGCAATAGATTCATTTTTATTGGCTATTATTCTATTATTTGGATTAAAAATCTCCGGCAATTTATCTTTTAAAACTATAACTGCTGGAAAATGATCAATTTTTATGTCATGTTCATAATATTCAAGAGAAGATACACCCACTGGATGCTTTCCATCGGATACAGTATTTCCATATTCAGTTTCAGGTATCCTTCCTGTACCACTATCTTGATCTAGAAATTTAATTTCTATACCATTTAATTCACATGCTTTTGCTAATCTTTTTGGATCTGGGAATTTTACATCTTTCAGTCTTCCGTCGTCATAGTATTCATATAAGAAACCAGCTTTTGCCATTAAATCTCTAATTCCCTGAGATTCTTGAAAATTATTAAAAGTTCGTCCTTCTCTTATAAATGCTAAATTTTGATTTTCAGCATTATTGTCACCATGAAATACCGTAAATACTTGTCCTCCATATTGATCATCGACTTCTGCTGGATTTCTGATTAAAATTTCTAGATTAAATTCTTCAGAACCTATATGTTCATTTTCCTGACTAGACCGAAATACTTCATCCATAATAAAATGTTTCTTTATTATTTGTTATTTTATTTGCCATAATTTTCCTTTTGCATTATTGTTCGGCGCTAAAATTGGGCCTCTACCTGGATAAAATTATAAATCAATTCTTATTATTTCTCTAAAGATAGTGCTATTTTTAGCTGATTAATATCTTTTGCTTGTTCATCAGCGGGTAAGTCCTTAAACGGAACATCAAGATCTCCGCCTTTAGCCCATTCATTACGAGCCAGCCATGCTGTATGGATTTTCTCACCAACCATACTAATATGTTCTTCATCGCTTAGATCTGGTGCCTCATGAGATTCAGACAAGATACCAACGATAACTTCTGCAGCTGCCTTGTTTTCGGCCTGCCAGTCTTCTGGAAGATCAATATACTCTGTATTAGCAATATCTACTTGGTCTGTTCCATGTGCAGCAATCCATGCCTCGTCTTTGGTAGGCTTAACTCTACCTTCAAAGGTACCATCTTCCTGAAGTCTTGTTCTGCGCCAATCTTCATGAAGGGCTGATGCTAGATTTGTTACTTTTTCTTGTTCTACGTTTATCTCTGATGTATCTTCATTTTCCATATTTTTACTTTCTTTTTTAATATTTATAATGCAGTTTTTATAATACTATATAAATATGAAAAACCAATTACTCATTAAAAACATCGATATAATCCCAATTTCTGAGAATACCATTATTCAAAATATGGATGTTTTGTTAAAAGACGGACAGATATTAAAGATTACAAAAACAGATAATGACACAAACCATGAAGGCCAGGTGATTGACGGAACAGATAAGTTCCTCATGCCTGGGCTTTGGGATAATCACGCACATATTGATGATGGGAAATATCTGCCATTATTTTTAGCAAATGGAATTACAACAATTAGAGATCTAGGAAACAGCTCAGACAAAATATTTGAGTTGAGAGATAAAATTAAAAATAGAGAAATCGTAGCTCCAGACTTATATATATGCGGGCCAATTCTAGAGGGCGATCCTCCTTACTGGGGAGAGGCTTTTTGGACCATAAAAACTGAAGAGGAGGGAAGAAAGGCAGTAAAGACTTTAAGTAATAAAAAGGTAGACTTCATAAAGGCATACAGCACTCTTCCTAATAATATTTTCCAAGCAATACTTGATCAGGCTACAAAAGACAATTTGAAAGTCACGGGTCATGTCTCAAAGGATCTTACCTCAATAGAAGCAATCGAAGCCGGGCAAATAGGTATTGAGCACTTGAACTCGATATTTAATACGTGGAGTGGATCAGCATTAGCCGAAGTTAAATGGGATGAAACAAATATTAAAAATGAAGATGGAAGTGGGTATTGGTACAAAGCAACAGATATCAAATATAATGAAGCAAACTTCAAGACACTACTAGAACTAATGAAAAATAAATCTGTATATTTTACTCCCACTCTCATTCAACAAGAAAAGACTGGTAAACTGGGTGAATATAAAGAATTGTTAAAAGATGACCGGCTAAAATATCTCGAAAAGTCAGTTTATGAGAACGAATGGAAACCAGAAAATATGAGTTTGTGGTATGAAAATATTTACTTTATTTATAAAAAAGAGACTAGTAAGATAAAGGACTTAGTAGATAATTCTATACTACTGGCCGGATCTGATACGCCAAATCCTTTTGTTATTCCTGGCATCTCTCTTCATGAAGAATTAGAGCTTTTATCTAAGGCAGGTATAAGCAACTACGAAATCCTAAAAGCTGCGACAATAAACGGTGCTAAATTTGTAGATAAAGAAAAATCAATTGGGACAGTAGAAGAAGGAAAGATAGCAAATTTATTAATACTAGGTAGCAATCCTTTGGAAGATATTAATAATTCAAAGGATATAAGTGGTGTTATATTACATGGAAACTATATTTCCAAAAAAGAGCTAGACGATAAAGTTAAAATTTACCGCTAGATTATGGAT
>CAIUOC010000066.1 GCA_903900685.1 uncultured Candidatus Saccharibacteria bacterium | reverse complement strand
TTGTGTGAGCAATTATCAGATAGTGACGTTGATCCGTCGATTAAACGTATTTTGGCTAAAAAGATTGTTACTGTAACTTTCTGGGATGCGCTAAATAAATACTTTGGACTTGATATACGCAATATTACTAGCTACTATTCTTTGATCAAGCATTATCAGCCTATGCGTTATCAGAAGAGATTTATGTACAAAATCCTTGACGTAATTGACAATAAGTGGTAATATATTGGAATAATTTAAGTTAAGAGAGATTATGTCAGAAACTAATAGCAGTCAACCTTATGTTAACCCTGAAAGCTATTTAAATGAAGTGCAAGCTGTAGACTATAGTATTGCTCAATCATTGGCCTCTGAAGCAAACAGAGCGTTTGACTTACATAGAGATGCAGGGGCTGTGTTCCTAAAACATGGTTACGGCGGAGCTAGGTTAGGAACATTAATAAAACTTAGCAAACTATTTGACGAATTGAACGATGAAGCAGGTAGGTTTTTACCTCCATTATCTGCTTTTGAAGGCTAATATAACAAGTGATGTAATGCCTTTTCCGCTTACCTCTTCAGCTCTCCCACTTTAATTAGTTTTTAGCACGTCTAGCTAATTCTTGTTATAATATTTTTATGTCAACATTAAAAGAGCTTCGTAATGAACGCTTAAAGAAATTAGAGAAGCTGCAAAGTTTAGGCTACAACCCTTATCCAGATCGCGCCAATAGAACTGTTATGGTCAATGAGATATCTGACGACTTTGAAGCGTTCGATGGAAAGGTTGAAACAGTATTTGGTCGGATAAAATCAATTAGGAAATTTGGCAAAATTGCTTTCATTGTAGTCAGAGACATTTCAGGCTCGATTCAATTATTTTTAAGTTCTCATACTATTCAACCATCTGATGCTAAGAAAGGCTTCATAAGTATTAAAGACCTCAGTCTACTTGATACTGGTGACTTTGTAGAAGCAACGGGCAAAGTTATTAAAACCAAAACCGACGAAATATCTCTCGAAATAACAGAGCTGAAGCTAATAACTAAATCATTACGTCCAATGCCACTAGATCACCAAAGCTTCACCGATAAAGAAGAACGCTTAAGACGTCGATACGTAGATATGAATGTGAATATAGATGTAAGAGAAAGATTTATACGTCGATCAAAGTTCTGGCAAGCAACTAGAGATTTCTTGATCTCTGAAGGTTTTATCGAAATAATGAATAATGTGCTAGAAGCTTCAGCAGGCGGTGCTGATGCTAAGCCGTTTGTCACTCACATGGATGCACTTGATCAAGATTTCTATCTTCGAATCAGCCACGAACTTCCTCTAAAGAGACTGTTAGTTGCAGGATTCGAAAAGGTATTTGAAATAGGTCCAAGATTTCGTAATGAAAACTATAGTGAAGAGCATTTACCAGAACATAATGCTATGGAGTGGTACTGGGCAACTGCCGATTGGGAAATGGGTATGGAGCTTACCGAGAAAATGATTCGTTATGTAGTAGATAAGACATGGGGAACTAGAATATTTAAATTAGCAAATGGTAAAATATTAGACTTTGGCAGGAATGGAGAGCATTTTGAACGAATTAGTTTTCTAGATGTACTTAAAGACGAATTTGGCATAGATGTTTTTGAGTCATCAATTGAAGAGATCCAGGCTAAATTGAAAGAAGAAAAACTAGAAGTTAAAAAAGCCGATAATCGAATTCGTAGTCTTGATAAACTTTGGAAAAAATATCGTAAGACAATTACCGGACCGGTATTTCTAGTAGATATTCCGGTATTTATGCAACCCCTAGCAAAAACCAATGAAGGTGACACTAGACTAACGGAACAGTTTAATCTTGTTTTCGCAGGAAGTGAAATGTGCAAAGCTTTTAGTGAGCTCAATGACCCGATAGATCAATTAAACCGCTTCAAAGATCAACAAAAACTAAGAGATGAGGGCGATGATGAGGCACAGATGCTTGACATAGATTTTATTGAAGCTCTTGAGTACGGAATGCCTCCAGCTTGCGGATTAGGCTATAGTGAAAGAATCTTCTGGTCATTAGAGGGTGTAAGCGCTCGTGAGGGTGTGCCTTTTCCACAATTGAAATCAGAAATCGATGAAACATCCAAAGATATATACAGTGATATAAATCTCACTTGAATCACACCCCTAATTAAACATGGAAGGCTAATTAAACGATATAGCAAATCATAGTAAAGCGCCACTATATATAAGCTTCTGTGGGGTCTATGATTTACTCAAAAAGTTTAATTAAGCTTGCTATTATGTTATGATATATTTAATATGAGTGAAATTAATAGAGAATCACATCAGCTACAAACAGCATCATGGGCTGATTTTGATGGTGAAAATCTACAAATTTACGATAAAGAACGCGAAATACAGATGATTAATAGTGATGGGACAGGTACCCCTCTACTGAAAAGTGGTGAATTTGGGGCTGATGTGATTAGATTTGGTGCTGGTGAAGGGGTAGCCGAGCATACACACATTGGAAAGCATGTCTTATTCGTATTGAAAGGTCAGGGTTTTTTAACGTACGATGGCGTTAAGAATGATCTTTATCCTGGACTTGGCTACCTAGTCGAAGTCAAATATCACATGCTATCGATGCAGGTGAAAATGATGCACTAGTACTTCTTGTTGTTGGAGATGACCATAGAGGTCTAAACGATCCTGAACGTATGGAACTTGTTCAAGAATAGGCATTTTTTCGTATAAACCCCAACTTATTTCTAATTCGAATAGTATTCGATAAAGTTGGGGTTGTCTGAAATAATTTATATAATTTTTTGTAACGATAAGTTTCATTGCGACTCAACAGTTGAGAAAAAACTTGGTGATGATTTTGACACCTCGGATATGGTTGATTTGTACATAAAGCTTCCTAATGAATTATTCATCAATACACCCATGGGGAAATATAATCCTGAGTGGGCAATATCATTTAAAGAAGGTTCAGTGAAACACATTCATTTTGTTGCTGAAACTAAAGGTGATGTTAGTGACCTACAGCTAAGAGAAATAGAAAAAGCAAAGAAATTAGGGAATCGATGGTCAGGAAGTTAAGTTTGGCAGTATCTCTGGGATTGGCTACGATTGATGGCAAGTTAACGAAATTAGGAATGAGTTAATAAAACAAGGTAAGATTAAATTAAATGAATAAGATTAAATAGCAGATTTTATTGTTGATTTAGTCATACAAAATCCTCACTATTTAATACGACTTCTATTTCAGAAACAACTATATCCTAATCATTAAAAGTGTTGAATAGGAACAATCTCTCCTGCCAGTAATAAGTATGATACAATACTCGAATGGAAGAAGAAAAAGATCATATAATAGAACCGACCGATATACCCATAACACCGACTAGAGCGATAAGTATTAATCAAACCCCTCCACATATTGTGGATTCAATGAATAATAATGAAGACCAAGTAATAATTAGCCCTCCCAACATTATTTCTTCATCAAATAACATCAAAAAACCTGCAGGTAAATATATCCCACTAATTCTAGTTATACTTAGCCTTGTACTTATCCCATTTGCATTACATACCAAAATTTTGTTTGTTCTTATCGTTATTTTATGGCTAGGAGTAGCTTTAATTTCATTTATTCTCAACGCCAAAGCATCTAAACTATCAAACTTATCAGCGGAAAAATTCGCAACGCAAAATGGATTAATATACAACCCAAATCCTTCTACCGATATCGTAAGTGGTTTATTTATAGGCACACCAGAAGCCAAGCATGCAGTTACTGATTCCACTGGAGCAAACTTTTTTCTTATGTCGGCCCTCCCTCACACCAGACATATAGCGGGATAGATTATTCAATTATGCGTGTATCAGCAAAGAGGCTTAGCGGAAAGATTGTTTGGCTACCTAAACAATTAATTGGGCTAACAAACGAATATATTAACAAGGCTGGCTTATATAAATATTCTTTTGAAGGTAATGAGATAAACAATTCATTTGATTGTTTTTTACAATCTGGTTTTGAAACAGATGCACTGACTCTGCTTTCGCCTAACATGCTAGAATGGATATTTACAAATTATCCGAAATACCCAATCATTCTCCAAAACGGTTATCTATATATTTTTGGTCAAGGAGTTGATTTATATTCTCTTGATTGGGGTAATACAAATTTTGATTACAAAGGAGTATATGAACAAGTAAAGGCCATTTCTGATCATATACAGAAAAGTTTTACAAAATAAGCTCAATCACAATATAATCAATCTAAAATCATTAATATAAATTAATATTTATATAGTAACTTTCCAATTAGCACTTGAACTTTGTCCGGCACTATCCGTAGCAGTAACAACGATTGTATATGTTCCCGATATCTTATATACATGACTAGCTGTGAAATTATTAGTTATGGTGCTACTTAACTTATCACCCCAAGTGATTGTCATTTTACTAATTGTTTTACCTGGAATACTTACCGCATTACCACTTGTATTGACAGTTAGTGCACTTATTGTTGGGCTGTAAAAATTAACATAAGGTTTAGTATCGGAAGTATATCCAGGACCACCGAAATAAAAACTATTCGAAGTTACATTGCTGTAACCATATTTTGTTGTGGCTCCAATTGAACTAACATTTAAACCACTCGGGTTAACTGAATTTAACAAATCAAAGCTACTTATTAATCCTGAAGTATTGCTAGTCCCTAATATACCATTGCCCATCTGTGTTTCTGGAGTAAATATAGCTGCTGACGCAACTTCGCCGAAAGCCTGGGCTATATGGATGCTAGTCATGCTTATGCAACTGGTAATGTATCGGGTGGTGAAAACCTAGGTGGCATCGCAGGATATAATTACGATTCAAATTTCACTGACACCTTCTGGGATACGCAAACTAGTGACATATCCTCAGTAGCCGATTCTTCTGGCTCTGGAATAGGTAAAACTACAGCCGAGATGAAAGATATAAGAACGTTTACAGATCTTAGCTATAACGCAGATCTTACAAGTCCAGTCTTTGACTTCATCGGTACACCAAACAACGATTCATCATCAACTGATATTTGGACTATTGATAGTATTAATAATAACGGCTATCCATATTTCGGTAATAGTCAGACCAGTAGTATTCCAAACCATGGAGATACTAACGGCGATGGCATACAGGATAGCTCTCAGTCAAATGTTATTAGCTATGTTAACCCAGTAACTAATAAGCATGTAGCTCTCGAAGTATCTTCTAATTGCACACCCGACTATAGCACAATGGAAAATTCCTCAAATATTCAATCTTCAGATGGTAAATATAAATATCCTGCTGGACTTATGAACTTCACGCTCGACTGCTCTCAAGCTGGTGACACCGCAACAATAACTCAGTATTTCTATGATCTTAGCTCCACTGGATTAGTTGCAAGAAAATATAATAGTACAACCAACACTTACTCTACTATTCCTGGGGCAACAATAACTCAGCTTACTATTGACGGTCATATTGTAACTAAGATAACCTATCAAATTACTGATGGTGGCCCACTGGATCAAGACTCAACTATAAATGGTATTATTGTTGACCCGTCAGGACCAGCAACAGTATCTCTATCGGCCACAGGAGCTACTCCAAACACAGGCTATGGCCACTTTATTGACACCAACAACTTTACAATAATTGCTAGCTCAGTTCTAGCAGCGCTACTTGTTGGTGGAGCATATGCTCTTAATAAAAGAGAAAACAAATAGAAATTAGCAAATAGCATAAAGACTTCAAAGTATTTATGCTACAATAAATTCAGTAATACGAGGGGAAACAAAAATGGGTAGTTTTGTTAGACTAAGATTTATTTCTAGTCGTATAGTTATTTCATTAATTTTAGTAGTGTTATCATTAACACCACTTATTATGTTCAATGAGTCTAAAGCTCACGCTGCCACTACCCTTCCCGCCTATAGATATACAAAATCATTTGATGTTTCGAATGGAAAAGCTCAAGGCGAATATGTAGCAACTGATAAAAATAATAATGTTTATGTCTACGGGTTATTTGCTGGTACAGTTGTATTTAATCCAGCCGATCCAACGACCTCTGCAACAAGTCCTGGTAGCGGCAATTCTTCATCTTTTAGTGATATATTTTTAACTAAGTATAGTAGCAATGGGACTTATCAGTGGACTAAGACCATGGACGTCACTGAAGGCGGCTTTGCGGGTCCAGGTGGCGTAAAAACCGATAGCAGTGGTAATGTAATAATTTCAGGATCTCTTTATGGTACAGTTTCGTTACCTGGAATTAACGGCTTCAATGTAGCATTACCAACACCAAATGTAATTCCAAATACAATGTTTGGTGATTCGAATTCTTCTTTCAAGCCTAGTATAACTACTACGCATTCAACCTCGTTTCTAGTCAAATTTGATGGTAATGGTGATACCCAGTGGAGTAATACGGCAGATTCAGGAACTGGTTCTATTTATACAACTAATTTGTCAATTGACTCAAATAATAATACTTATGTAACTGGTAGATTTATGGGAACAGTTAATTTCACACTGAGCGATCAGTACAATTCACTAAATCCAACATCATTTATAGCAAAATACAACAGTTTGGGTGAATTTCAGTCATTAATATACACCGATACTACAAATGGTATGAGCGATGGATATGGCACAACAGTTGACAAGAATGGCAACATTTATATGTCTGGTATATTTAGTGGTGAAGTAGGTTTTAACTATAATGGCACGGATCCCGGAACGGATATATATACCAACCCACACCCATCTACTAATGGTACAGGACTTGAAGGTTTTGTGAGTAAATTCGATAGTTCGGGAAATTATCTATGGACTAGAATTAATGCAATCCAAAATGATAATGATAGTAACTACATTTATAATTTAGTTACTGACAATAACAATAATCTCTACATGTCAGGCTATTTTATTGGGCTTTTGAACTTCAATAACGACCCAAATAATCAGCTAACTTCAACAGATGCTGGAGCTCGTGGCTCTTCAGCTATAACAAAGTACGATAGTTCAGGAAATTATCTATGGACTAGAATTACAACAAATAGTCCTTCCAGCAATACAAATAATGAAAGCGAAGGCATTTCAATAGCTTTAGATCCTCAGAATAATATTTATACAAGTGGATATTTTTATGGAAGCATGCTTCTTGATGGACCAGGCGGAAATGCAGAATATACTTTTCAAGGTGATAATTTTAGAGGATCCCATTATTTGACAAAATTTAATTCAGATGGGGTCTACCAATTTAGTAAAGTTTTCGCATTTGATTCTGGCTCTACAAATTTTCCTGTATCAATGGGTATAGGATGGTCACTAGCCTTAGATAATATCGGTAACATATATGGAGGCGGTGGCTTCACTGGACCAGCATATTTTAATGGTCTCGATAATACTGACGAAAATGACTCAGATTATGAAAACTCTTTCCTTACAAGTTGGCATCTGTATACGCCGAGTATAGTCACGCCGAATACACCAGCAACAGGATATGCCAAATCTAGTAATACAACTTTACTCTTTATTGTTTCTAGCTTAATAATAACTACTGGCTTAATAATTGGAGCAAGATTGATTAATAGGAATAAAATTGAGGAAAAATAAGATAATATGAATAAATTAAAAACATCAATCAACCTTACTAGAAATATAAGCTTATCCATAGCCCTTATAGCTATTACCCTTGTACCAGTATTAAACCTTAGCAACAAAAGAGCTAGTGCCGCCACGACTCTGCCCGCATACAAATATTCGAGGTCTTTCGATACAACTAACGGCAATGCCTACACCCAAAACGTCACAAGTGATAAATCTGGCAACGTATTTATCACTGGAACTTTCTATGGTGCAGTTAATTTCAATCCAGGAAATACAATTCCAGAAGGTCAAACTGGGAGCTCAACTTTATTTTCATCGACTGACGATGTATTTGTAACTAAATATAACAGTGACGGATCATACCAATGGACTAAAACATTAACTAACTCAGAATCTAGCTATTCATACTCCTACGGCATCTCAACCGATAGCCATGGCAATGTGCTAGTTTACGGTGATTTTAATGGAACGGTTTCACTACCAGGCATTAATGGTTTTACAAAAACATCACCAACTAGTAACCTTATTTTCCCAGCCCTACAAAACAATAATCAGTACATTTCTAACATTCACCCCAAAGCAACAAGTTCAAGTTATGTTATTTTTCTAGTATCATTCGACACAAATGGCAATACTAATTGGTCTAATGTTGCGAATAATAACGGTACTGGAAATATCGGTGCAGCATCAATGAGTATAGATTCTAATAACAACATCTATACAGCCGGTTCATTTTGCGGAACAGTTAATTTTACGCCAAGCGAGCAAGTAACATCTACTAATTGTTCCAGTTACGTTGCAAAATATAACGATAACGGCATTTATCAATCAATTTTATATAACGATTCATCGTCTAATACTTATGACAGTACATTTACCCAGGGAACCGGCATCGCTACTGACAATAAAGGTAATTTTTACGTTACTGGTTTTTTCATGGGCACTATTGGATTTAATTACGATGGGACTAATCCAGGAACTGACCCAATAACAAATATTAACATTACTAATCCAACGGGCTTTTTAACTAAATATAATAGCAATGGAACATATGCATGGACCAAAACTAATTCAATTGAATCTGGAGTGGTTAACATACAAACAGGTGTAGCTACAGATTTAAACAATAATGTCTACGCTGTTGGAATGTTTGCCGGTAATACACTTTTTGATAATTCAGATTCTCAGAACTCTTCGGATAATGGATCAAACGAATCGGCCTATTTAACAAAATATGACAATAGTGGTAATTATAAGTATACGAAGATTATTACCAATCAGACAGGCTCAAACCTGAATGATTATTCATGGTTTAATTCAGTAGCTACCGATCCATTGGGTGGAGTATATACTGGTGGCCAATTCTCAGGTGAGGCATTGCTTGATGGGCCAAATGGTACTGCCGACTATACATCTCTCGGTTCTGGAACTAATGAAACTAGCATTATAAATAAATATAATTCTGACGGAAGCTATGTCTGGAGTAAAGTACATTCATCTGATACTAATGCAGGTGATGCAGCTTCAGCAGATTCATATATATATAATTTAAATGTAGACTCATTTGGAAACCTATATTCAGCAGGTTACTATACCGGGCCAGTATTCTTCAATGGTATAAATAACTCCGATGAAAATGACTCTACTAACACTAATAGCTTCCTGACTAAATGGCAGGTCTACACTCCAACTGTCGTAACACCAAATACCCCAAACACCCCAAGCACTGGATTTGCAAAAGGCAATAATGCAAATCAGATAATTCTCTACTCTAGCTTATTTATAGCCCTTTCGTTAATAACTGGTGGTTATTTAGTTAATAAGAGAAACAAGAACTAATAAACTTAAATAGGGGCTAAATAATAAGTAATGAATAAATTTAAAACATCAATCAACTTAACAAGAAGCATGGGTGTTTCAATATTACTTATTGGACTAACACTTGTCCCATTATTAACTGCGAATGTATCAAAAGCTCACGCGGCTACTACCCTGCCGAC
>CAIUOC010000065.1 GCA_903900685.1 uncultured Candidatus Saccharibacteria bacterium | reverse complement strand
CTACTTGGCGGTGTATATTCTGTAACTGTGCCGCCAGGTGCCATTTTACCGATTTTTCCATCAGCACGACTGCTGTACCACATGTCACCATCCGGCCCGGGTGCAATGCCTATCAGGTAAGACGATGTGCTTGGATAAGACGTTGTCGTTGGCGTAAAGTCCGCTGATGCAAGAGCAGGAACAAACATAGCAAACAATAATGTTAATAAGCCGCTCAATTCGGCAAGAATTGTAAAACGCTTTTTCATTTTTTATTACACCCCCTATTTAAAGTCTTACTAAAATAATATCATAAAACAGTAAAAGACAGAATTCTGGCAGGGGAGATGGTTCCTAGTCTAAACTTGTAACTATGAAGATATAGTTATTTCTGAATTATAAGACGTGTTAAATAGTGAGGACATAAACTCATGAATTAATGAAGATATATTTTTAAATTAGGATATGAATTGCAGCCCAGGTATCCTACAAATTAGCAATATTATAATTATTTGCTGAAAAAATATATTGATCAATGAATATCTTTTTAAAAGGTTCTAGACTATTTTGTTCATAGAAGACTAAGCATGCTTCCTTATATTCCCTTTCATCAACACTACGATAAGAGAGTGGTGCATAATTTTCAGAAAGTAAGATTGCGTTGCTGAGAAGCCTACTTGTTCGTTTATTACCATCAATGAAAGGCTGTATATAGCTTACTCCTAATACACAAAGTAAAGCTTTTTCATAAATATTCTCTGTAGAGCTAATGTATTTAAATAGTAATTGTAAGGCATCTCGAATTTGAAATTCAGATTCAAGGGGGCGATAATTAGTCCCCGTAATACCCACGAGAGTTTTCCGTAAATTCTTTGCAATACCTAATTTATCTCCAACATATGAGTGTAGCATTTCTAGTGAACTAATTTTTGGGTTTGTCCATATTTCCATATTTTTTATAATAAATTCAAGGGCATTCTTTTGATTCAATATCATTTGAGTCTCGAATTCAGTGTTTTTTTGAGATTTTTCACCATATAATATTAATCTTTCAGTTGATATAAGATCGTAAGTATTGCCTTCTATTTTTGATGACTTCCATGAAAATTCGATAATAAAACGCATTAGCTCTTTTTTATGTACTTCTTGTGTGCTATTTTTAGCATTCAATCTATATCGTTTAGTAGCATTTTCAAGCATGCTTAATTCGCTATCCGTGAATAGTGATATAAATGGCGGTTCTAACACGTCGAATTGGAAATTATTATTTTGTAGGCGTTCGTCAGGACTTAAATCTAAATATTCATTTATGTTGAAAGGTTTAAGTAGGATACCTTTTTTGCTTAGATTATATTTTATCGACCTACCGGCACCTGATTGAACAAGATAACCTTCCTTTTTCAGTTGAGATAACTGTCTTTTGACCGTAACTAAGGATTGTTTTTTTGCCGATAAGGCGGCGACTTCAGATGAGCTAAGAGATGAATCTTTTGTAAATAATGTAATTAAATTTATGTCTTTCATATAACTAATCGTATCACATTGATACGATTAGAGTCAATATACGATACGCAAATATTTATTTAATTGTATGGCAGGGGAGATGGTTCCTAGTCAAAACTTTTAACTACGAGGGTATTGTTGTTTCTGAAATAGAAGACGTGTTAAATAGTGAGAACATAGACTCATGAAACATAAAGAACATAGTTAGAATCTTCCGTATCTAACCTTAATTAAAGAAGTTAGTATTTGGTTGAGATTTAGAGTCTATTATTAACCTAATTATTAGGAGCTATGAATTTAGTGAATAAAGTAGGTTTAGTTGGAAGTGGTGATTCTGTATAGTTTTGATGCAGATTATTGTTCAACCATATGCTTCCCGAGTTATCTAAGAAAATTTCTGAGGCTCTGACTTTTGATGGAAGCGTGTAATTTATCGTAGAGTATTTTGAACTGCTGTATTTTAGCTCTGTTATTTGATCCCATTCAGGAACCCATAAGTTACCTTTTTTATCTGTGATAATTTCATTTAGTGGTGTAGGACTCCCAAATGGAATATTTTCCCTTCCATTACCATCACACTCTGTAGTCTGTCCAGGTGCACAATTATATATTATCGGTTGATAAATAGCTTTTGCCGGTTCAGTAGTCCTATTTGGTATGGTGTAGTTCACTGGATTTGTGCCCGTTGGACTACCGGCTGGAATTTCAGATAACTGCGTATCACCATCAGTAACCCAGATATTATTCATTGAGTCGGCGTAAATTGTATTAGCTTTTCCGGTTATAGGTCCGTTAACTTCAAAAGTTTTATTGATACCATTAGGCTTATTTCCTGCTGGAATTTCAGTTATATTCGTTCCATCGCTTAACCATACGTTTCCATTTTTATCTGCTGCCATACTCTGATAACCACCTAAAGTATCCGGGAAAACTATCGGAGTTACATTAGCAGGACTATTAGTTGGAATCTCATATAATTTTAGGGAATTAATCCAGGTATTTCCATATGAATCAAATACGACGGTGGGTGTGGAGTTACTATCCTCTTCATTAGTATCAACATTACCAGGCAGTGAATATAGAATTGGATTTACATTCGGAAAACCATTGGATGGTATCATAGCTATTTGACGAGTATTATAATTAGTGATCCATAAATTTCCAGAATTGTCGAAAGCTAAAACTGGAGATCCGCTTAAATCAAATTTAGATGCTAGCGAGTCAGGTATAGTAAAGACTGATGGCTGTTGTGATGATTTAGCATTTGTTGGAATCATGTCTTCAAAATAGGTAGCATCTGGTGAAGTAGACAAGTAACTAAGATTATTATTTTTGTCAAAATTAAAGTTAGATAGTACCGTAGGAGGATAGCCGTCCTTTGTCCAACTAGGTTGATCGATAAATGTTGTTGGACTAGCTGAAGAATTAAAACCTGATTTGTATTTAAATATTTTATTCTCACCATCATTAGCCCATAAATTACCCAGATGATCGAAACCAATAACATTATTTGAATTTATATTGGGATAGTAGGTGAACTGAGTAGAATTACTAGAGTTTGATGAGGAGTTAACAATTGATGACTTACTATTACTTGAAGGTTTAAGCAAGAAATAACTCCCTATTCCAATAATAAATACTAAGATTATAATAGCTAGAATTATTTTCTTATTTGATTTTATTTGATTATCTACAAAGTTTTGCTGATTAGTTGGAATATTTACTATTTCTAACGGTTGAATAACTGGCTTTACTGAATTGTTAGATAATTGCTCTTGATTGTTTTTTTGGCTATTTATATTAGACTGCTCATTATCGTTCATGCTTATACATTAGCTTACCATTATGTAAATAACAAATTTCATTACCTATAGTAGGATTAGTAAAAGAGAAAATATTTAACTTCTAGAAAACTACTAAATTAAAATAATAGTACAAAATATCATATAATTTACAAATCTTGGCAGG
>CAIUOC010000064.1 GCA_903900685.1 uncultured Candidatus Saccharibacteria bacterium | reverse complement strand
TTTATAGTATAGTACACTCTATAACTTTTGTGCTCTACTAGGGTATAATTAACTAGTTATTTGTGGGGCCGTAGCTCAGTGGTTAGAGCAGTCGGCTCATAACCGATTGGTCGCAGGTTCAAATCCTGCCATCCCCACCAGCATAGTTTCCAATGACTTTCACTAAGCTTCTAAAGGGTTCGCAACAGCGGTAGAAGGACACTTTTTCGTTATCAACGCGTAGGTTTAAAAAACAATATTCGACAAATACGGTCTTTATATATGACTATGACAGCCCGTATCTTTTCAGGTGCTTCTTTTAGTATGCTGAGGGCCTTTGTCTTCTGTTCCATCAATTTCAGATAATTACTTCAATTTTATAAGCATAATCTTATTGATGTTTTCGTGTGCGTAGAGTAGTATGCGGTTATTATGAATACAGAAAATTTACCTCCACAAAATATTGAGTCCGAAACAAATAAACTAAATTCAGAATTAAACCTAACGACGGATAAAAAACAAAACTCCAGAAAGAAACTATATATTGTTATATTTATATGTTTAGCTGTTGTAGGATTTTCTGTAGCTGGATATTTATATGTAAGCAATAGTCATAAAATCAAGAATACTAATCAAGAATACTAATCAAAAAGTTATAGGCGTAAAAAAATTAATCGCCAAACCTATAAGTACTGACTTTACTGCTGTAATTTTAGCCAATGGAGACACTAAGATAAATGATCGTACGTGGTTTAAGAATCCTGTCGAAAAACCCATTACAGATTTTACTGTGCTGGATAAATCAAATCTATATGTAGATACCTGTTTAGATAATGAATGTGTCAAAAAACAGGCTGATCCAGCATACAAATTTTATGCTATAGGGAAACTTTCTGATGGATCAGATATTATTTTAGCCTCTTATCAATTTCAAGGTCAAACAAATATGATTTTTCTAAGTAAGGACGGCAAAAACACAATATTAAAAAATTACTCGAAAGATTTTTTTAATCAATCAACCAATGAATTTAATAGTCAGTTGGGGATTAATACTACAATTAATCAAACTACATCCTATCCAGAGCTTAATCTTCCAAATACTATTAGCATTAATGGGTCTAATTTTCTTTTGAATAGCACTACAAGTCCAGGCACCTCTGATATAGGTAGTCCGGTAAATGATCCCAATAAAAATGTAACTAATTACAGTAAAACGAAATATGGAGATATGTCGAAAGAAACAAGGGCTGGTTTAGGAAATACTTATCAGGCAGATAGATATTATATTACTGGTTTCGACAAAAGGCCTTATGATTATCAGCCAGCACCAGCACTCGGAGAATATAAAGCTGGACAAATTACATTCAGCGATAAGTCAACTAATAAGGATATATTTGATAACGGATTCCATGGATGTTCTTTGGGTGGATCATTTTATGATATAGTTCTGGACCCCAAGGCAACTTTTTCTATTAGTGCCACAACCAATAATGGTCAATCACTTTACGAAATGAATAATGCTTCGACTAGTGAAATATATATTCAGACCCTTAAAGCCTACAATGATCAAAACTTCAATAACCCAACCGGCAAGCAAGTTAGCATGCAAGACTTCCTGGCTCAACATAGTATATTTTTCTATAAAAACTCACTTGGTCAATATTCAGCTCTTTATAATACTTCATATATAGCGGGAGGTGGTTGTGGTAAACCAGTAATTTACCTATATCCAACAAAAACAACTAAAATTTCAGTAAAGATTGATGCTAATATATTGACCTCTATACCAAAATATAATAATGGCTGGAATGTCATAGCTCAACCTAACGGCACTCTTACTAACAGCGATAATGCTATTTATAGGAATCTTTTTTGGGAAGGTATTGGGAAAAGCTATCCAGATATAAACTCCGGCATCATAGTTAAGCAGGCAAACTTAAAAGATACAGTTGTTCATAACTTAAAAGAGCTAGGCCTAAACAGGCAAGAAAGAACAGACTTCCTTGAATATTGGTTGCCTAAATTACCCAAAACACCCTATGTCAGACTAACCTGGTTTGGGACCAATCAAGTAAACAAAATTGCTCCTTTAACAATAAGCCCTAATCCAGACACAGTTATTAGAATATTCTTAGATTCAGAGGGTCTTAATCAGCCTATCCAAATTCCAACAGAAAAATTAACATCAATTCCCAGAAAAGGATTTACTGTGGTTGAATGGGGTGGATTAATAAGATAATAAGCATAAGTAATTTGCATTTAAAAACAAGATAATTTATGATTGAAGTATGGATATAAAACCGATTCAACCACAACAACAAAATCAAAATAATGATGGACAGCCTGAGCAAAAGCCAAATAGCTATGCCGAGCAACCAAATTATTTTAATAGACCAATAAATAGTCAAAATCGTCCTCAACAAAACCAAACAGAATCAGCCCCAGCTAGTCACGTCAAGAATTCTCATAATTTTATATTTGGATATATTGGACTCATTGTTTTAGCTATTGCTGTAGCTGGAGTTTACTATTGGCAGAATGGCATAGTTAAAAAAGACGCAATTACTATAAGCTCTCAGCAGGGCAAAATTAATGCATTGACTGATCAGAATTCTACTTTACTCAAAAATAATGCCACATTAAAGAGTCAAGTTACGAATAATACGCCCGTGAAGACAACAGTCACTTCATTAGCTATACCAAGCCTAGGAATAACTATTAGCAATATTCCAGAGGCTCTAAGTGGATTAAGTGATAATTTTACAAAAACATCCAATACTGATGTTTTCTCAACTGCAACACTTACTACAGCTGATGCTAAATGTTCAGCTACTGCTGGAATTGGAATTGGATCACTAGTTAAAGTAACCGGAACCTATACAGCTGGGACAACTACTCTTAAGACCGGTGAGACATTTGTTAAGCAACTCACAACTGGTACAGCTGGAACTTATCTAATAACAGTTAAACCTAGCGGAACCTGTTCAACAGTAACAGCAACCAATACTCTTCAGACAACTCAAGCAACTTTATTACAGACTCTACTTACAACTCCAGCCAATATCACTGCTTCTTAAGTATTATCCAGTTTTTACCTATGTAACTTATTTTTAATTGTTTGTTTTTAAAATCACTCTAAAAAGTTAATAAAAAATTAATAAGTAAATCGACAAGGTAATCACTATTGCAGATTCGAATAAGCTTATTAAGGAAATTGGTAGTCTTAAAGTTTTATCTAGGCAAGCAAACATTGCCTGAATGTGTTTAGATCTTTGTTTAAGTACACTATATGCGGTTATAAAAAAGAAAACAGCAACTAGAAAATACATAAATTTTGATCCATTAGTAAGGAGAAGATTTGCTCCCAGAATTAATTCTACAAAAGGATAAATATATGCCCATGGCTTCCATCTAAGCGCAAACAAGTCATATGTTCCAAATATTTTTATAAAATACTCATATCGGAACATCTTATAGCCAGATGACATTATTAGAAAAATAGCTATGACGTCCTGCCAAAAATATTTTATACCCCAGCCTCTACCAAATGTTGAGATTAAACTAATGGCGAAAAATAATAAAACTATGATTAGAATCTTTAGATACTCCTTGCCTGTATCATCAGGAAAAATGTAATTGTTATTATTTCGAATTGATTTTCTAGGCCTATCCATAAGCTTTATTGTATCAAAGACTTATCTAAAAGGTTTAATAATGCATCATATGACTCAGCGGCCATTAATTGCTCTCTGAATTCCTTAGCCCCATTAAAACCCTCAATATATATTTTACAAAACTTATTCAAGACATGTACTTTTCGAGAATCACCCCAGGTTTTCTCGTATAGTTTTATATGTTTGATAAATAAATTAATTTTTTGTTCTTTAGTAAAACTTTTCCATGAATCATTTCCACTAAATAATAAAGGATCTCTGAAAATCCCTCGTCCTATCATGACTCCATCTAGGTTATATTTTTTAGTTAGTTCACTGCCCTGCTTAATGGATGTAATATCTCCATTTAAAATTATTTGAGTTTTGGGTGATATTTTATCTCTTAGTCGAACGACTTCAGTCATTGCATCCCAGTGTGCTGGTACTTTGGACATTTCTTTTACTGTTCGAGCATGTACGGTTAATCTATCCAAGCCCTGGTGTAGTAAAAATTCTATCCAAGAATAATCGATTTCGTTTTGCCCTAGTCTTGTTTTAATACTGAAAGGTATTCTGCCTTTTAATCCTTTTTTAGTTGAATCAATAATTTCTTTAGCTAGTTTCCTGTCGCTTATCAGAGCACTGCAACATCCATTTTTAGTGACTGTTTTTACAGGACAACCCATATTAATATCTACACCATCAAATCCCATATCTACAAGTTCATTGGCAGTTTTTTCATAATTATCTGGTTTTCTTCCCCATATTTGAGCTATTAAAGGTTTTTCTTTATTTGTATGTTTCAGTTTCTTGATTACTTGTTCACGTCCAGGGCTTTGCAAGCCATCAACATTTACAAATTCAGTAAAAAAAACATCTGGTGGGGATAATGAAGCGATAATCTGTCGAAATACCGTGTCGGTAACATCATCCATTGGGGCTAGAATAAATATAGGATTACTAGCCATTTAAATTATCTAACTCGCGTCTTATACTAGAGCTTCTATCGTTTATTAATGCATTCTTTCTAAGTAGCCAAGACCTATTAACACTCATTAATTCTTTAAAATATCCTATATGTCTATTGCTATCTCTTTCATAGAACATTCTCCTATAGGTAGTCTTACGAGCTAGGTTCATTTGTTCTTCTGACCAATCTTTTTGGTTCTTAAGAGCGTCAAACATGTTCTCAAGCATGTGATCCATAACCCAGGAAAGATCAGTTCTCATATTCATTTCTTTACCTCTAGATAAACCAGGATATTTACTTGCTTCAAGCATACGATTAGAAATTTTTATATCCCTGTCAATTGTTGTTTCTTGATAGTTTGTCATTGCTTCTAATTTATTTTCAAGGGCATAAATTCCTGACCTTTTTGCTTCTTCAGTTCTTCTGCCTAAATCAATAATTGGTTTCGAAGCGATGGTTCTGCTCATAGCAACAGAAGCTAATGACCTAGGGTTATTGCTTCTTAGTAATAGATTATATTCACTAGGAACTAAGGCAACACTAATGAGCTTCTGTTGTCGTGGATCTATATGATCTCGGTTATAAGTTAGGCTGAATTTTTTGGCCTGATTAGGTTCAATATCATAAAGGTTACTGGCATATCTTTGCGGGTCAGCATATTCCAAATTTGATGGATCAACCTCAAAGGATGATTCTTCAAAAGCCCAATATTCAGGCTTTAAGGCACGAGAAAGGGAATTCGGCGCATTTAGATTAATCTCAGTAGAAGACTCTCTGGATAATTTCTCGCTCATTAACTAAAAAGCCCTGCGATTAATTTTTCTTTCTTCTCCTCTGATTATTTTGTGTTTTGCAATATTTATCCTCTCGGATGCATTTTGTTTAGCTGAAGAAGGTTTACCACTTCCGTCTCTTATATTCTTTGGCTTAGGGTCCTTAGTGCTTCCTTTGGATATTTTTTTAGTTTTAGGATGAAGAATTTCTTTGATTTTTCTAGTTGTTTCAGGATCATTTTGTGTACTGCCAATCTCTTCTCTATGATTATCATGACCTTTTTGCTCAAATGAGATAAATATGCCATCAAGAGCAGCTCTAGCTATAACCCTAGCTGTTTCTTCAGAAAATTCAACCTTATGTCCAATATCATCAAGTTCTTTTTGTGAAACTCCTCGTTCTAAATCTTGATCATGATTAGATGGTAATTCGTATTGATTTTCTGAAATAATTCTAGGATCGAAGTCATGTATTTCAAATTCTGATTTCATGATTATTATTATATCACGTTCAAGCTTACTTGTCTACTCCCAACGAAAGACTCTGAAGGCAATAAAATAGATTATTATGATCCAGATTCCGAGTGCCAATAATTGAGGTCCCAAATTTACAAGATGATAGCCTTCAGTGGTTAAAAGTCTAAGTCCATTTATGACTGGAGTTAATGGTAAATATCCAGACACCTTCTGAAGCCAAATTGGCATTAAAAATGTTGGGAAAAATGTACCGGACAAAAAAATCATAGGAAAAACAATAATATTAGATAGTGGTGCAGCCTGTCTTTCATTCTTAGCCCAACCACCAAGCGCCAATCCTATACCAAGAATTGTAGCAATACTCAGAACAATATATAGTGCTATTTCTAGATAATTGCCTGTTACTTTTAAGTGAAAAACAGTGATTGCAGCTATAAAGAGTACAGCAATCGCTACAAGTCCAACTATGGCTTGAGAAATCATGGTAGCTAAAAAATACTGCCATACGCGTAATGGTGTGGTGTGAAATCTTCGCAGTATTCCCTGTTTCTTAAGCTCTGGAAAAACATTTATTGGTCCAAATATGCCAAGTCCAATAATTGAGAAACCCAATAATCCCGAGAAAGTATAGTCAAAGGCTGTAAGAGTCTTGTTGGTCGATTTAGTACCAACCACACTAAAGGGCATATTAACCTTCACATACTTTGCATTCAGCCCCTGAAGCTGACTATTAAGCACTGAAACAACTGCCGATCCAGCCTGATCGGAGTTAACTGAATATAAGACATTAACTTTTCCCGAAGGAATACCTTTGCTTAAAACTCCAAAATTACTCGGAATTATAATTGTTGAATCAAGTTGGTTTTTAGACATTTTTGAATTAGCCTCAGTCATATTCATAACCGTAGCATCGACTTTGAAAAGCTTTGAATGATTGATTGAGCTGGCTAAACTATTCGCAGCTTGTGTGTTTGAATGATTTATTACCGCTACTTTAAATGAAGTATTGTTATTCTTCGAAAATATACCCCCAAAAACAAATAGAAAAATAAGAGGAAATAGAACAGCAAAAAATATTGCTAATTTATCCCTAAAAAATCGCTTTGTATTAAGTCTTGCGAAAACGAATACAGTCAAGAATTTACCCTTCATAATTAATCCCTCAACGCCTTTCCGGTTAAATCGATAAATACGTCTTCTAGTGTTGCTTGTTCAACGACATGCTTCTTTTTAAAGCCCCGACTTAGTAATTGCTTAATTAAATTAGCTGGGGTGTCTATGTTGATAATCTTACCCTTATCCATGATTGCAACTCTGTCACATAGAATTTCAGCCTCTTCCATGTAATGAGTAGTCATAATTATTGTCACACCACTGTCTCGAACTTTTTTTACGAGTTCCCACAAATTCATTCGGGCCTGTGGGTCAAGACCGGTTGTAGGCTCATCCAAGAAAAAAACTTTTGGTTTATGTACTAGAGCAGCTGCTATTGAGAGTCTTTGTTTTTGTCCACCAGATAATTTCTCAACATAACTATTGGCTTTTTCTCCAAGATTGACGTCATTTAAAAATTCGATAGGCTTAACTTTTATTCCGTAAGCGGCGGCAAATAATTCTATAATTTCTGAAGCCTTAGTTTTATCCTGAAAAGCGGGTGATTGCGGCTGAACGCCGATTATATATTTAATTTTTTGGGGATTTTTTGATACATCAATACCATTAATAATTACGAAGCCATCATCAATTTCACGAAGTGTTTCCATCATTTCGAGAGTTGTTGTTTTGCCAGCACCATTTGGGCCAAGTATGCCAAAAATCTCACCTTTTTTGACATCAAAACTTATATGATCAACAACGGTCTTGTCGTCATATATTTTAGTTAAATTAGATACTTCTATAATTTTTGTCATTTATGTAAATTAATTATAGCAAAAAAATACACCCTAGGTAATCCTAAGGTGTATTTACTATTTAGATAATCTAAATTATGCTCGTTTAACAGTCAAAAAACCATTTCTTGGGTTTTCGTTAACGACAAATCCTTCAGGAATGTCTGATGCTTCTGGTCTTTCGTCCTTAGAGAAGTAATAGATTCTTTGTTCTTTACCACCACGTAGAACTACCAACTTGGAGTTTAAATAATATGTTACGCCCTTAGAGTTTGTGTGCTTATAAGCCATTTTACAATTCCCTCTCTTATAATTATTAATTAGTATTACTAACATACCCTGTTAGCTTAAAATTTGTCAAATATTTTTATTTTTTAATCTGTTGTTATCTGTTAATTTTTTTTATTTACAATCCAATAAAAAAGATCTAAAAAAAATAAAATAATTAAAAATCCACTGACTATTAATGACCAGCCCGCTAAGTCTGGAGACCAACTTGGTGATTGGAAATTAAACTCAAATAAACCGGTTGGGATTGATTGCTGACCATGGTTTGCAATATATTCCTGAATACAAGGTATGCGATTTTTACCAGATATACTTATAGAATTGAGCTGCTGACAATAAACTTGGGCATTATAGTAAATGTTATTCTTTTCTTGATTCGTCTGCTCAATAACTAATCTCTCATATGTGTGTTGTAGCTGAATAGGAGGGTATATTGATGTATTGCCGTTAGAAAGACTTGTATTCATATGAGAGTTAACATAACTTCTTAGTTCATAAAGTGAGCTGGTAAGTCCATTGCCCGTATTATCGGCAATAAAAACTTTATCTCTCAATAGGCTCATATGCTGATTATTTTCCCTAAGAGATACGATGCAGATTGTCACTGCAACAACAAATAAAATAAACAAATAGTAGGGTTTTATTTTTAGAATTTTTATCCAGATATTATTCATATGCTTATAGAGATAGTCTAGCATATTTAAACTTCATGATAGACTGTAAATATGCATATTTTCTTCTCTGGTATTGGCGGAACTGCTATAGGACCACTGGCTCTTATTGCTAAACAGGCCGGTTATCAGGTCTCTGGATCAGATAAACAAAATTCGACATATATAGATTACCTTAAGAAAAAAGGAATCAAAGATATTACAATTGGTCAAAGTTACGAAGATATTGAAAATTCACATAACAAGCAAGCCATAGACTGGTATGTCTATTCATCCGCAGTTGCAATGGAAAATCCCGATGCTGATGAATTTAAATTTACTAAGCAAATGCATATAAAAAGCACGAAAAGAGATGATCTTTTAAACCAGATAATTAATGATAAAAAGCTTAAAATGATAGCCATTGCCGGAACTCATGGTAAAACAACAACCACGGCTATGATTATATGGTTGTTTAAATCACTAGGAATACCAATTAGTTATTCAGTAGGTGCTAAGATAAATTTTGGTGAAATGGGTCAATTTATACCAGGATCAGAATATTTTGTTTATGAAGCTGATGAGTTCGATCGAAACTTTCTAGCATTTGAACCAAACATGAGTGTAATTACTGGAGTCAGTTGGGACCATCATGAGGTCTTTCCTACACGAGACGACTATAAGGGCGCTTTTAGGGAGTTCATCGATTCTAGCACTCACACAATCGTCTGGGGCGAAGATTTTGACTACCTAGATCTTCCAAATAGAGATAACATCACTGTTCTTCGAACTAACGACCCAAAAATTAGTCAAATTAAACTTAAGGGGCTTTATAATCGCTTGGATGGTTATCTAGCAATTGATTGTCTGTCTAAAATTACCCATAAGCCTGTTAGTGAACTTATAGAGATGATAAATAAATTTCCAGGATCAAGTCGACGAATGGAGGAAATAGATTCAAATCTTTACTCGGACTATGCACATACTCCTGAAAAAATAAAAGGCGCAATGAGTGTTGCTAAAGAACTTGCAGAAGAAAAAGGTAAAAAATTAATTATTGTATATGAGCCGCTAACAAACAGAAGACAACACTTTATGATAGATGAATATCGGGATTGTTTTAATGGCGCAGATAAACTTTATTGGGTGCCAAGTTATTTAGCTCGAGAAGATCCAAAACAGAGCATATTAACGCCTGATGAATTAATTCAGCATTTAGATAATCCTAGTTTAGCTCAGTCAATGAATCTAGACCAAGAACTGAAAGATGCAATAAAACAACACCTAGATAATAACGATATGGTTGTTTGCTTAACTGGTGGCGGTGGTAAATCTCTTGACGAGTGGTTAAGAGATAACTTTTCTTAATTCTTAGTTCTAAGGAAAACAAATACTAGAACACCGAGTAAAATCACAAGAATAACTGAAGTAATAATAATTACCATATTATTATTCTTTTTATTTAAAGGAGTGGCTGATGGTATTTGAGCTGCAGATGCTGGATTGGTTACACCCAATGGATTAACGGGAGGTGTTGGAGTATTGTCTGATGGAAGTTGAGTATCGTTGATATTAGCTAGTGGAGACGTAGGTACGACGGGAGTCATTGATGGCATGTCACTACCTTCTGGCATAGAAGAACCTGCCGGAGAAGTCATGGCTGAGCTTTCATCAATCGGTGCCTCACTTGTTGATGGCATGTCACTTGAT
>CAIUOC010000063.1 GCA_903900685.1 uncultured Candidatus Saccharibacteria bacterium | reverse complement strand
TAGTAAATTAAAAAATCTTGCTTAAATTTTGGTGGCGGTCTTATCAGGCTTTTTGAAACCCGACCACTAGAAGATATTCTAGCTGATATAGCTGTTGGCCGGAAGCGCATTAAAGAAGACAAAGATACAAGAACGCCCGTTAGCGCATATACTAGTAACTATGAATTATGACCAAAAAGTTGCTAAACTGTCGCGTGAAGCCACAAAGTCGTTATATGCCCTACTAGAAGTGCTGGACAGTATTGATGAAGACGACCCAAACAATACTGACAATGAATGGTCAATTACAGATGAAGGCGGCGGTGTTGTCTTGCTTGGCTATGCGCCTAAAAGCAAAGAACTTATTATAACTAGAAATGGTTTGAAACTAACATTAAACGCAGTACAACAGCCAATTAAAACAAAACATATAACTCGGTATGTGATGAAAAAGAAGTAAATGCTACTGTTAGCTAGTTAGCGTACCAGTCGCCAGGGTCAGCATTTTCAACGGTAGCATTTGCAGCAACTGTAACTTTAATGTACTGCTTATGTCCTGTTGCTGGACAATTAACTGAATTGCCACATTTGGAATACTCGTCATAGTAAGCCTTGTAGTTTGGCAGTTCTTTCTCGGCAGTAGCATAAACATAGTAGTCGCCTGTCGGTACTTTTACTGAAAACTTCAACACTGGTGATGGTGGAGTACAACTTAAGTCTGAGCCACAGTTATTGGCTGGCTGTCTTGCGCCAATTTTGTCGCAGTAAACCTTTGCGGAACTAGTTATATCTACAGCGCATACTTGTTCGTCTGTTGGCAGCCCTGAACTAGGATAAGAAGCACTACCCGTTATTGTGCCGTATTGAGCTGTAGCCTGTACTGGCGTTGTAGTTGGTGTCGTTGACTTTGTAGCAGGAGTAGTCGTACTAGTTATAGTTGAGCTGTTGTTAGTAGTTTTGTTGTGGTTCTTGTAAACCATATAGCCAACATAACCAAGTAGTACTACCACTGCTACAATTAGCAAGCCTTCTATTATTCCAAAGCCTTTTTCATTATTGTTTAACTTGACCATCATAGCTCCTTAGTTTTAAATGTTTTTCTTAAGTTCCATTAAGCTCAAGTGTAATATGGTAGGTTTTTAATTGCAATAAATACTTAAGTTCCGTCCAAGACCTGGACGCAACTACTGTTGTCGGACATATTAAGGTATCTAATACAACAGAACTAATACATACAATTAAAGAGTTATGAGTGAAGTTACTATGGGTCGTCCATCTGTTATTAATGAAGCCACTGATATCCAGCATGGTGGGGATGGCAGGATTTGAACCTGCGACCAATCGGTTATGAGCCGACTGCTCTAACCACTGAGCTACATCCCCTTATATTACCTTTATAGGTTAACAGATTGAGTATATCAGATTTAGTAAATTCGATATATAATAAATTTACTACATGATAAACGTAATAAAAAAATTCTATCAAAATAATATTCAACCATTTCTTAAGGATACGAGATTTATCGGTCTTGTTGTTTTCTTAATTATAGTTTTACTTGTTACATGGAGTGGAGTGAAATCCGTTCAGACTAACTATGGACTACAAAAACAAATATCTAAATTGCAACAAGAAAACCAAGTTCAAAAACTTAAAAACGATAACCTTAAATTAGAAAACAGCTACTATAATACAAATCAATATCTTGAGCTTTCAGCAAGACAAAATTTTGGTCTAGCCGGATCTAGCGAAACTGAAGTTATAATTCCACGATCAGTTGCATTGAGTCGGTTAGTGCCTTTATCGACTCAAGCCATTAGTAATCAACCAACTTCAGTGCAATCAAAATGGCAAAACAATTTTGATGCTTGGGTAAATTTCTTCATGCACAGATAGTTTATTGACAAAATTACCTCTGTTGTGTATAGTTATTCAAGATTTACTTCATAAGTATAAATCCACCATATCGCGGGGTGGAGCAGCGGCAGCTCGCGTGGCTCATAACCACGAGGTCGCAGGTTCGAGTCCTGCCCCCGCAACCAAGAGTAAACTGATTGAAATAGTCCTAACCAGACTATTTTTTATTTTAAAAAGAATTTTATTGACAGGCTTATGCTTATCAGGTATAATAACAAAGTAAATTAAAAAACAAAAAAAGGGCAAACAAAAAATGGAAAAAAATTATTCCATGGACATTATGAGTTTTGAGCTTATTGAAGCTCATGACCCAGCTATTAGCGAAATTGATAGAATTCTTTCGAGCTTGTAATAAGTCAATAAATTATTAAAAAGATGCGATTTAGCTCTATTTAAATTCTAGATTAATTAACTTATTTATAGAATATTTTTAAGGTTAAGTTTACTTTGGATTAGTTTACTGTCGTATATTCTTCCCAGGGTTCGCTTAATTCTTATTCTGTCTAATGTGACTATTTTATCTGGAGGCATCTAGTCCTTGGAGAATAAATCTTCGGAACCATTAATCAGATAGACTCGCATCTCTTATTAGACAAAATTAGCGATAAAAACGCTGAAAATACTGAAATGGTAGCGGCGACAGGAATTGAACCTGTGACCTCGAGCTTATGAGTCTCGCGCTCTAACCATCTGAGCTACGCCGCCATAGTTATCAGTTTTAAAATATACCATTTTTTATATCTGTTGTATAGACGATAGAGTATTATATTAATTATGGAAATAAATTTAGAACCTGGATTATACATAGTTGCAGTCAGTGGTGGAGTTGATTCAGTTGTTCTACTAGATTTGCTTTCTAAACAAAAAAAACTAAATTTAATTGTTGCTCATTTTGATCATGGTATAAGAAAAAGCTCTAACTTAGATCATGACTTCGTCAAGGAGCTTGCTTATGTTCGCAAAATACCTTTTTATTCAGAGCGCATTGAGCTTGGCCCAGATGTAAGTGAGGAGACGGCCAGAATTGCTAGGTATAATTTTCTAGAAACAACTCGAAAAAACCTAGCCGCAGATTCTATAGTTACAGCTCATCACCAAGATGATCTAATAGAAACAGCCACATTTAATATAATAAGGGGAACTGGAAGAAGGGGTTTGAGTTCACTCAAAAGTACAAAAACAATTAAAAGGCCACTCCTTCTGTATCCAAAACAAGACCTAATTGACTACGCTGAAAAAAATAATTTGAAGTGGTTTGAAGATGAAACTAATAAAGACACGAAATATTCTAGAAATTATATTAGGCATAAATTACTTGCTGGGTTAAGTCGGCAGTCAAAAAATAATTTTGTTGATATTTTGAGTAATTCACGCAAAATTAATCACACATTAGATCTAGAATTAAATCGGCAGTTAATTAAACATAGTAGTGGTAATACGCTAGATAAAAAATGGTTCATTATGTTGCCACATAAGGTTTCAACTGAAATCATGGCTTCTTGGCTTAGAAACCAAGGTCTTGGCTCATTTGATAGAAAAACCATAGACAGAAGTGTAATTGCTGCAAAGACTTTCGATAAAAATAAACAACTAGACTTATATAACAAAGCTAGCCTTGTTATTGGAATTAATACATTGAAAATTACTAAGTGATAATTATGTCAGGATTGTAAATTTTCTGTTATAATAAAAAATCTATGGATAAAAAAAGTTTTCGTTCACCAAATCATAAAGACAGTAATAATAAGAAGGGATTTAAGAATTTTGGCTTTATTGCCTTACTTATTCTTTTAGGACTAATAGTATTTGCAGCTTATGGGCAATCATCAAATAAATTAACCCAGATACCTATAACTCAAGCTAAACAACAAAATAATGACAATCAACTGTCATATATATATGTAAATAGTAACCAATTAACAATTACCAAGAAAGGTCAATCCAAAGCTACTGAGAAGTCATATAAGGATCCTAGTGCAAGTCTTAAGTCAGAAGGCTTTAATACTAATCAAGTAACTGTCGAGTATGCACCCGCAACATCCTCTTCTTCAACATGGCTTAATATAGGACTTACTATACTACCAATAATAATAATTTCAGGTGTAATATATTTCATGCTTAAAAGTGCACAAGGCCAAGGTAATCAGGCACTTAGCTTTGGTAAGAGTAGAGCAAGGTTATATGGTAACGAAAAAGACAAAGTAGACTTTAATCAGGTCGCTGGTAGTTCAGAGGCCAAACAAGAATTAGAAGAAGTTGTAGAGTTTTTAAAATATCCAAAAAAATTCGCATCTGTAGGAGCTAGAATTCCAAAGGGTGTACTCCTAATTGGTCCACCAGGAACAGGTAAAACATTACTTGCAAGAGCCGTAGCAGGCGAAGCTAATGTACCATTTTTCAGTATTTCAGGATCAGAATTTGTTGAAATGTTTGTTGGAGTTGGTGCAAGCAGGGTTAGAGACTTATTCGCAAAGGCCAAAAAGAACTCCCCATGTATAATTTTTATAGATGAAATTGATGCTGTTGGTCGCCGACGTGGCAGTGGAATGGGTGGAGGTCATGATGAACGTGAACAAACATTAAACCAGATACTTGTTGAAATGGATGGTTTTGAGCAAGGACAGAATGTAATTGTGCTTGCTGCGACCAACAGATCAGACGTACTCGATCCAGCATTACTTAGGCCAGGTCGATTTGACCGTAGAGTTAACATTGATTTACCTGACCGTAAAGACAGAGAAGCTATTCTTAAAATCCATTTCAAAAAAATCCCAATCGATAAGAGTGTAGATTTTCCTGCTTTAGCTGCAAAATCCGCAGGATCATCAGGTGCTGATCTTCAAAACATTGCTAATGAGTCTGCAATAATTGCTGCACGTAAAAATAAAAAAGAAATCAATAATGAAGACCTAACTGAGGCTTTTGAGAAGGTAGCAATCGGGCCAGAACGTAAGAGTAAGGTAATGAACGAAAAAGAAAAAGAATTAACTGCTTATCATGAATCAGGTCATGCAATTGTAGGACATGTTTTGCCAGATAGTGATCTAGTTCATAAAGTTACTATTATTCCAAGAGGTGGAACAGGCGGTGTAACATGGTTTATTCCACCCGAAGACAGGAGTTACCATAGTCTGATTGAATTTAAGGATATTCTTGCCCGTATGCTTGGAGGAAGAATCTCTGAAGAAGTTATTTATGGCCCAGATCGAATAACAACTGGGGCGGGCAATGATCTTCAAAAAGCCGCTGAACTCGCTAGAGATATGATTATAAATCAGGGAATGGGTAAAAAACTAAGAGACCAGGTTTTTCATATTGACGAAGGAATGATGATAGAAAAAATTGTACATGAACGCGAATACTCTGATGATACAGCTAAACTTATCGATCAAGAAGTAGAGGCTTTAATTACCGAAGCCGCCAATCGAGCAAGAATTGTTATAAAAGCTAATTTAAAGAGTATCGAAAAATTGAAAGATAAACTTCTAGAAAAAGAATCTGTTGAAGCTGAAGAAGTTAAGAAGTTATTTGAAGGTTCTGAGATGCCTAAAGCAGCTGCATTGTATTAAAATAAAATAGTTACTTAATAATAGTTTTCAAATAAATAATAAGCATAATTAATTTGCTATATTGTTCATTTTAATTCATTATGCTTACATAATCGTTATGGGGAGTAATAATAAATGAGCAAATTAAAAAAACTAACATCTTATTCTGGGCAGCAAAAAATTATAGCATTGTTCATGATAGCAATAATAGCTATTGGTGGAGGTGCGTATTTTTTATTCGCTAAGGCAGCAACTACTACAAGTACCTTACCTTTAGTCTCATCAGCGGTAATATCATCAAAATCTCGAAGTCTAGCCTCAGCAAATCCTTCTATTCTTCAAACGACAGGTCTTGGTAATACTATTGGTGGCTACAGAAGTTTCGTAAAATTTAACGTTACAACTCCTAATACGACAGATGTTATTAATAAGGTTCAGTTAAAGGTCTATACTCAGACAGCAAACAGTGCTGGATTTTATTTGAAGGCTGTTGCTGACTCAACCTGGGATCCTACAAAGGTAACCTATGATACACATCCTACAATAGGAAGTATATTGGCAGATTCAGGATCTACTACCGTTAACGCATGGAAGACTATAGATCTTACATCAGTAGTAAAAACTACTGGCTTAGTATCATTTTGCTTATATCCTAAAGACGGAGGAATAATTCAATATAATAATTCTGGCGCAAATGCTCCTCAGCTTTTAGTTGACTATACATCTCAAACTTCAACTGCCGATACAACTGCTCCTACCAATGTTGCTATTACAGCTCCTACAGCTGGTTCTACAGTTAGTGGAATTTATAGTTTCGCTTCATCTGCTTCAGATAATGTTGGAGTTACTAAAGTAGAATTCTATAATGACTCTACATTAATTGGTACTGGAACAATTAATTCATCCGCTAACTGGGTAATAAATAATCCAACAAATAATACTCCTGGATTTAATACTTCAAAATTAACCGATGGATCACATAGTCTTTATTCAATAGCCTATGATTCAGCTAGCAACAGCACAAAAAGCGCTAATATAAACTACACAGTCAAAAATGCGGTAACACCACCCACTACAACAAATGGTCCGGTTAGAGCTGCTTTCTACTACCCATGGTTTCCTGAAACTTGGGGAAAAATAGCAACACCAAACACGCACTACAATCCAGTATCAGGTTTCTATAGCTCAGATGACGCTACTATAATCACAAAGCACATTCAGGAGATGACTTATGCAGGCCTAGATGCAGCAATAGCATCATGGTGGGGTCAAGGACAGCATAGTGAAAGCACTCGTATCCCAGCCCTCCTTAATAACTCAGCTAACGCATCGAATGGTAAAAATCTAAAGTGGTCACTTTATTATGAAAAAGAAAGTACCGGTGATCCAACTGTTGCACAATTAACTTCAGATCTTACCTACATAAAATCTAATTATGCAAATAATGCCAATTACTTATATGTTAATGGCAAACCAGTCATATTCGTTTTTACTGACGGTAATGATTCCTGTGCTATGGTTCAAAGATGGCATGATGCAAACGTCAATCTCCAATTCTATGTTGTACTCAAAGTATTCAGTGGATATACAGCTTGTTCTACACAACCTGACGGTTGGCATCAATATGGCCCAGCTTCTGCAAGTGATTCTCAAGGCAAATACTCGTATACAATCTCTCCAGGATTTTGGTTGTATAGTGAAGCTGCTCCGAGACTAGCACGTTTAGACTCAGCTACTTGGCTTAATAGCGTTAATGCTATGGTTGCTTCCCAGGCTCAGTTCCAACTAGTTACTACATTTAACGAATGGGGTGAAGGAACTGCTGTTGAACCTGCATCACAATGGACTTCAGCTAGCGGGTACGGATCATATATAGATATTCTTCATCAAGTATTGTCAAACAGCCCTGCTGCACCTATTGACACCACCGCACCAAGTATTCCGTCTAATTTTAGTGCAAAATCTGCCAGTACTACTTCAAGCACTGTCAATCTTAGCTGGACTGCTTCTACGGACAACACTGGCGGTACAGGAGTAAAGGAGTATGATATTACTCGAACAGATGGTTCAAATAACAAAGTTACTATCCCTCCAATAGTTTCATCAGCAACTACAACAAATTATACATATACAGATACTACAGCAATATATAATGCTAATTACACATATAGCATTACCGCTTCAGACAATGCATCACCATCAAATGTTTCTCAAGCAGCAACAGCAACCGTAAAAACACCTGTGCAACCAGTTACAGCTCCATCAGCTCCTACAGGTTTGACCGGTACCGCTATTTCAACAACTCAGATCAATCTATCATGGACAGCATCGGTAGATACTACTGGTCTCATCGGAGGTTATAGAGTTTTCCGAAACGGTACCCAGGTAGCAGACATAAAAGGCACTGGTACAGCATATGCTGATACTAACTTAACCGCTTCTACAGCTTATACCTACACTGTACAAGCTTATGACTCTGTCACAACAACACTTGTTTCACCTCAATCCACAGCTATATCAGTTACTACTCAGACTCCTCCACCACCACCACCTGTTGATACAACTGCACCAACAGTACCTACAAACTTAACAGCAGTTTTAGCATCTGTAACTGGAAATTCTGTTAACCTATCCTGGGGTGCATCAACAGATAGCGGAACTGGGTTATTACAATACGTTATAACTCGAACAAACATAGACCCTGTTACTAATGTCATTACGACTGTTAATTTACCACCTGTACTCGCTGGAACAACTACCGCTATAGATTCAACAACAGTTTCTTCAACTACATATACCTATACCGTGACTGCTCAGGATAAAGCTACTCCTACAAACACTTCTGCTTCATCAAATTCATCCCAAGTAACAACACCTACGCCAACTACAACAGATAATGTTGCGCCCAATGTTCCATTAGCCCCAACAATTAAAATGAATTCGCCAACTCAAGTTACTATTTCATGGAAAGCTGTTACCGACAATGCCCCAACAGGCGGAACTGCATCAGGTCTTGCTGGTTATATAGTTTATAGAGATGGCTCACCAATTCTAAACGGAAACGTTACTACACTTTCTGTTAATGATTCGCTAGCTTACGTTGCTGGTCAAACATATAAGTATACAGTTTTAGCTTATGATGTTGCAGGTAATAAATCGGCACAATCAAAATTTGTATCCACCGAACCAGCTCCTTTAATTGCTGCTTCTAATTACTGTGGTAATGCACCAACTGGCAATAATATCGATACCGTTATAGTTATATCTGAAGAAAATCACTCCTGGTCAAGTGTAGGTGGTGTTGGTTTCGGAGCAGATATGCCATATACAAAAACTATAGCTAATAGCTGTTACTATTTCCAAAAAGATTATGAAACTGAAGTAAATCCACAAAACTCAGCTACGCAGTATGTTGGAGCGTGGACAGGCTGTGGCTATAGTCCAATAACAGCTCCATGCACTACTTCTACTAATGTAAATCAGGACTGTTCACCTTCTACAACCTGTTCGACGACTCAAGATAATATATTCAGAGTCATGAGACAAACAGCTATAAACGTACCTCATAGGGAATATGTAGAAGGCGCAACAAGTGCTTGCTCAGAATCAGGTAATGCTTCCAAACACATACCAGAATTGTATATGTATGACCCAACCGATAAGGCTCAATGTGCTAACGAAGTTCTGCCGCTTACAAATACTCCAGTTGAAACGTCTACACAGCCTAACTGTATCGCTCCAATCAAGACACAGTTCGATTTCAGCAACCCTCCAACTGGATTTTCATTCATAACTCCTACACTATTAAATGACATGCATGATGGTACTTCTGCTCAAGCAGATTGCTGGCTACAGTCTAATTTGGCCGCACTATTTAACAGCACTCAATACAGGAGCGGAAAAGTTCTGTTACAATTCTGGACTGACGAAGATGGCCCTAAGCCTAACTTATTCGCATGCTGGTCTTGTGGGCATATAGCAGGAGGCGATGCTACACCTATAAATTACGCAAATGAAACCAGATTATGGCTAACTTCTCTAGGAGTAACAACCTATCCTAGCCCTAGTCCAATCCAAAATGCTGCTGATATAAAGGGCACAATTGGAGCACCATAGGGATAATTACGAGAAAGAATAATAAAGGAGAAATTATATAATGGAATCATCGGCACCTGTAAATAATGAGAACAATATAAAAAGTAATAAATCTAAAACAATATTTTATCTACAAATAGGAATTGCGCTAATCATCATAATAGCAATTATTATGATATTAGCTGGCGGTAAAAAAAGCACTACTAGCAAAATAGTAACCCAAAACGAGCCAGGAACTCACCAAACTACCGCTCAATTAAGGAATTATAAGCATGAAGCCTTAATCCAAATATCTAATAATGGTCCACTTCCTGAAACGCTCAATGCTAAGGTAGACTCCAAGATTATTTGGCAAAACGGTGATAGCAAGCGACATACAATAGCTATAGTTTCAACCGAAAAAGTTCCACCTTACTTCTTCAACAATCGTGCCATAGAAGCAAATGCGGGATATTCTTGGGTGATTCATCAACCAGTAACATTTCATTACTATCTCGTTGACAGTCCAACTCAAACCGGAGTCGTAATAGTTAAATAAAAGTAAACTACTTTACATCTTAAAGCATAAGGTATAAAGTTAATATATATTATTAAGAGGGAGAATTATATGACTGGTAAAATAGAAGGCGTAATAGTACTTATACTTATAATACTATTGCTTTTCGGATCAAAGAGAATTCCGGAACTTGCAAGAAGTATTGGTTCATCTGTTAAGGAAGTGAAGAACGGTTTTAATGGAACTGATTCAAAAACTG
>CAIUOC010000062.1 GCA_903900685.1 uncultured Candidatus Saccharibacteria bacterium | reverse complement strand
TTCTCGGCTGGAATTGGTGCTAATAATTTAACTTATTACACCATTGCAGATCAAACAGGCTCTAACTGGGAAGTGGGCATTGGAACAGTAGGAAGCGGAGGCACTACCCTTATTCGCACTACTGTCCTAGATTCCTCAAATGGCGGTTCATTAACTAACTTTTCAAGCGGTACTCAATTAGTTTATTCTGATTACCCTGCTAATGCTGCTGTTTTGCAGACTGATGTCGGTACAGCACCAAACCAAATCCCACTAAACCAATACCTTGGCAAACTCGCTTTTCAAGATGTCCTAGACACAGTAAGCAACAACCCTTACTACGATACTCAGATTAGTGATGTAGAGCCTACGCTGAACTTAGACTTTGTTAATTCAAAGACTTTAGATTCTAGGATTACTTTTGCTAGAAGCACAACTGCTACTTACTATGATGGTAAGAGTAGTGCTGTAGCTGAACAGAATTTATTTACTTACTCACAGCAGTTTACTAATGCTATCTGGTCACCAACAACAGCCACTATTGTAGATAACGCTGTAGTTGCCCCTGATGGAACTACAACTGCCGCATCAATAACATTTACTGCTCAATATGGTTCTATAAGACAATTTACTATTACTTCTGGTGTTACATACACAGTATCTCTTTACTGTTATGTTGCTTCTGGAACTAGAGTATTTAGTATTTATGATGTTAACGGAAACTCATACGGAACATTTACAGCAACTACTGGATGGGCTAGATATTCCACCACATTTACTGCCGCTTCTACAGGTGCGTTGTTGCCTATTCAAGATAGAAACGCTAGTGGATTTGTAACAACCTACATCTGGGGCGCACAACTAGAACAAAGAGCTTCAGCCACAGCATATAACGCTACAACTACTACAGCTATTACTAACTACATCCCCGTACTGCAAACTGCAGCTATCAACGCACCACGCCTTGACTATAGCCCAACAGCAGGAACACCAAATGGATTGTTGATTGAGGAAGCTAGGACTAATTTGCTGATTTATAGTGCTGCTCTTGCTAATAATACTTATTGGATTCAAGCAGGAACAGTTACAATGACGGCATCTGCGGGCATCGCTCCTGATGGTAGTCTAAATGCAGCATTAATGACATCAGGTTCATCAAACTCTCAAATAGCACAAAATATTACTGTTCCCGCAACAAATATTGCATACACACAAACTGCCTATGTAAAAGCATATTCAGGAACAATAATTAGAATGGATTTAAGAGACAGTGTAAATAATTATGCTTATAATTTTAATTTAAGTAATTTAACTGCTACATCTTTATCAGCTACTGCTACAAGTACCTCTATTACTTCTGTAGGTAATGGTTGGTATCGTATCTCTATTACAGCACCAAATGCTACAAGCGGCACAATAATGTATTCGTATTTATACGTTACAACTATAACCAATGCGTTTTATGTGTGGGGCGCACAGTTAGAAGCTGGCGCATTCCCTACTTCATACATTCCAACAGTAGCTAGTCAGGTTACTAGGAGTGCTGATAGTGCATCTATTTCAACTGCGGGCTGGTATAACATTGGTCAAGGAACTTGGTTTGGTGTTGTAGTTGGAAAATTAACTGCTGGCACACCTAGAATTGTTGGAACAACTACAAGCAGTAAAGCCCCTCTTGCGTTTTCAACTGGTGGAAATGTTCTTTCTGGTCAAATGTTCGATGGGTCTTCTGTAACCACTACAAATAATACACTTCCAAATTCAATTCTTAAATTAGCTTCATCTTGGATTGGTACTTCAGGCTCTATTTGTTTAAATGGTGGGGCTGTTGTAAGCGGTTCTCAACCAAATGGGTATGCAAATGTAACAATTATTACTATTGGTTCAGATGGTGGTGGTTCAGCACAAAATATTAACTCAACAATTCAAAAAATATCCTATTACCCTCAAGCCCTATCCAACGCTGAGTTATCCGAGATGACATTATGACCATAAAAAGACTCCTTGGTTCTGCACCATCACAGGTCAGCACTAATAAAAACCTAGGGACAATGGCATGGCAAGATAAAGCCGCTATTGGTTCAACTGGAACTTTAGGCTTTGTAGCTGGTGCTGGTGGTGCTGTAACCCAACTTACTTCAAGAACAACTGGTGTAACCCTCAATAACTCTACTGGGCAGATTACGATGTTTTCTGCGGCTGGTTCTGCAACTGCCGCTACCTTTACAGTAACAAATAGCCAAGTCGCCATAACAGACATAATCATCTTGAATCAAAAATCAGGCACAAACTTGTATTTGTTATTAGTTACTGCGGTAGCTGCTGGTTCGTTCAACATCACGTTCTACACCACAGGCGGT
>CAIUOC010000061.1 GCA_903900685.1 uncultured Candidatus Saccharibacteria bacterium | reverse complement strand
TTCCTCTGCGTATCACAGAGATAAAGGCGTTTGTAGTACTTTGCTCACTCGTTGACAATACAACGCTAAATAACGTTAATTTTAGGAATACGAGAGAGAGTAGAGTAAGAAGATTTAGAATAGATAGCTAGGTACGCATAAGTTTGATTTATAACAAATCGCACAGCAAAAACGTCTTGTTTTTTACTTTGAATTAGGGTTTATTAAAACTTTGTAATCAATGTTAGTTGAGGATTTTATGATAAAAAGCAAATATGAGATAAATACAAAAATATTGGAATCTAATAAAAAATATTTAGATGAAGTACTCTTAAAAAAAGAAGAAATAGAAGATGAAATAGGAGATTATTCATTAACTCCTAAAAAAAATATAGTGAGACAATTCTTCCCTTTCAAAGCCGAGGCAAAACCTATTGAAGAAATAACGTTATCAATATCAGAGAAGATAAAAGAAAAATTACAATCTTTTTCTATTACTAAAGGTCAGCCTGAAAAATCTACGATGGGATGTTTGAATTTAGAGCTAAGCAAAGAGCTTTTTATTAAATCTCAAGAAGGTTTTTATATTGGTAACTATAATAAAATAGCTCAATCGTACAATTTAAAAACTGAAGAGCCTTTTATTTTTTACGATGAATGTGAAGAGATTATACGTTTTGGTATCAATATTCATAATACTCAAAAAGTTGCACAATCTTTTAATGATACATTGACTAACATAATCAAAATTAATGAACATAATATTAAACCTTTAGGAAACAAATTACAAAATGCAAATGACAAAGAAGTTAAAAGTCAAAGTAATAAAAGTAACGAGCAAGCTATCCTTAATTATGATAATTTTAAAATATTACATTCTTTAGAAACGTTGCTGTTTAAAGAGGCGGTAGGCTTTATGTTAGCCAAAAAAACAAAAAGTATTCTTATTGATATTTTTGAAAGAGACAAGAAGGACGGCGGTATTGAAATAGAAAAAGATAAGTCAAAAACACATACTGTTATACTATGTAGAGAAGACTTTAATAATAGTAATTTCTTGATAATAGACCCAAGCAATTCTGAATTTAGTAAGCATTTGGGTATGTTGGGTGTAAATAAGGTATTAAGTACGGAGCTTGAAAAAGAAATAAATATATTTGTATCACCTGTTAATTACAAAATTTATCAACAAGATAAAGAGATTGGTACTGAGTGTGCTTTTAATAAGTTTAGAGATTGTGTAGATATAGCTTTTAAATTAGCAAAAAAATTCAACTTGTTAAAAGATCAAAAAATCAGTTTTAACAGTAATGAGAAAGACAATATTGTCTTTAATGAAAAAGAAGCTAATTTAGTAGTGAAAGCAATTACTAACAATAAAGTTTTTGATACGGATATAGATAAAAGTCTTTGTACTGAGAAGTTTTTAGATTACCCCTTTAGAGGTAAACAACTAAATGACGAAATTACAGGGAAAAAAATATATGATAAATAAAGTAATGTTTTTAAAGTCATAAATGATAAAGTAAAAAACTTAAAGCTTTCTATCTTATCTAAAACGCAAGCAATAGAAGAAATGAATTATATTCTAAATAATATAAAAAATACTTCTCAAACTAAAAACTTCCTGAAAAAGGTAGAGAAAGCATATAATCTAATGAATGAAGCGGATGATTTATTTATAACTCAACCTAACGATCAAAATAATGATATATCTCAACTTGGAGATATACTAGAATCGTTAAATGAAGACTTCGACTCTTATTATCAATAAAATTAGGAGTAATATTATGAAAAAACAAATATATTCTGGTCTGCAATTTTTTTGTAGAAATGGTGATAATGACTCTGTTTTTGAAACATTAAAACAGTATCAAAAACAAGAAGATCTAATTGATCTCTTTAATAACGACGGCTTATTTTTTAAAAGCGCAATTTCTCATGACAATAATGCTTTGCTTCAGATTTTACTTGATTATATGTATAGCACCAAACAAATAGAAAAAGAGCCTAAAGATAATAATACAAATCAGTCAATCAAATATAATAAATTACAGCAAGTACTTAAAGAAGCTAAAAATGAGTTTAATACTTCTAAGGAAGTTGTAAGTCTAATAGATAATATTTGTAATGAAGATACTGATTATAACAGCGATTCTGATTCTTTGCACGATCAAGAGATAACGCAACTTTTTTCTTCATTAGATAATTTAGAACAAGATTCTACTCTTGAAAAAAAACTGTCTGGTGATAATTCAGATATTCATGATTCTGGTAACGATACCGACTAAACAATTAGTAATTTCTTTGTCTTCATTAACCTTAGCGCACTAGTGCGCTAAGGTATCTTGTTCTACAGCTTCAGACTTCCCAGCTAATTTCCTTTCTTTAGATTTCTATACCCCGAACTCTTTAAACTGGTATGCTAATGCCAACCTAGCTTATGTAAGTAAATTCCTACGGCTAAACTGGTTGTTTATCATCCATATTTTAATATCACGGGTTAATCTTAGGTGAAAAATGCTCACTTTTTACTTCAAATTGGATTATTTCATTACTAAGCTGTAATTCGTCATAGGTATCTAACGCTAATTTAACAAATTTCTTTAATAAGAAATCCTCTTGGTTACACAAAGTTACCTTAACGATTTTACAAATTTGCTCGAATTCTGTGTCTCTAGTAATTCGCAAATCATCAGTTTTAAACTCATCGCTTATAATTTCATCTGAAAAGAATAAGTTTACCAATTTTACTTTTCCGTGATTCTGGGCAAGGGGAATGGATACCATCAACTTAATATGTATATTACGATCGTCTTTTTCTCCGTTAATTAAGTTTTCTGGTAATTCTGTTGATTGTATAATTTTAATATCTTCTTTATATTCACCCATCTATTTTTTTTTTTTTAATTCTAACATCTTATTAAGTTAATATAACTCATGAATAGTTAATGTAAAATGAATCACTGCAAATTCAATTTAGTTCGTGCAGTAAAGCTCGAGTAGATGACGAAACTAAAGGCTTGTAGAATCCCATAACAGAGCCGCCTTTTCTTTGTAACTTGATACAATCCTCGCTAACTGAAACCACTTGCTCCTGTTGGCTTTTTATTACCAGTAATCCCATATACTCAAACCTCCTTATTGGAGCTAAAGAGAAGCAGCCGTAAATATCTAACAAACTCCATCCACAAGAAATAATAGTTTTTAGCATTTTTGGCTGTTTCTTATGTAAAGATATAGCGTTGTACTGAACCCTCAACCAATCAGTCATCGGTATATTCCAAGGCCTGTTACATTGACGCAATTTACAAAAAGCTTCTGCCCATTCGAGCGGTATTTCTAGAGTAGAGGCTATTGTATTTGGCTCCAGATTACTGGGCACAATCATTTACTGGATAAAACTCACCACCTTCAATGATACCATTTTTTTTTGACTCTTCTACGCTAAACTCATCGCCTTCTTCTCTGTCAAAAAAAGCAGAAGCTGGCACTACTATAAAACGCTCGGATATTCCATTTTGGGGGCGTCGTTTTTGCGTGCTTTTTCCATCTTTACCTTTTTCTATGTAACCAGCTTTAACCAACAAAGGGTAGAAGATTTTTTTATCCCTACCTTTTAGCGCATCCCTTTCGAATACCTGTATATGTATCCAAAATTCAGATAAAAACCAATTTCCTTCCTCGTCTTTTTCCATTTTCCAGTAACCAGCTTTGTCTCTAGGTAAATTAGCTCTTTCGTCTTCTGTATGGTGGGCATTTTGGAATCTTAAATACTGGTTTTCTACGCATAATTTATATATGTCGTTAGTTATAGCTTTTAGCTCGTAAGAAGCATCACCACCCCTTCTGTTTAACCAATTATCGAACATAGCGGTAACGGATTCGTTCACTTCTTCTTTTGCGTGAGGTATTACCCCCATCATTGAAGCTATAACACCAGTTGCGTATATAGTTGAGAACCGCTTTATCATTCGATCGATTTCAGCATTACCTTTAGTTGCTTTTAGGTTTTTTATCCACTCTGCCTTTAGGTTTTTCAATCCTCTTATATAAGCCTCCATATCTTTAACTAGCTCTTTCATAAACCCGTCAATAACTACTCCGTAATTTTCTTGAGCATGAGTTTTTAAGTATTCGGCTTGGGTTTTGCCGTCTTCAAACATCTTGCCAGTATCTGGGTTTAACTTTAGGATATCAAAAGTATTTAAGCCTTTACCTCTATCAGCATCGAGTTCGGGCATTCGGATTAACTGCCCCCCTTTAGCCTGTATTCTTTTTTCTGCAAGCTTAGCCTCTAGTCCAATTTCCCCAGTGCTTTGAGCTATTACAGTAAAGTGAGTAGTGGCCTTAGCGTTTCCACTTTTATCAGCGCGCCCCTTAGTAACTCCGTTAGATATCATGTATACTATTCTAGATAAAGCATCTGCCTCAACTTCGCCCATTTCGTCTAAGAGTATTACGCCATCATTTGACACTTTGCAAACGCCTTCTAAGTTGTTATCGGTAGCTCTAAAAGTTCCTATTTCATCAAGTCCCCAAATAGATTGAGGTATTTTTAAAATAGTGCTTTTTCCTACAGAGGTACTACCAACATAATGAATAATAAAACCTTCTTCTTTTAGGAGGTATAGAATCGGAGCAGTAAGCGAAACTATCATAGCAAAACTATGTAAATGATTACCTCTGCACACTTCGCCAACTGTACTTTTCCATTTCGCAAGAGTACCTTTTTTATGTAGTTTCCTAGATACAGAGCTTCTTTGTTGCAATATATATTCGATCTTTTGTTGCTCTTGCTTTAATAGATAGCTATTTCTTGGATCGTTAACAAAAGGCATCATGTAAACTTCATTATCACCTTGCCAACCAACCTTATCAACTCCCACAGCTTGAAATTCAGGCTTAAAGTTATTTAAGTAAAAGTTTAGAGCGTAACAATTAGCTGGTTTTATATGCGTAATCTTTAGCCCCTTTAATAACAATATCTTAGTAGTGTCTTTTTCTGTAGCCGTCTCATCCCTAGAAAAAAAACATTCTACAGTTCTGTTTCTACGAGTAACTATTTTAGCTAAAAAACCATGATCGCCGTTTGCATCTTCCATACAATGGGTAGGTTTAATGTAACCAGAAAGAGGTAACCAAGTTTTGATAATTTCTCCAGATCTTTTATCCTCCTTAACTTGTTCCCACCAGAGCGTGCTAGTCTTAGCGTTTAGCTTGTAGTTTATACCCTCTATATGTAAGCACTCCTCACCTTCTCTTGGTAGATCTCTAATAGCTTGTACGTCTCTTACTACTTCAAAGAATGGGGCAAAATCTTTATGATCTTTCCACTCGTTAATTAAATCAGCCGTCCAGCCGTCAATTGCAATATCAGCTAAATCATATTTTTCAGGAACTTGCTCGTTCCTTTGCAGTGGTTTGCCCTCAACAATGGTATAACGTCCTAATTTTTTTACATCCAAGCCTCTTACGCTTTTAGCTTCAACTCTTTTTAGTATATCGTGTAATGTTCTAGCATACTTAGCACCAGTTGCATCATTATCTGGAGCAATAGTTACATCTCTATTTCTTAAAAAACTCCAGTTACTAGAGCGAGGTGAGGCTGAACCCATACAAGAGGTAGTAACTACGTAATCAGGGAATAGGTTTTTTGCCGCCTCGGCGGTTTTCTCACCTTCTACTATCATTACAGGGGCATCAGTTCTTCTTACTATTTCTTGTAAACTATAAAGAGGTTTTCCTTCTCCGCCCCAGCTACTCTGCCATTTTTCTTTTATTCGATCATAAGAGAATTGAGCGAATGACTTCACTTTGTCACCTTCAATATTTTTATCGCACCTAACTACGCAACCTACTGGCACGCCTTTACTACTATAGTAACGATAAAAGGTTAACTCCCCATCTTTGAATCTATCTTTAGTTCTTCGTCCTATTAAATCTTCGGTAAATTCAGGAACGGAGTTTTGGGGCGGTAGTTCAGTATCGCTGATAGTTATGATTGGTAATTCCTCATTTCCTGTTGACTCTCTTCTTCCTTGAGTTAATGCTGTTAGTTCGTCTAATAGTTCTCGGGATATCGGCTGTAGCTCTTCTATAGGTGCTTGAGTATTTTCCATATTATTATTCTTGAGGTATTTAATTTTTATTTCTTGGTAGCTTGTTTTATCAGGGCGTGCTACGCCTATATGGTAACAAGATTCTAGTGGGGTTATACTTTTGACGTAAGCGGTAAGTCCTATTAGGTCGTTGCCAGCCTCGCTAGTTGCAAAGTCAGCCCACTTACCAGTATTTCCGTTAATAGAGAAAGAACTGGGTTTTGTATCATTTCTTGTGGGATTTAGTACTACATACTCGTTATTTTGCCATTTACCACTAGGGAGTAAACTTTGAATGTAATTTTTGTAGCCTTGTTTTTTTAATAGTTGATGAGCTTCTTTAAAAAAGTCTCTTTTGTAGCATTGAATAGACATATTTTTAGCACTTCATTTTAAATTATGAAGTTCAAAAACCGCTTTACGAACAAATGAGAAAAATGACGAACGTTATACTGAAAAATACTTTTTTGTGGTATAATTTTACTTGACCCTCGGGTCACTTAGTGTATAAGATTGTACTCGATTAAAACAAAAAACGCCTCGTTGTTCGTTATTAATCGTATTTTTCATGTTGTTTTTGTTCATTACTTTGCGGTTCTTGAACTCTTGGTCTGGTTATTTGAGTCATTCAAATAACCTCCACGACCAAATTACTACAACTCTTCATAAATAACAAATAAATTAACGTTATTCTCAACGTAGCTCATCGCTTATTTTATCTTTTTCATACAACCCTTCGTAAATTACAAACTTACTCTTGTAAAACGATGCTAGACACGTTTAGACAATATAAAAAATTCCAATTGAACACTTACCTCATTACTGTTAAATTCATAAAGCTATCGGTGGTTAATAACACTGTTACAACTATTCAAAACCTAGTTATGCTAGGGGTCTTTTAGTATAAGCACCTCTGGTGTGAAATCTAATTGCGGTTGGTAACGACTTTATTAAGCCCCTAGCACCATTAACTAACTAGGTGTTACCTTCATGAAAGAAACTAGAGAATTATTTTCAGCAATATTTGAAAAATACGATAATGCGCCCTGTCCGACTAAAACCAAAACCTATTTTATTGACGTAAGAAGTAGAGAAGGCGGAGTAGTAAAGAAGTGTCTTATCTTTGACGAACAAATTTCCTCCACTATACCTAAAGAATTAAGCTTAGGCAAATATGTAGCCTTCTTGGCAGATATTGAATTTAAAAATGTTCAATTTTTGAACATTCTTAAATTAGGGAAGGTATCTTTATGATAAAAATTTACTCTCTCACCATTCCACGCTCGGAAATATTAAATCTATATATGGGTACAGTCCATGAGATAACAATACATTCTATATCAGAATGGATTAAGTCTAAAACTGAAAAACAATTCATAGTTATTGAACGTGAATTTGTCATGGAATCTGTTCAATACATAGAAATCAATAAATATAACGATACTTTTCTAAATCAAAATATTAGAGAAAAATGGGACTTAGATTTTATTAAGGAATTTGTGGTCGGATGCTGAATATGAATTTTATCAGGTTTAATATAATATATGTGCTTTTTACAGTTAGTTATATAGCCTATTTATTATCCAAATTAGAACCGCTTCATGTACATGAGATCGGCTTAACTTTTATCGCAATAGGTTCAATGTTAGGTGGAGGAGTAAAATTGATGGGAGTCTTGAACGATGACAAAACAAAAGTTATCGATCAAGATTAAAAACTTTAATAGGTTGGTAGTTTTCCTTATTTGT
>CAIUOC010000060.1 GCA_903900685.1 uncultured Candidatus Saccharibacteria bacterium | reverse complement strand
TTTTTTCTTGAAGTATATCTGCTTTTTCAGAATCCTTTTGAGAGCTGACTGATATATACTCACCAGCTGCCATAGACATAGCTCCAGCAACTAATCCTGCTATACCAGCAGTTAATATGATTGAACTGTTAGCATGAGCTGCAGAAACGCCTAGCATAATGCTTGAAACGGAAACTAGTCCATCATCAGCACCAAGGACTGCAGCACGTAGCCAAGCGGCTCTATGTGACTTGTGGGGTGTTTCTGGATGTGCACTTTGTATTTCTGACATTATCCTATTGTATCAAACTATTTTTAAAATCTATTCTAAAAATTGCCAATGCCATGGCTCCCACATAATGCCATCATTATTGTCTGGTGGATAAGATTCATAGAAATTGAACTTAGCAGCATTTTTCTTAAGCCACTCATATTCTACGCTTTTACTAAATTCAATTGGGTCTTCATCACTAGGCTGACCATCAATATTCAGAAAATCGACAGCAGTGCTTGTAACGGAACAGTGCTGGGAGTAATTAGGTAGTGCAACACGCTTTAGTGTTTCGGCAAGATCAAAATCATAAATCTTGGCTAATATATATATCAAAGTTACAACCTGAAAAGCTGGAGAACGATAACCCGATCCTACCAATAATTGCCTGTTTGGATTATGGCGCTTGAAGACATAGGCCATAGATTCATAAGATAAATTTATATTTTCTGGTAAGTAGGTATTAGTATCTAGTTCATACTCTCCGCTCTTTTTGATTGCTTCACTTTTCATGGGAACTATATCTTCTGGAACTGGCTCAATGGCTATCTTGTTACCCTTAAAGCCATAGTCAGTGGGGTCTGTAGCTATTATCTTTTTTATTAAATTCTCAGTTTCTAAATCGGTGAAATCCCACAAATCATCCATCTCAGATAAACCGTTAATTTTATTTTCCTTGGCATCATTAATAAATGTATTTAATAATATCTTGTCATTTTCACTAAACTTCATACGAATAATAATAGCAGATATTGATTATTTTCAATTTCAAAAACAAGACTTATGCCTATATCTACTGATGTCTTTAATTGCTATGATAAGGGTAAATGAAAAAGAACAATACGTTTTACTGCTTTTCTCCACCTGTCATGATTGCCACTATGATTGCAGAGACAGTAATGTTTATTTATGTTCTATATCGTTACAGATTAAATCCTACTACCAGAATTATTGCTGCCATTCTAATCTTGCTGGCGGTTTTTCAACTATCGGAATTTAATGTTTGCGGCAATCATAGCGCAACACTATTTATGCATATTGGTTTTGTTGCAATCACTATGCTGCCTGCGCTTGGTCTTCACCTTATATTAAAAATTGCTAAAAAGAAGTACTATCCAGCTATAATCATTAGCTATGCTACGAGCACAGTATTCGCTCTAGCTCTTGGTTTTAGTAATTCTGCATTTTTAGGCCGAGTTTGTGGTGGTAATTACTCAATATTTACATTAACAAATACTGTTGGTGGCCTATATTTTGCATATTATTACATTCTTCTACTAAGTGGAATTGTTCTTTCATTATATTTTGCCCATTCATCTGACGAGAAAATTAGGAAAGCATTACTTTATCAGGTGCTTGGGTATCTCACTTTTCTAATACCTACAGGGATAGTAAATACTATTAATCCAAAAACAATAAATGCCATACCAAGCATTATGTGTGGTTTTGCTGTTCTATATGCGCTAATATTAGTTTTTGGAATTGCACCAACCGTGGCTACCAAAAAGATAAAACCAAAAACTTAGAGGTATTTTGCCTCAACATGATCCTTGTTTATGCCATTTACGACTTTTGTATATCCCATGTTTTGCAATATGTTCATTGATACAGCAGAGCGACTACCTGTGCGACAATAAAGAATTATCTCAGTATCCTTAGATATTCCGTTTAGCTCATCCGATCCAGCAATCAATCTTGAAGGAGGTATGTTTATGGCCCCCTTGGCGTGACTCATCTTAAATTCTATCGGCTCTCGTACATCGATAATTATTCTACTCATAATACTACCCTAGCCTTTTATCTATTAAATTAACTATCTTTTCTGCCGCCGTTAAACAAATAACGATAATCAAGAGCCCAACAAATCCCTTTATTTTAACTTCGCTTCGAAAGACAATAGCTATTACTTCTAAGAATACAAATTTAGATAAAAACAAAACAAGCCATACGCTAAAGAACATAGCATATCTATATATTTTACCTTCTTTATCTTTAAACCTGTCAACTATTAAATCCTTTAATAGAAACGTTAGATAGGTCAGCATTTCCATAACTATAGCTACGGCGAAGGTTACAGAATATGTTCCAGTATGCAGAATATTGGTATAGTCGTTAAAAAAACCAAGAACTACTGAATAAAGAAGAATACCTAGTATTATTTCCCTATAAATTTTTTGCTTTGATTTCTTAATACTATCTACCATATAAAAAGTATACAGCTAGAGATTGGTATTTAATACGATGGTATTATGCGTACTACTGAATCAGTCAAAGAATTACTTTTTTAGTTTGGACGTAGTTGATTTCCTTATAGCTAGAGCAGTTTTATAATTACTTTATCTAGAGTAATTATAAAAAGAGATATGTATTCATATTCTATCGAGGTTAGTTTAGTATTTCAGAAAACAGTTCGACTCTCTATCGTAACTATTTTAATGACGACGAGTTTGTCGAAGACCAAAACCAATCGCTATCAAGCTAAATATTCCAATGATATATAAATTATCACCAGTTGGTAGATTATTTGTATGTACACCGAACCCAGTATTTGGTATTCCAGCTACCACACTAAACGATAGTACGGCTTGTGTGCATAGCATGGGATTGTCTGTAGAGCAGACGCGATACGTCAAGCTATCGGGTCCAGTGTACCCCTTATTTGGCGTATAGGTTATGGTGTTTGGGGGATCAACAGCTATGCCATGAGACGGACCACTTACAATTCGTAAGGTGCTTGCATCAGGATTGCCAGAAACGCCCGTAAGAACATCAACTGCAATACTAGACCCAGTGCTAACGATAGATGAATGATTTGTGACTGCTGGTGCTGTGGGATATGAAAATCCAGAAATTTTAGCAATTTTGTCAGTAGCAGATTCAGCAAACCACATATTGTGATTGCCATCTTCTACTAAGTCATAAGCGCCAGCATTAGTTGATGGGACATTGTATTCAGTGATTGTACCATTAGGATTTATTTGTGCAATTAAGCCTAAGGCACTGCTTTCTGAGAACCAGAGACTACCGCCAGGACCAGTTGCAATACGCCACGGATAACTTGCTGGATGCAATAATGGGAATTCTGTTATGACTCCAGCCGGTGTAATCCGGGCAACTTTACCGTTAGTCGACCCTGACCCTTCAATGAACCAATAGTTTCCATCTGTTCCGGCAGCAATGTCCCATGGAAAGCTACTACTTGTGGGGATATCATATTCTGCAAACACACCACTTGTAGTAACCGACCCGATCTTATTGGCATTTAACTGAGTGAACCAAATCTTGCCATCAGCGCCAGATGCTATTCCACCTGGGGATGCGGAATATAGTGTTACTGGAATAGGATATTCTGTGATTGTGCCGGTTGGTGTTATTTTGGCAATCTTGTCATTATCGCCCTCAACAAACCACAAATTACCATCTGGTCCAGCTGTAATACTTATTGCGAATGCGTTTGCACTTGGAATAGGATATTCTGTGATTGTGCCGGTTGGTGTTATTTTGGCAATCTTGTTAGCTCCGTTTTCGGTAAACCACAGATTCCCGTCCGGACCTGGCGTAATACTCAATGGATCAGCACCGGCAGTAGGAACATTATATTCAGTAAAAACTCCAGCTGGAGTCATCTTGCCAATCTTGTTAGTTTGGCGTTCGGTAAACCAAATATTCCCGTCTGAACCATACGTAATACCTGATGTTTCAGAGTTTGGAGAGGGTACGTTATACTCTGTCACCTGAGCAGCGGCATAAGCAGATGGTGCTACTGTCATAAATACCATAATACTTATGAGCGTAGAATATACTATCATTAAAGCTTTTTTGTACATGCACCCTTTCTGATTAATTCACTTACTTTGAGCATAAGCTAAATCGGGGTATTAATCAACAACCAAATCAAGACTATTTAGGTCAGTATTCTACGAAAATACCAATAAAACTGCGGGGCTAGATAGATCGATGATTGTGTAGAATGTTGGATTCCGGTCGAGTGGGCTACCGTAGACGCTATCGCAACTATATTAATTAATAATGAAACCTACATCCTATAATATTAACCGTGCTATCGTTAACTGAATACACTAGTCTATTTTTATCGTCTATTCTTCTTGACCAGAATCCCGAATAGTTATCTTTAAGTGGCTCAGGCTTTCCTATACCTTCAAATGGACTTCTTAATACATCTGCTATTAACTTGTTTATCTTCCTAAGTGTTTTCTTGTCCTGATTTATCCAATAAATATAATCCGCCCAAGATTGTTCGGTAAATACTAGATTTTTCTTGACCATTTTAGCTCTCAACTAAATCGTGCTTCTCGACTTTTCCAGCCCTTAAGGAAGCCATAGATAATTCGAGATGTTTTCTATTAGAAGGACTACTATTAAGATAGTCGGTTTCGACTTGTGAATTATACTGATCTAATGTCATCAAGACCACCGTCTGACCATCATTCCGAGTAATTAATAATACATCTTTATCGTCGATAACCTGATCGAAGTATGTCTTTGCTTCTTTGCGAAATTTTGATATTGATGTAACATTCATAGTACTTATTATTGTATTCCTGAGCGTACTAAATGTCAAAACATTTTTGGATGGCCAACTTAAACGCTATCGAAGCTATTTTTCAGGAAAAAGGGCATACATCGGACTTCCTGGCAGCCTTTTCCTAAATCCAGACCTTGCTTTATTAATATCATTATTAAAAGGTAAGTTAATCCATGGGTCCATCCATTGACCGTTATGTCGAATTAAATAATGTCCAGCAATATATTTTTTGGTCCGACGAATCAAAACTATTGTTCCATCTTTATATATAGATTTTCGCAACTTGTCGTTAATATGCTCAGATTTATACTTAAGTCCCGAACTATTAAGCGCCAAAACGAAATCTTTTACCCAAAATCTATTACTTATCGATTGTTTTGGACCGAGTAATGTGGTTGCTTCTTTATAGCTAATGTTTAATGCGAATGCGAAACAGGCAATACCACAACCGTAATTAAATTCTTGAGTGATACTATTTCTCATGTCAACATTGTAGAATTTATAATTATATAAACAAGCCCAATAAAAAACTCATAAATGAAGTATGTTCAAGCATACCCGAATTGGAGGGCCACCGTGTACGCTATCGCAACTTTAATTAGAACTAATTGTAAAGTTGGTTATGACTTCCGATGAATGCAAAAATGATAATGACATCTACTTTTATGTAATATAGAGCTCGCAAGTCACCTTCAATATCAATACTTCTGTATCCCTTGTAGTTTCCTTTAAGAGCATGGTCTCGTAAAATCCTGTCGTGTGGGTTTTTTTTTAAAAGCTCAAGACGTTCATAAAAGCGTGTTTTTTGATTTTCTCTGAGTGTCTTAAACTGCTTTGTAAAACTTTTAGTAAAATCAATCTGATGGTACAGCATTTTAAAGAGTCTTTAGATATGCAATTGCTTCTTCAGTCGTTTCGTATGGTCCAGGCGTATCACCTGCTTTGATTTCTTTCTCAGCTTGTTCAATAAGTCGCTCCATCTTAGGAGTCATAATTTCTACGGCACTAAAATGTATCTGACCAGTTTCCGCAAGCTCCATTAAATAGGCATTCACTAATGTGCTCAAAGGAATACCAAAAGAACTAGCTACAACTTGAGCTTTTTTCTTTACGCTTTCGTCAACTTTTACGTTTAATACCGCTGTTTTCATACTACAAAGTATACACTTTGTTAGTTATTTATGTCAAGCGATTTTTGTTTGTAAATTATTTGATTAAAAAAAATAATTCTCGTTAAGCATAAGTTAATTAGAGACCCATAGTATTAAGTATTGCAACTAGTTTGCAAAAATGTTGAGTATCTCAGACATCTCTTCAATATATTTGTTGGGATTAGTTTTCACATCTAATGTTAAATTAGAATATTTTATCCAGCACACAGAATCAACTTCGTCTTCTTGCAGTATAAAATCCAAAATTGGCTTATCTAGAGTTGCGGTATACCGTTGACAAAAGAAATGATTAATCCCATTTACGCGTTGTTTTGGTCCCTTTGTTAGTGGGATTCCTACAATACCTATTTCTTCCTGAATCTATTTGTAAATATTTATTTCATACGTTTCACCTTTTTCAACGGTCCAGGCAGTCGCTCGCCCCCAAAGTAAAGGTCCGTTCTTTTTCTTTTTACTACGTTGTGCAATGAGTACTTCGTCTTGAGAGTTTTGGAGCCAAAGTGCGGATGCACGATTGATGTCTTTAGAGTAATCCACTTCCGATTTAGGCTTCACGCCAATCAGATGATTTTCGGAGTCTACGATCTGCATTTTCATACTCGTAGTATAACAAAACACCCTAATAGCAAAGTAACTTTAGCATAAGCTTATTGGAGGGCCATGTTTCCGATTCGTGGCACACCTTCTATCTGGATTTACTTCAAACGCACGATTAGCTGAGAAGTTTAGGACTAACTTTTATAGAAAGTGATTATATATAAATTAACAATAAGCTCTTGACGAATATGTATACATAGTATACAATGTATACATGAGTAACATTCAATACACAATTAGAAATATACCTGAACCTGTTGATAGGGTTATTAAAAAGCGCTCTAAGCAATATGGTCGTTCCTTTAATCAGACAGTCATAGATCTTTTGTCTTTACAGACCTTTGGTACAACAGAGCTTCCAGAAGACGACAACTTTGACTTTCTTTTTAACAAAAATACTCTTGATAATTCTTTCGATGAAGCTATAAAAGACATTTCAAAAGTTGATAAGAAGCTATGGAAATAACCTATGTCATTCACTCTAGATACTAGTGCATACTCGGCCTTCAATAGAGGCGATAAAAGGCTAAGGGCATGGTTTAGCCCTAACAATGATATTATTGTGCCAACTATAGTTATAGGTGAATTACGCGCAGGTTTTAATGCCGGCAGTAAGCAAAAAGAAAATGAAGAGTTACTTCAAAGATTTCTAGATAGTCCAAATGTCTCTGTTCAGACTATATCAGACAAGACAACTGTGATTTACTCTCATATCTATCTTTCACTTCGCAAAAAAGGCAAACCAATCGGATCAAACGATATGTGGATTGCAGCAATAGCACTAGAACTAGATAATGAACTACTGACTTTGGATGATGACTTCAAAAACATATCAGATTTAATGCTGGGCTCTGTATAGGATCAGTTTTGGAGGGCCATAGTAGATGCTATAGCAACTTTTATCCTAGGCTTCTGACCAGTCTAATAATTTTGGTCTACCCCATTTCCCCATTTGATCAACGTCCATTATAAGGTCTTTATGATTATGACTTAGAAATCGTGAGAAAATAAGTTTATCATCTTCTCTTATAATTTTTGACTCATTAATTTCTTCTAGATTAAGCCACCTAAATTGATTGTTTTTTTTGATCTGACTTTTAGACTCCTCTGTAATCTCTAGTAGATAAATTAGAGATCTAAGCCTTACCCTTCCGTCTGGTTTAGGCTTGTTAATATAACTCTCTATAGTGCACGCAAATTTAGGCACCAAAGTTATTCCTAGCTGCTCCCTCTCTACCTCAATGACCTTTTTTAAGGGATCATCTCCTTTTTTTAAAAACGTCCCTTGTGTTGCTCCGCAAACCCATACACCCTCGTACTTATACCTTGTGAGCAAAAGTTTGTTATCACAGATAATAAAAACTGCTACTGACTCTTTAGGTGTATCAAAATTCAATGATATGTCCATCTTAACCTCGTTGCTAATTATGCAAGTATATCACCTACATTGAATTACTGCTTCGTATTTAAAAAATGGAATTTTGAGTGACTAAGATTATTGAATCCTAGAAACTTTAGTTTTAAACCACATACCTTTTCCTAAAGAAAAAGCCTTCTAATTTGGGCTCTTTTATTGGAGGGCCACCGTAGACGCTATTGCAACTATCATCATCGGTTTTAATAAATATAGTACAATGTAATCAAATGATTCACATACACTTTATATGCCGAGGGAATGTTTATAGAAGCAGGTTAGCAGAAGCTTATGCTAAATCGTTACTAAAAGACAATAGTGATATAGAGATTAGCTCAAGTGGTATTGAAGCAAAACTTGCTCTTAATGGTGATGTTGATATTGATGCCGTGAAAGCACTTGAAGCAGATAATCTAAAGAAGCATCTTGTGCCCAGTTGGCAACAAACAACCCAAGATTTAATTGATAGTCTAGACCTATTAGTATTTATGAATGATTCCGTATATGACGATGCTTCAAAACTCTTTAATTTACCAAAGGACAAATGTGTAACTTGGCATATAAAAGACGTAGATAATATTTACCCACAAGTTAAAGAACAGGTAGATATTCTCATGAGAAAGTATGTTTAATCTGAAATTATAAAACGCTTATGCTTGGAGGGGCATGTGCGAAGCTATCGCAACTAAACTTAAAGCAAGCCCAGAGTTACTTATTGCTATAATTTACTAGATCTTCTAGTTAGTATGATGAATAATGAGTCCATACAAAACGAGGATAACTAAAGCACAGTTTAATGTACTCGTGCTTACTTTTTGATATCCTACGGTAAGATATATATCGCTAAACCATACCGCCACAATGAAATAAACCACCAGTATTTTTTAGAATAATATAACTAAACACCAGGGAAGATATCAACATAATAAGAACAAAAGCACATGTAAATAATATGGTCTTATACCAAATAGTATTTTTAGATCTCAGTGTTAAAAATATCCCCGCAACAATAACCAAAGCACCTAAAATGGTTAAATAAAAACTATAGTCGTTTGAGTAACAATATTTTGATGATATAAAGTCGTAAATTATTGCAACAAAGTAGATTATCACACCCACACAAATCATAATATTTGATTTTTTATCTAGTTTTTTACCCACTTAAGTATTATACAACAACAAACAGAGATATTGAGCCTCTATTCAAGTTTATGTTTTCATGGAGGGCCATCTGGGACTTGAACCCAGGACACCCTGCTTAAGAGGCAGGTGCTCTAACCAGCTGAGCTAATGGC
>CAIUOC010000059.1 GCA_903900685.1 uncultured Candidatus Saccharibacteria bacterium | reverse complement strand
CTTTCATCAATCGGTGCCTCACTTGTTGATGGCATGTCACTTGATGAACCACTGTTTAATGGTGAATCGGCATTAGGAATAATATCAATCCCTGATGTATCACTAGTTACTGGATCGGGAGTCATTGATGGCATGTCACTAGATGTTGATGCTACCGGATTACTGGTTAATGTGTCGTCTGTCTGATCTTGATTATCTGAGTTGGTTTTTGGTCCCATTTTTTTTCCTTATTACTCTAGTTTAATTTGATTAATATTTACACCTTATATTTTAGCATAAGTTTTTTATTTAGCTAATATTTAAACCCTATTGGATGCGAACCATTGCATAACTACTGTCGCACATGTCCATGCTGGAAATAATTTAAACAATGCTTGGCCGATACTATTAGAGTTGTCTATAGAATAAACAAAAGTCATCGCTAAAACTGCTAGATATGGCATATAGCACAAAGCTCCTTGCCAGCTATTACCTATATAGCTCCACCTAACCTTCCTAAACCATGGTTTATTCTTATTAGTCACAACTAAATCCTTTAATTATGTTTATATTATGGAACCAGTCGGTTGATATCTCTAGGAAATAGAATTGCTTCTTTAACATTATCGAGACCAACTAATTTTTCAACGAATCTATCAATTCCAAATCCACAACCGCCGTGAATGGGTAATCCATATTTAAAAGCCTTAAGGTAAGATTCAAATCCGGCAGCATTAGGATCAATTCCCTTTTGTTCCATTTGTTTTGTGAGTTTTTTATAGTCGTTTTCTCTCATCGGACATGTTGCAAGCTCAATTCCTCTAAACAAAAGATCTGCTGACAAAACAGTGCCAGAGTCTTCTTGGTTGATCATCTGATAAAATTTGTGGGCTTCGATTGGTAGATTGGTTGCAAATACAGCCTCACAGCCATCATGCTTCTTAGCATAATCACATATCCATCTTTCTTCAGCTGGCGATAAATCCTTATCATTATGAGTATTCTCACCTGTAGCTTTGGAGTACATTTCATGAATTTCCTTAACTGAATATCTAGGAAATTTTTTAACAAGCTTAAGTTCAGGAGCATTAAATTTATTTAGTATATCCTTATGTTCATCATATATTTTATTAGCGGTATCATAAACCATATCTTGAATAAAATCTAAAAGCTGCTCATGATTTTCAATAAAGCCCATTTCGATATCTAACATTGTAACTTCAGATACGTGCCTGGTAGTTGCACTTAGCTCTGCTCTAAATGCAGGGCCAATCTCGAATACTCGCTCAAACACACCAACCATCATTTGTTTATATAATTGTGGACTCTGAGCCAAACTAGCTTCTTTACCAAAATAATCTAATTTAAAGACTTCAGAACCGCCTTCAGCGTTTCCAGCAACTATTTTTGGTGACTGTATTTCTACAAAATCCTGATCATACAAAAAACTTCTTATATTCCTAAGAATCTGGCTTCTAATTCTGAATACTCCTTGTTCACTTAAGTTTCTTAGGCCAATTACTCGATTATCAAAAAGTGTGTCTAGATTGTCTGGCTTGTGAGACAGAGGTTTGTCTATTTCAATTGGAGGCTCATCGGTTACTGGAACATTGACTTCAATAGTAGCATCATGAAGCTCAGCCCCTCCTGGTGCTCTTTTTTCTTCAACAACATTTCCAGTGATCGAAACTATAGTTCCAATTTGTAGGCCACGAAGTTTTTCTACTTCATCCTTATTGTCAATCACAACCTGCGTTAGACCACTACGGTCTCGAACATTAATAAAGGTTAGACCGCCCAGTAATCGTTTCTTATGAAGCCATCCTTGGATTGTAATTGTCTTGCCAATGTTATTTTTAGTTTCTCGAGCTAATATTCTTTGCATGTTTTTTATTCTACCACCCCTAGAGGATTTTTTAACTATTTTTATTATTAAATTGTTCGATTACATCGCTGGGATTGTCGTACTGATTTAACTCGGTGGGGCTAATTACGCCTATTATTTGCTTAAACACATCTGTAGCGCTAATAAGTCCAACAACATTTTTACCCCCATCTATGACGATAAATTTATTCTGATTGGTTTTTATGATTGCTGATATAACTGTACTTAAGCTACTTTGCTCGTGTATGTAGTAAATCTTTTTACTTATAAAATTATTAACTGAACCGCCTTTTTTAACAGATAAAATATCTGATAAATATAAGCCACCAACGTAATTATCTTTTTTGGTTTTATATACAGGAAAATATGTGTGTCCAGAGTCGTGCAGTTCTTCCATTAAAATTGGACCGATATCTTCATCAACATTAACAGATACAATTTCTTCAAGTGGGGTCATACTTGTTTTTACAACTTTTTCTTTAAACATAATTGATTCAATGGCACCACTAAGCACGTCAGCGTCTATACGATTATGAATACTTGCCTGTTGTTCCTTCAAAAAAGCCAGCAAGTCTTCTATTTCATAGACTTTTTGTTGAATCATACTTTGTTTAGCTATTGGCACAATTCTACTAATTACTGGTTGTGAAAAATATAGTATTCTAGCTAGGAATGGGGCTATTATTTTTGCAAGTTTTAGTCCGAGACTGAATTTTTTAAAATATATGAAGCCATATACATATGCTGCATATATACCAAATAAAATTATAACAATCCAGGCAGGAATTTTATTAAACAGGAGGTTGATTGAAGTAGCACTTAAAATTCCAATAATAAGCCAAAAAAATAGATTTACTTGTTTGCCATATAGAATAACCTGATAAATACTTTTCGCAGAATCATCGCCATTCCTGGCTCGTCTTTTATACTCATTAACAGATAAATAACTATAAGCACTTAGAATAATTAGACATATAACTGATAACAGGAGGAGGAGGAGTGCTATTAAGATGCTTGTCATTATTCTTATATTACGACTTTTTTGTTGTTATTGGTAGTATTGCAAAAAACCGTTATAATATTATAAATAAGATTTGGGGAGTAATATGAGCAAAAATTTTTGGATTATTTTAATTGTACTAGCTATTGGTTTAGGAACTGTATTTCACTTTACCAGTAAATCATCTAGTTCTAGCAAAGCAAACTTAGTTGGAACACATCACATTGAAGGACAGGGCTCAACTCATATAACTTTAGTTGAATATGGAGATTACCAATGCCCATATTGTGCTGAATATTCTCCTTTTGTTACGGAAGCTGTTCAAAAATTCAATAGTCAAATCTATTTTCAATTCAAAAATCTACCATTAACTCAACTTCATGCTAATGCTGAGGCGGCCGCAAGAGCTGCTGAGGCGGCCGGTCTTATGGGTAAGTTCTGGGATATGCACAACCTTTTATATAATGAGAGTATTCAACATTTAAATAATCCAAAAAGTGGAAGCTGGGTAACCGCATCAGATCCTAAGCCTTACTTTGATGCTTTTGCAAAATCACTGAGTCTTAATATTGCCCAATTCGACAATTACTATACCGGTTCACAGGTTAATGATCTTATCAATGGCGATTTAAAAGATTTTAATGCAACTGGAGCTGAAGAAGCTACTCCTACATTCTTTATTGATGGTAAGCAAATTAAACCTCAACCAACTGTTGCAAGCTTTAGCTCATTCATTCAAGCCGCTATAGACAAAAAACAAGGTAAAAAAACATCAACCCCTACGAATAGCAGTAGTAATAATCAGTCTGTTCAGCCAAAAAAGACAACGACTAATTAATCAATATTTAGTAGACTAGAAATTTTTGCCAAGACGGCTTATTGATACTAACAGCAATAGTAGTAGCCGTTGATCGTGACATTTTTATTTTTATTAACATTTTTACTCCGCTTTATTTTAAGACAATATAAATATCTATTAAAACTTTTTTTTTAAATTCCTCTTTTTATCTCTTTAACAACACTTTTGTTGTTTATGGAAGTAGAATAATGATATTAAAATAATAATAAAATGTCAAGCTTATGTTTAATTTCCTTCTGAATCAAATTTTGACTGACAATTTACACAAATACTACATGGTCCTACTAGAACTATCTGTCCTTTGTTATCACAGGCTGAAATAATACAAATCCCTTGCGACCATTGCCAATTTTCGCGCTTATTTCTAAATAATTCAAGTTTTTCTGAAGGACTAAATGAACCTCTAACCGAGCCTCCGCAACCAGAACCAATACTTATGTTGTGACTAGCTATAAGATTATTGGTTTGATTGGACATATTATTAATCTGATCTGCAGATGTATTCTGAGAATTCATAAGATTATTGATATTGTCCTCATTGCTCAAGATTCTATCTGCAGATTTTTGGCCAATTTTATCGATAACATCCTGATTACCAGCACTAACTGCAGCGCTCACCCATAGAGTATTGCGCTTGGCTTTTTCTAACTCTAAGGCTAATTGTCTGTTCATATTCAAACTACCATCAAAAGTTGTGTTATTTTTTATGAGACTATTCATCTCATCACTCCATGAGCCACTTAAGCTACCTATAAAATTAGTCACACTTTCAGATGCAATCCCATCCGAAAGGCTCTGAGTAAGTTCTATTTCAAAATCTAGCCAACGGGCAGCTATATTTTCCGCCTGTTTATGAATTTCTTCCTGGTCACAATCAAATAGATCTAACTGAGCTTGTACTTTTTGTCTACTCTCTTCATCCATATATGGTAGAGTAGCCCGAGCAATATCCAGTACTCCTCCCGGCAAATCCTCTTCGTCAATTTCAAGTTCTGCATGAGTCTTCATGATAGATAGTGCAGAATTATCGTCTTCTATATTCAAACTTTTATTAAATATATTATTAGGGTCGTTTAAAAGATCGCGCCAGGCTGAGTGCGGAATATCTCTAATTAGCATTGATTGCATATATTTACCATTAATAGCGCCCGATTCATCAAGATCTAAACTGTGAATTCTAATTTGGTCATCATCAGCTAAGTGTTCTTTTTTGGCTACATCATAAGGTGCATCTGAATCTGTCATCCTTGGCGAAATAAAAACTTTGAATTTTCCAGGCTTTAAATTAATCCCGACATCAATTGCTTCCTCTACTTCTACGTCAACCCTATTGATAGCTGACTGATGTTCGTGGAATTTATAGCCTGACATGGCAACATCAACTGGAGATTGATCAAGCCAATAAAAAGACCCATCACGATATTCTTGATGAGTTGTTGAAACTGCAAAAGGCACTGCTGCTTCCTTAACAGCAGTAACTAAATTCTCATGAATCTCACTTAAATCCCTGCTATCGTAAGATCCATCATACTTTCTTCGCCGATAAAGATGATCAACTTCACTAAGGATACGTGTATCGCTATCGTAATTATTTAATTTTTCCCGACTCTTAGTTTCCATTAAAAAAGCACCTATTTCTTCTACTTTCCCTTAGGATAAGAATTTATAGGTGCTTAATTGTACTTAAAGACCTAGATTTTCTAATTCCTGCTCGGGAAAGATTATCTATCACTTTGAAGTTGTGTCTGACTATACTAGAAGATATCTAGCTTACAGTTGCGGCACAGTATTGGATTTTCACCAATTTCCAACTTCACCAAAAATTGTTAACTCAGTATATTTTATCACATTTTCATTTTTTCATATATTTAGGGCTAGTTGTCAACGGGTTTACTTACTATCTTGTTTAAACGATCAAGGAAGCCGCTAGCAGCTCCATCTAAAGCAAAGACCCTTAGGGTGCCTACAAGAACATATAATTCATCTATTTTCGCAGTTTCAGCATTTGAAGCCTGTTCAACTTGTTTGAAAAAATGATCAATCTTTTTAATTAGCCATTTTTCTTCACTTGGGTTAACTGTATTGGTGGATACACTTGCGGAATGGGTCGGATTAGCAAGTTCAAGTGAACGAGCTGAATGGTCCCGCTTAATGAGATGTCCTCTTTTGATGAGATTATTTATATGCAAGGATACAGTGGCTACCGAATTATAGCTTAGGCCATTCATTATTTCTCGATAACTTGGGCTGTAGCCTTTTTCGGCGATAAACTTTTCAATGAATTCTAGTAATTCTTTTTGTTTCTTGGTTGGTCTAGTTTTTTCTTCCATACTTACTTTTTACTCTTTTTTGACTTATTTGGAAAGACCCAATACTTATACCAGTAATAATTCCAGACAGTAAAGAAGCCTGCAGAAATAAATTGACCCAGGTATGGAGTTATGCCATTTACTTTTAGCTCTCTAACTATTAAGTAATCTATGACAAAATCAATCACAGTTATAATGACGTATCGATATGTAACTTCAATTTTTTGTGATGAAAGATGCTTATTATTAAACACCCAGTATCTCTGAAGAATATAATTTATTACCCAGCCAATTATATTAGCACTAAGCTTGGCCCACCATAGATTTAAATGAAGACCTTTGTCGCAGATGAAAAAGACAATATATCCAGTAGCGAAATATGCCTCCCCGCTTATAAGGTAGTAGGTAATTTGTTTTAGGATAGTTTTTTGATTTATCTTTTTTTTCATAGATTATATTAAACACTTATTTATATAATTATAGCAGTAATTGATTTTTTTATTATTTGTAGAATCATATGTTATATTTTGCGTGTTATTATATGTTAGAAAATATTGGTAGATAAGTCCTTATAATATAATTGAGTTAAATGAAAATATTAAAATTCATAAAAATATATAGATATCATTTTCTGGTTTTATTAGCATTAATATTATTCGGAGGGTTTCTTGCGTGTCTACTTGGACAAGACATGAACGGTGATTTATTAAATTATCATTTTTATAATGGGTACGCCTTCTTGCATCAAAAAACTTTTTATAACATTCAGGCAGCCCAGCTGCAAGGTTATGGAAATCCAGCAATTGATGCACTTACTTATTTATTGATTACACATTTTCCACCCGTATTTGTGGGGATGACACTTGGAGCTATTCAGGGATTGAATATATTTCTTGTTTTTGAAATTTCATTAATTATATTTAAAAAATATTTTAAGAATCATAGATTACTATTTTCTTTAAGCCTGCTTACCGCATTATTTTCTACTTTTGGAGCAGTTAGTATTTCTGAAATGGGGGGTACTATGACCGATAATATAACTTCAATTTTCATTCTCACCGCATTTTTCCTGTTATTAATTAGCCTTAAGAAAGATTTATTAAAATATTCAATCATTTTGAGAAGATTTTCTTTTATGCTGTGTGGTGTTGGGGCTGGTCTGAAAATGACGAATTTCGTTTATGTAATAGCTCTTTTATTAGCTAGTCTTGTTATTGAGAATGGTTTAACAAAAAGGATAAAAAATCTATTTTATGATATTTTATCTATAGTTTCAGGTGCTTTAATAGTTTCAGGTTATTGGTGTTATGAAGTATGGAATCATTTTCATAATCCTATATTTCCTTATTATAACCATTTATTTAATTCACCTTATTTCACTAAAATTAATTTTGTTGATGGACGATGGTTTCCTAAAACAATATTAGATAAAATATTTCTGCCTTTTAAGTTTGTTAATTATCAAAGTGTTGCTTCGGTAGTAAGCTTTAGGGATGCCAGATTTGCAATATTATATTCATTAATAATTATATATATTTTGACTAAGATTATATGTGCACTCATAAATAAAAAAATATTTACTAAAAAATTAAATAAAATGCAGCTTTTTTTTTGGATATTCATTATTGCATCTTACATAATATGGGAGATTGAATTTTCGGCTTATAGATATTTATTAGTTATAGAGCTATTAGTTTTAATTGCTATTGGTGATATTATATTTAGCTTAATTAAATATAAAGCTGTTTCAATATTATTTTTCACCTTTGTTTTATTGTTTATTACTGAATATACGGTTCCAATGAATTGGGGAAGAGATAATTGGCAAAATTTTTATTTTGGACCAAATCTTTATCAACAATTCGCCGGTACGAATGGTACCATTTTAATGGCTAAAGATTGGCCAATGAGTTTTTTGATACCATATCTACCAAGTCATGATAGGGTCATTAGGATTGAAAGCAATTTAACGCTTCCTGGGTATTTAACGGTCAAAAATAAATCAGCAATAGATAATAGTATTGTCGAACAAAAGAATTTACATACTAAATTCTTTGCAATAGAGACTAATCTAGATAGATCAGAACAAATAAAGGCTTTAAAACTTAGAGGTTTTAGTAATGGTTCATGCAAACATATTATTACTTATGTTGATATCGATTCAGAGGCATCTTATAAAAAACACGCTTATAGTCTTTGTAGATTAATTAGTAGCTAAGTATATGATCCTATAGTAATTAATGATTCTTTGTACTTTCCATAGGATACTTCAAATAACTGAATGCATCTCAACACTTTTAAGGTTTAGTTTTTCTAGAATGTAGAATAAGGTCCTGCTACTGTTAATCTTCCCCAGTTTGGTGAACCAAGGGCGTTGAAGTAGTAGTATAGCTCATGATTAGGGCCATTGGCTATTATGTTGGTTTCGCCATTAATGCGCTATATGACAGAATGATTAAAATCTTTAACCGTCTTTGAGTTCTATTTTCTAAATCAGTACCTACAATTAGTCTAGTTTAATAATTATTTAATCTTAGGCCTAAAGCTGTCATCGAAGACTTTAGATGACAGTGCAATTCCCGCAAACCCAAACCATACAATACTGAGAGT
>CAIUOC010000058.1 GCA_903900685.1 uncultured Candidatus Saccharibacteria bacterium | reverse complement strand
TTTGAGACGTAGGTTGAGGAGTGATTATGCCTCCCATTACTGGGGCTGGGTTTTGAGACGTAGGTTGAGGAGTGATTATGCCTCCCATTACTGGGGCTGAGTTTTGAGACGTAGGTTGAGGAGTGATATTATTTTGATTGGAGGTGGGATTTATGTTGTTATTTTCCATGTTTGTACTTATGTTTTAATAATCAATATAACTATATAGTAAAATTAATAAATAACAACAGTGCTTTTAACCTGACCTGTGAGGAATAGGAAATGTCTCTAAAAACCAATGCTCATTATGTTTATCTATATCTTTTTGCAGATCAGAGTATTTTTCATCAAGAATATTTATCATTTTAGCAACTAATCGATCTGGGTCATCATCATAAACAACTAAATTTTTGTGTGGTGGCTCAAGCAAATTCATAAGCGATTGAATTACATCAGCTGTTCCACCACTACCAATCAAAACTCCACATGGTTTTCCTGCTTCAAGAGCAGAAGTAAACTCATGTAAACTACCGAATCTTCCACCGATAGTTATAATAGCGTCTGAAGACTGAACTAAATATAAGTCACGTCCAACATAGTGTAACCCAGTAAAATTGACAAAGTCATAGCAATCATATGGTAGCTTATACTTGCGTACGTGTTCCATTAAGCTTGCAGCTGGAGAGAAACCAATACTTACGCCTCCCGCCTGCCTTGCAGCAGTTGCAGCATAATAGGGTAGTCCTACAGTAGCGCCCGTAGTTAGTATATGACCAGTCTTTGCAATCGCTTTGCCGAGTTCGAATGCTGCTTCGTGAGATTTCTTAACAGTTAGACCTGCAGCAGCACCTGATACGCAGATTGAATAATGTAATTTTTGTTTAGAGTTTGTCATATTATAGCCGAAAATGCTGGATCTAATCTAAACCCATCATCAACCTGTCCTCCAATTAATTTACTGTCAATTTGAGAAACCATAGTTTCTTCGAGACTTGAATGGCTAATATATCTAAGCATCATTTCTGCCCATAATGATTCTCTAAAATAACTAATCGATCTTTCTTTATATGGTCTGTTATTTATGGCATTTATTGCAACGTCCTTCAAATTAAAAGAAACAACATTAAGTTTTTCTTTGATTGCACAATTATTGCCACCATTCCAAAAATTAAAAGATGGATTAATCATTGACATTATTTCTTCGATATCAATTAATTGAATGTTTTCGCCTTGAACATGAGGTTCAAAAATCTCAATTGGAAACTTTTCGATATATCGATCATAGAATTTTTGAATAATGTGCCATGGTACATCTTGTTCAGCAATTAAAGCTAAACTTTCAATCTTACCTTGACTAGTGTCAGCTATAATTTGACCAAATGAATCTGTAACCTGTTGCAGCTTACAAAAAACACTGTATATTCTTATTTGATTGATCTGTTCTAGGGCAAAAATAACTGTTGCAGCAATTAATCCCTTAACTTCTGCTGGTAATGGAAGTACTACTAAGCCTCCTAGCTCCATAGAAGACAATACCGTTGAATTAGTTTTCTTTAATAGTTCCTTTGATAGAGCCTGCCAATTTCTGGTAGTTCTAGGTTCAAATATTTCGATTTTTCTAGTCTCAAAATCGCTAGGTGTTAATTTTTTATATAAATCATAGTATTGTTGTTGCCATAAATCTGACTCTACTAGTAAGGCGCTAGCAAGAATTACGGCCGATGCTTCTCTTTTAAGTAAAGAATCTATCGATCTATAGCCTAGTTTCTTTAATAAGGTTTTGGGTGGTACGACTTTGAGTTGTTTTTTTACTACACTGTGCTTTAATGCGAAGCAATCATTGTTAAAAGCAATATCTTTTAAATTCAAAGTTATGATCGAACTCAAAGTACTATTATCATTAACTTCATTAATTTTTTTTAGAATATTATCATTATCTCTTAAAAACCTCTGTTTTAATTCCTCATACACCTCTTCGCAGGTTGTATCGGAAGGATCAAGTCCTAATCTAGCTGTCATATATTTTGAATTACTATCAATTTCAAGAGCCAACTTAATATCTACACTAGGATTAGAAGATGCTTTTTCAAGTAATCTAATGTTATATAGAAAACTTGAATTGCTTACCCCTAAATATTCAGCTAACGTCCTTGACATATCTATATCCAGATTAACATAAGCAGGTTTTTTGTAGAAGGCTTTTTATCAAAAAGTAGTGGCTTTGTACCATTCAGGTGCTTTCTTTAGAAACTCATCGATATGGTGCTCATTCAAAAGACCCTCTTGTGCTCCAATTTTCTGAACAACATTCATAGAATTGATTGGTGCCCACTGTAAGGCAGATTCTAGATTATTACCTTTTATTATTGCGCAAACAAACGTTGAAGCAAAAGCATCACCTGCACCAGTTCGCTCGAACGGTGGAGCAATATCTGGATAAATGGGCATTTTTAACCTTGAAGTTCCATCACTGGCATAGGCGCCAGATGGACCATCGGTAATGACTACAATCTTAGGACCAATAGCATGTAATTTGTCTAGAAGCTGATGAATATTATCATAATCGCCACCAGATACTAGTACTGCTTCTTCGCGGTTAAGAACTAATACTTCAGTGCGAGCATAAATTCTTTTTAATCTGTCAACTCCGGCTTCCATCTGAAACGTGCCTGGTTGAAAAGCCACCTTAACATCTGGATGTTTATCTAACCAATCCGATATCTGATCATGAAAATCAATTGCATTCTTGCTAATTGAACTGATATATATCCATTTTGGAGTTTCATCTGGTCGAAAATGTGGCCAATGATAATTGTATTCTTCATGTTTAATAAGAATTGTGCGTTCTTCTTTATACCATAGAACATAATGGTAATTGCTTTTCTTTGTTGAATTTATCCTAACAAAATCTGTAAGAACTTTATTCTTCTCTAAAGCTGCTATCATATCTCTTCCATGCTGGTCACCACCAACATTAGCAACCAATCCAGTTTTAAGTCCAAGTCTCGCACAGGCAACAGCAGCATTAGCAGAATTTCCTACAGCTTCAACTATGTATGCTTCTTGGAAAGGTATTTTAGTCCCATATTGCATGGCTAACCACATACCTTCGTCGTTTTTGTATGTCACTGCTTTATCGTCAAAAAGTCGAACAAAAGCATCCGTTACAATATCTCCCACACTAATTACATCGATTTGTTTCATTGAATCTATTTTTACATAAGCACTATAGACAATGCAAGTTAGATTCTAGCTTTACCAGCAGAATTGAACATATCTATTTTTGAGCCAACAACTTCGGCGACTGAATCGATGACTTTATCCATTAATTTTACGACCGCATATTCATTAGGATTAGCCTTAAGTTGCTCTTCTAGGGTAGTCCTATAAGCCACTCTCATATCCGAATTAATATTAACTTTTGTAGCACCGATTTCAACTGCAGATTTAAAATAATGTCCTGGTGTACCACTTCCTCCGTGTAAGGATATATGACATGGTATTGAATTTCGTATTTCTTGCAATAAATCTAAATCGAGTTTTTTGGGGACTGGATATTTACCATGTAAATTACCAATTGCTACGGCAAAAGTATCAATACCGGTCATAGATACAAAATGTGCTGATCCTTCAGGTGTACTAAATGTTTTTTTAATCTCATCATAGTCTATTTTCTCTGTATGCAAGTTTGAACTGCCTCCAAAATAATGAGGCTCAGACTCAACTAAAGCACCAGTAAATTTAGCATATTCAACTATCTCTTTAGTTGCATTAATAATTTCTTCCTCTGTTGCATCATGATTAGCTTGTGAAATATCTATATGGATAAACTCGAAACCTGCTTCAATTCCAGCCTTACATGCTTCGACTGAAGGTGAATGATCTAAGTTGATATACATTTCAACTCCATAGATTTGTTTATAATTATCCACCATATCTCTGACATTATCCAAACCAAGTGCATCTACTTCCCCTTGGCTAACCTCAACCAGAACTGGGGCTTGTTTTTTTTGAGCAGCAATACATACAGCCTTTAGAGTAACCTGATCATCGATATTAAAGGCACCTAGAGCAAAATGTTGATGTTTAGCTCGCTCATAAGTATCTCTAGCATTCTTAGTATTTAATCTTATCTGTCTTAGACTTAAAGGCATGTTTTCTCCTATTTCTTTTTATCATTTATTAATATCGCAGATAATACTATTTGTTTTGAATCTAAGCCAAAGTGTTCAAGTAGCTCTTTCATTTCACCGGATTCTCCAAATCTATCTTTCATGCCAATTCTGATAATCGGAACTGGATGATTTTCACCCAGGAATTCAGCGACTGCTCCACCAAGTCCACCAATAATCTGCCCTTCTTCGGCAGTAACTACAGCTCCAGTCTTTTTGACGCTTTTTAGGACTGTCTCACCATCAAAAGGTTTTATTGTTGGCATATGAATAACTTCAGCAGATATGTTGTGTTTCTTCAGTTCTTCAGCGGCTATTAGAGCTTGGTAGGTCATAGTACCAGTAGTAATAATAGTAACGTCTACACCTTCGTGATAGACATAAGCTTTGCCAATCTCAAAAGGGGTATCGGGAGAAGTAAACACAGGAGTTGCTTCTCGGGCGAGTCTCATGTAATTTGGACGTTTATCTTTAGCCATCGCTAGAGTTGCCTTCTCTGCCTCAACTGAATCTCCAGGAGCTATAACAACCATATTAGGCAGTACTCTCATAAGAGCAATGTCCTCAAGCATCTGATGCGTAGCGCCATCTGGACCGACACTAACACCTGCATGTGAACCAATAATTTTGACTGGCACATTATTTAAACAAATTGTAGTTCTTATTTGTTCCCAGTTTCTCCCTGGACTAAAGGCAGCGTAACTACTAACAAATGGAATCTTACCCATAGCCGCCAGTCCACTACCAACCGTTACAAGATTCTGCTCTGCAACTCCTATTTCAACAAAACGTTCAGGAAATTCTGCTTTGAATAGACTAATCTGAGTTGAATCAGTTAAATCAGCACAGGCAGCTACGACATTATTATCAAGCTTACCGGCAGCCAAAAGACCACGACCAAAACCTTTTCTAATTGGCTCAGAAATAGTAACAGGAGTTAGTGGTAGCAGTTTGTAATCAGTCATGAGCTTCACTCTTTATCTTTCCACCCAAGGTTCTTAGTTCTTTTAAAGCAATCAGCTCTTCTTCGTGGTTTGGTGGCTTACCATGCCAGGTATAGTCATTCTCCATAAAATCAACACCCATTCCTGGAATTGTATGAGCTATTATCATTACTGGTTTATTATTAACTGCTCGTCCCATAGCACAGGCATCTATAACTGCTTCAATATCATTTCCGTTAATCTCAATTACATGCCAACCAAATGACTCCCACTTATCGCTTAAATTCTCTAACGGCATAACAGATTCTGTTGTTCCATCTATTTGAATATTATTGCGATCAGTAATAGCGATAATATTGCTAAGTTTATATTTTCCACAGAGCATAGCAGCTTCCCAAATATTACCCTCATCCTGCTCTCCGTCTCCTAGGACAACATAAATATAGCGTTGTGTGATTTTATCCATTCTCATAGCTAGACTCATACCTGCGGCCTGTGAGATACCACAGCCGAGCGGTCCAGAAGTATTCTCAAGTC
>CAIUOC010000057.1 GCA_903900685.1 uncultured Candidatus Saccharibacteria bacterium | reverse complement strand
TCAAGTTCTTTTGCAAGTCTTTCCTGGCTCCATTTACTGGCATTAAGTATTGAATTTAAATATTCTAAATATTTCATAACTTAATAAGTGTATCACAAACTTTATAAAGTTACAACTAGGTTATGCTTGGCTGGATAGAGTACCTATTCAAAACTTTTAATGATACGAATATAGGCTTGAATACGAACAATTTACTTAAATATTAAAAATTACAAGCGTTGGTTATGAACCTAATTGAAACATAAGCTTCAATCAAAGAACATGTATTATTGAGGGTTGACCCACGATAATACATATAGTAAAATACATACATGTATACAAGATATTTAGAAAAACAGATCTCAGGTAGTCTTCAAGATGGTTTGGTTGTAATAGTATATGGTGCCAGACAGGTAGGGAAAACAACTCTTTCAAAAGTAATAATGGAGTCATATAATAAACCACTCTATATTAACTCTGATGAAATTAGCCAAAGATTAAAGGTTCAGAATAAGAGTTCGACTGAGCTTTTAGATTATTTCGGTGATGCCAATCTGGTTGTAATAGATGAAGCTCAAAGGGTTGAAGATATAGGACTTACGGCTAAGATAATTCATGATACGTTACCAAATATTAAATTACTTTTAACAGGTAGCTCTAGTTTGGATTTAGCTAATAAAACTAAGGAACCATTAACCGGTAGATCGAAAGAATTTACATTGTACCCACTTAGCCTCTCTGAAATTGCTAGCACTAACAAAGATAAAATAGATGCAATGAATAAGGCTCTAATTTATGGTTCATATCCTGGAATCTGGAACTTATCAACCGCAAAAGCTAAAGACACTCTTAGATCACTTTCAACTAACTATATTTATAGAGATGCATTTGCACTTCAAACAGTTTTTGATGATACTGTTATGTTCAATTTGCTTCAACTACTTGCGTATCAAATTGGCAAGGAGGTATCATATAACGAATTAGCAACTACGCTTCAAATATCACGAGATACTGCTATGAGGTATGTTGATTTACTTGAGAAGGCAAGAATAATTTATAGGCTTAGACAATATAGAAAAAATGAAAGATCTGTAATTGGAAAGTTACGAAAAATATATTTTTATGACCTAGGCATTAGGAATGGTCTGATTGATAATTTCAATCCATTAAAACTAAGAGATGATAAAGGATCCTTATGGGAAAACTTTTGCATTAATGAAAGACAAAAAGCTCAACAAAAGAATATGATATACACAAAACAATATTACTATAGAAATAGAAGCAAACAAGAAATTGATTTAATAGAAGAGTCATCTGGTGAGATTAAAGCCTATGAGTTCAAATTATCTTCCAATAAAAATATTAACATTCCTAAAACCTTTAAAGAACTTTATCCAAATGTAAGCATTGAAGTCCTTAATACTGAAAATTTTGTAGGTCATCTCAATCGAGAGTATAAATAAAAACAATGAATTCTATGGCAGGGGGAGAGCACCTACTCAAAAACTTTCATTAATTTATTATAGATACAAGAGATGTTAGAATAAGAATATGAGTGAATACGTAACTAAGAAACAATTAAACGATTCATTGAATAAGCAAACTGATGAGATTATAGGGGTTTTGCAATCTTTCATCGTTAATGTGAATTCTGAATTTCAAAAAGTCAACGATAGACTAGACAAGCTTGACGATAAATATGATCTTCTTGTAAATACTCTCGATACCTTTATATCGAGGATTGATAAATATGAAACAGAACTTGCTGCAAGAGACAATCAATTTGAAAAACTACTAGCCTGGGCACGAAAAGTCTCTGAAAAAACGGGCATTCCCCTCGAAGATCTATGAATAAAAAATACTCTTGGTGGATATATGTTGCTGGAGTTTTTGTGATCTGGTCTGTAGTTATACTTATTGCTTGGCAGACTATTAGCACTAATAGATTTCACAATGTGCTTATATTCAGCTGTGGTTGGTTAATTAGCCTTATATTCGCTAGTTTAGCCCGTGAGTTTTTTAAAAAATAATAGCTCCGTAACTTTTCTTACATTAAATAAAGTCTAAAGCGCATATTAAAAATTAACATGGTTTTTTGGTAAGTAATTGATCTGTTTTTAAATCTTTTCTTCTATATCCTTATTAAGATGGAGTATATAATGAAAAGCATGAATAAAAACACAAAAAACATAACTTTAGTTGAAGTAAGTTAATCTCGCACATAAGGAAATAATAACTTTGGTTAAATTAAATGCTAAATTTCTTAAGAAGATAAAAAAAGTAATTTAACCGGAATTCTTGTAATCATACTTATAACGTTGATCGGAGTAAGATTACTAACCTCAACGCATGCACAAAGTCCTTACTCAAGTACACTGGCAAGTAATGGTTCGTTAACAGGAGCAACGTCTATAATTTCAGATAACACATCAAGAGGCGGCTCTAGTGTCATCTTTGGCTTGAATACTCCACCTGCAGTTAGCACCAATTCTATTATTCATAAATACATATTAGGTTTTCAAGGTTGGTTTCAGTGTCCAACCGATGGTGCGATAGGAAGCGCCGATGAATGGACCTGCTTTTCCAACACAGAGTGCTGTTAATTTCTGGCAATATATGGCGAAGACATATAAAAATAATCCAAAAGTATTCTTTGATTTATACAATGAGCCAAGTGAGATCGAAGAGCACACGTCTGAACTCCAGTCACTCCGGAGAATC
>CAIUOC010000056.1 GCA_903900685.1 uncultured Candidatus Saccharibacteria bacterium | reverse complement strand
ATCAATAGCCTTATTTATTTTCTTAAGTCTGGCTATTCTTTTAGTCTCACAGAGGCGGAATATTTCAGACTGGTATAAATTATCTAACTACAATCCACCATCAAGTATTTCCAGTCTTGCAACCCAGGATACCTTTACTCCATATGCGAAAAAGCTTTTTTATATAAATCAGCCAGTTCTAATTAGTGGTGCTGAATTTAGAAATAAGTGTCCCAACAGCGATCCAACATCGAGTGAAATTCTAGGTTGTTATCATCCGATTATGAATGGTATTTATTTGTATATTGTCAGCGATCCTACACTAAACGGCGTCGGACAGGTAACTGCGGCGCATGAAATGTTGCATGCAGCTTGGTCTCGTCTTGATAGTAATAAAAAAACTATTCTTACTAATGAGCTAAATGCTTTTTTTGCCAATGATTTAAAAGATCCAAAAATTAAGAATGAAATTGCTATTTACCAGAAAACTGAGCCTTTTGCTGTGGCTGATGAAATGCATTCAACATTTGGTACTGAATGTCCAAATTTACCAACTGATCTAGAAAATTATTACAAGGCTCTATTTATAAACCGCGAAACTGTAGTTGGTTTCTCGACTGGCTACAAACAAATTTTCACAAATTACCAAAATCAAATTAAAGAAGATAATTTACAATTACAATCATTAAAATCGATTATAAATAATGATCTAAATTCAATTTCATCTAAATTTACGGACATAAATAATTTTAAATCAGGCATGGATGTTTTACTAAGTGAACACAATTTTAGTCAATACAATCAAGATGTATCTATATATAATCAGCAAATTGATGAATATAATAATCTAATTCAAACTACTAAAGATTTAATTACTCAGTATAATGACTTGGTATCACAAGTTAATTCAACATCAACGGTATTTAATAATTTATCTAGTGAGTTAAATAGTAATTTATCGACACTGCCGACAAAATGATATATTAAGGTATGGCCAAGAAACAAGCTCAAAAATTTGTCTGTCGTCAGTGTGGTTCAGTCTCTTCATCATGGAGTGGTAAGTGTATTCAATGCAATGAGTGGAATACCATTGAAGAAGTAATCCAAATAGATAACATCAATAGCGCATATAGAAGTGGCAAGAAGCTAGAATCTGATGTTGTCGATAAGCTAATAGCTAAAGATGTCGCCAGACTAAAAAGTACAATACCAGAAATTGATGAAGTACTTGGAGGCGGTCTGGTGTCGGGCAGTGTTAATTTAATTGCTGGTCAACCTGGAGTCGGCAAAAGTACGTTGCTTCTTCAATACGCTTATAGTCTGGCCGAAAATAATAAGGTCCTATATGTAAGTGGAGAGGAATCTTCACATCAAATAGGCCTTCGCGCCAAACGCCTAGGAGTTAATCAAACTAAGCTTCGTCTAGCAACTTCAAATTCGGCTGATGATATTGCGGCTACAATTGTTGAATCCGACTTTGATATCGTAATTGTTGATTCGATTCAAACAATAGCTACTGAGAGTCTTTCATCTTCCGGGGGAAGCGTGTCTCAAATTACTGGCTGTACTCAGCTACTAACAAGCGCAGCTAAGCGAACTTCAACTGCTCTGATTCTTGTCGGTCATGTTACCAAGGAAGGTAACATTGCTGGTCCGAAAGTCTTAGAGCATTTAGTGGATGTCGTCATGCAACTTGAAGGTGAACGATACGGTAGTTTTAAAATCCTCCGTACCACTAAGAACCGTTTCGGATCAACCACAGAAATAGGTATATTTGAAATGAAAGAAGTTGGACTCGTATCTGTAGATAATCCTTCAGCCGCACTGCTTGCTGAGCGTAAAAATTCCGATGGTTCGATTGTCTTTGCTGCTTTAGAAGGCACAAGGCCAATACTGGTAGAAATCCAGGCTCTGGTTAATAAGTCTAGCTACGGCTACCCTAAAAGAGCTGCCAGTGGCTTTGATCTGAATAGACTTAATCTACTTGTAGCAGTTCTAGAAAAACGGACTAAGCTTAACCTTGCCGATCAAGATATTTACATAAATATTGTAGGTGGTCTCAAGATCTCTGAGCCGGCAGCTGACCTTGCAATCTGTATGGCTATCGGCTCAGCATCTCGTGGTTTAAAGTTAAAAAATAATTCAGTTGTCGTTGGGGAAGTTGGGCTTAGTGGAGAAATAAGATCAGTCCCGTATCTAGACAAACGCCTAGCTGAGACGAAGAAGCTTGGTTTTGATTCAATCATCTGTGCCAAACAGACGAGTATTAAAGATGGTATGATTGAATCAGTATCTAGTCTTAAGGACGCTTTAAATCAGTTTTTGAAATCCTAATTATACACTTTAAATTTAGTCTCATTTAGCCTATAATTATGCTTATGCGAGTGAGGGTATTTAAAATCTGGCAGATTGTTAAGTTTTATCTCTTTAAGTCTCTAAAAAAAATACATAAGTCTTTAAAACACACCTCAAAACACATCAGTCACTATTCCTCACCTATCTTCGCTAAAGTGCCTAAGTCTTATAGGCAGTATATCCGTCCATATGTATATCCAATTTACAGAAGAACCCTTGGTCCAATCATCAAATTTGTACTTAAACTTATTAGCCATATATATAAAAAGATTAGAAGACTGCTAAAATCTCATAAATTTAAAGCCCATGCTCGGTTTATTAAGCTTGGTTTTGAAGCAGTTATATTAGTTGCGGTAATTGTAGGAGGCTATAAATATATAACTAGGCCTAACTACAATATATCTAGTAGTGCCCAAAAGATTATTGGTACTCCTGACATATCTCTTGCTAGTAAGTTTGTTAGTTATTCAAAGGCGGATAAAAGCTATTATTTAAATAAAAAAGCTATAGGGCAAAAAGCTAAAGCTAATACTATACAAGTTGGTTCCACCTCTCAGGCGACCTATTCATATAAAGCTCCAGTCGATATTTCACGCAGTGAAATGACTTTTTACGATAATACTAATAATCTATCTTTTTCAATTACTCCCTCGTTTAAGACTGCTAGCGGTAAATACAAGAATGGTGAATTTATCTACCCTATGAGCAAAGGCCAACAAGCTGTTTACTCAATTAAAGATAACGGAGTAAAAGAAGACATTATTCTAAATAAAAACCTAGGTGATAAAACTAGCCTAGATTTCAAGCTTAATCTTCCAGATACCTTGAGTGCAAAGCTTATGCCAAGTGGCGCTATAGGCATATATTCCGCTAGTCCAATGCTACTAGGTAACGTTAGCGCTAGTAGCTCTAGTGATCAGGCTTTGCTAAAAAAAGCTAGAACTAGTAGCGCTAAAGATACTCTCCAGTTTGTTCTCATGCCACCAACAGTTGCTTCGAGTCAAAACTCAGACAAAGAAAAAGAAAGAGCTAAAACAAAAGCTCAGTTTGCACTAAATGGTAACAACCTAACAATTAAAGCATCAGGACTTTCTAAGTTAACCTATCCTATATCTATTGACCCAACTGTAGTTGTGAGCTCAGCACTAACTAGTGGTAATAACGAGTCAAATGCTAATATTACTGGGAGTAGTATAACTACAAACTCTTTAACTGGAGGTAGTATAGGCTCGTGGACTCCGACAACTACATTCGCTACCACCACTTCTGGAACCATGCCCGCTAGATCCAATTTTGGGACCGCCGTCTATAATGGATACATCTATGTACTCGGAGGCGCAGCTGGAACATCAACTGGGGACTGTACTGCAACTAGTAACTATTGTAATGGAACTTGGTACGCTCAAATAAACGCCAACGGTACTCTAGGCTCGTGGACTCCGACAACTACATTCGCTACCACCACTTCTGGAACCATGCCCGCTAGATCCAATTTTGGGACCGCCGTCTATAATGGATACATCTATGTACTCGGAGGTTTTAGCGCTGGATGTCCCAGTATTAATACTAGTGTTTGTAATGACACTTGGTACGCTCAAATAAACGCCAACGGTACTCTAGGCTCGTGGACTCCAATTGCTACTGCTACCTTTCCTGCGGGAATGGGGCCAAGAGCCAGCTTTGGGACCGCCGTCTATAATGGATACATCTATGCCCTCGGAGGTTTTAGCAGTAACATAGGTCAGACTACTCATGGTACGAATTGTTCCAATAATGTATTGTTTTGGACTGTTTGTAATGACACTTGGTACGCTCAAATAAACGCCAACGGTACTCTAGGCTCGTGGACTCCGACAGCTACATTCGCTACCACCACTTCTGGAACCATGCCCGCCAGATCTGGTCTTGGCACTGCTGTCTATAATGGCTACATCTATGCAATCGGAGGCCAAGCCGCAGCATTGGCGGTCGATGACTGTACTGCAACTAGTAACTATTGTAATGGAACTTGGTACTCGAAAATTAGCAATCCTGGAGCTACTGGCCCAAGTGATTCTCCGGTTGCGACCCCCCTTCCAAATTTGTTTCAGCCTTCTGTAGTTGTCTACAACAGCTTTATTTATGTCTTAGCGGGTTGCACAAGTATAACGAATTCAACTAAATGGTGTAATGGAGGATTCAATCAAACCATATATTATGCTCCAATTACCACGGATGGGACACTCGGAACGTGGTCAATAGTTGGAGGTATAACTACTTCTCAGACTTTTGGAGCATCTGCAGTAGCTTGGGATGGATCAATATATGTAATATCTGGCTGTAATGCAACTGCCACAACAAAAAGTTGTAGTGGAGGCTTTAACCATGATTTTCAAGTTTCATTGAATAATTCAACGGGTGCACCAATGGGCTATACTGCAGATATCTATTCCACGCTTACTTCGGTTTGGGGTGCAACATCCGTTATTTACAACGGTTATCTTTATGTTATTGGTGGTTGTAAGGTAGACACTCCTATAGTTGCCAGTGAACTATGTGCTACTTCTAGTTCACAAAGCGGAACAACTGATTTGATACAATCAGTCGCTTTGCCAGATGGTGGAGGTAGTGTTGGAAAAGCATACACTAGTCAAACAAATAAGCTGAGTAAGGCAGTTTTTATGGCTACTTCAGTCGTCTACAACAATAAACTATATGTTATCGGTGGTTGTGTTGGCAGTAGCACTACTGGTAATTCGAATGAATGCGGAACTAGTAATGCTGGAATATTAAAAGATGTACAATATGCTTCGTTTACGTCAAATAGTACAATTGGAACTTTTACGGATAATACTGTTGCACTTCCGACAGGTTTATTTGGCGCTTCTGCTGTCGTTAACAACGGTTATCTTTATGTTATCGGTGGTTGTACTGCAATATCAAATGTTGCTACATATGCGGGCTGTGGAGCTATATCTAATTCTATATACTACACTCCTTTGAGTAATTTCAGCTCAAGCACCACGCTTACTCAAACTAATAATCTATCTAGTGGATTATGGGGGTTTGGTGCCGTTATAGTCAATGGCTATGTTTTGACGATAGCAGGATGTAGTGCTAATGCAACTGCAAGCGCAATTGGGTGTGGTGCAATAACTAACACTTATCAGAAGATAAAAATAAATAATGGTGGCTCAGGGGGCCTAATATCATGCACTGGTTCTGCTAGTAGCCCTTATTGCGATTCAAATATGAATTATGCAACAAGTAATTCAATAACTGGATCGACTAGTACTATATACAACGGTAAGCTATACATTATTGGTGGATTAGCAACTACCAGCCTGGGGAATATGTCTTCTCAATGTCTTAGTTCAAGCTATCTGACTTCTAATGTGCCCAGCTCGACTGACTCAGCTTCAGCTTCAGTAGCTTCAATTATTTGTGATCAAGTCAATGTATATAATATTTTGAGCAATGGAGGATTGAGTTTTCAGAATTCATTTCCTATGAATCTGGGTAAATATAATGCTACGGTTCTGGCTTACAATAATAAACTTTATGTTATTGGTGGAATATCATGCTTTGAATTTATTGACTGCTCCTCTAATGAATCATGGACTGCTGATGATATTCAGATGGCGAGTATAAGTAGTGATGGTAGTTTGGGTAGTTTTACTGACTCTACTCCAGTTACTGGTTGGGTCTCAGGTAAAAACAGTCCAAGCATTTGTACTTCTTTATTTCTCGGTGTACTTTGCTCTAATGCCTATCCAGGTTATTACCAAAATTTAAATAAAACCGGGAATTATACATCCTATTCAAGCTCCACTAACTACAGTAAAGGTGATGTAGTTTATTATGCCGGCAATGGTTATTATGCCTGTATTGCGAGTGGTTGT
>CAIUOC010000055.1 GCA_903900685.1 uncultured Candidatus Saccharibacteria bacterium | reverse complement strand
GCAAAATATATAATGCCATCAGTATGTTCATTGAAATATTTTTTCTTATAAATGTATAGAGCGAGTGGAATAAACTTCAATGATTCCTCAATTACTCCCACTAAAATATAGGTAAAAAATGAGATGCCAATTGAGCTGGTTTTAGGGCTTAGGTGACTCTCTGGTATTATCCAAGATTCAATTAATCCAGCTCCAATAAAGCCCAGAAAACCAATGATACCAGCCTTCCACAGTACAGATATTGGCTCTTTATCTCCACAATCGTTCTTAATAAAAAACCAAACAAGAAGGGCTGAAATTGATATGAAAAATACTATAATAGCTAATATCTGCATATCACCAATATAGATGTTGTGCTTAAAATAGCAAAACTAAAAAATATTGAACATTGTGCAAGATAGATGTAAAATTTTTCAAATGGATAGAAGACGGTACTACGAAACAGATCACAATAAATATTTTCTTAGCTATATCGGCATAAGCAAATTAGGTCAAATAGCCCTAAGTATAAAAGATGATATTGCGGTTATTAAAAAAGAAGACCCAAGCAATAATGGATACTGGCCTAGTGATATTGCGATTGGGTTAAGGGTTATAGAAATGGGTCTTGAATATACAAAAGCATCAGTAACTTCTTAACAGAATGTTTTTAGACTATACTGGTATTTATGTATAAATTGGATGGTGAATTATTGAAGGAGGAATTGTCCCAAAGCCTTTCCAAGCCTTTCAGACTGCCTTTGAATCTTGCTATTGCTGCAATTGGAACATTAGCCTTTATTTTCGCTGGAATATTAATAAATAATTTACACAGAGGATTACCTTATATTGCGGCCAATATTTTCATCTGGACTCTTGCCACTTACAATGCATCCCAACTTGGTTCAGATTCCAATAATGTTATAGCCTATCTAAAAACAAAAAAATCTATAAAGCAATTATTTTTAATAAAAAATTTATCACTTTTAATTTTAGCGTTCCCGATAGATATAGTTCTGATTATTGTTGCCTGCGATCTATTGCATGACTGGTCGGAATTTGTGCAATCAATTGTTATAGGTCTAAGTGCAGTCGTTATATGTCTTGGACTTGGTAATATTGTTTCTACTCTTTGGGTATATAAGCCAAAATCTATTTTAAAAATTCGGCACAATAGACTGCAGATTTATGAATATTCGGTATTCCTAACCCTGGCCTATTCTTCTGCAACAATTTCACTTTTAATTGCTGCTATACCGGCAGAAATAATAGTTCATACTATGAATTACCGTAAATTTCCTGAATCGCTTATAGCTCTTCTAATTATGCTGGTATGGACTGTAGCAATCTGGCTCATAACACTCAGGATATCTATAAATATCACTAAAAAATATCATGATAGATTTATTGGTAGACTAAATGGCAAGCCAGTTATTATCAACAGCCCAAGACTTAAAAAAATTCTCAAAATAAAATAGGCTTATTGTTTGCCGTAAAAAGTAGCGCCATAGCCTGGTTCAGCTGACTCATTTGACTTAGGGTGCTTTAATAGAGCATCAATCATACCACTGATTCCAATAAGGGCCAGAAAAGCTCCTCCAAGGTAGAGCATGAATTCACGACGATTCATTTTTTGATCTAGTAAAGTATCAGCAATTTTCTTCATAAACTCCTCAAACAGTTATTATGCTTAATAATAGGCCTATCTGTAATCATCGTCAAATCATTTTAAACTTATTCGTACTATTAAAGTGATATAATCTAGAAAGAAAAGGTGTTTATGCTAAAAAGACGACTTAAATTACATTTCAAGAATTTAATTATAGTACTGTCGATAGTTGCCAGCCCAATATTTTTACTGACCAGCCAATCATTTGCATATTCTTCATCATATAGTTGCGGAGATTATGGAGCTGGAACATACGGGAATAGCTGCGCTAGTCCATCGCCCGGTCAAACTCCAGGTCCGGCATCATCAAACTCGACAACCCCAAATACATCGAACAATAACGTATATAACTCTGGCTCATCATCTAACAGTCAGACAACAACCCATCCAGGCACATCACCCAATCAGCCATATATTGGGAAACCTATTGTATTCTTCGCTTCATCCGTCATCTTACTAATCGGCATATTGTTGATTATGTTCGCTATACTTGGAAAAAAGAAAAAATCAAAAAAAGAAGATTAGATCGGCGGAAGACGATTCATTCTTCTGTAATCATAAGTTCGGCCAATATGGGGAAATTTATTGCTCGGAATATCTAAACCAAGGGCTTTACAAATAGGTGCCCAGCCATCATCAATATTCCAATCAATTAATCTCGATGGTTCAACCGTTTTTCTAACATAGTCATTGTGATCAAGATAAAATTTAATAGCTTCTTCTTTTTTAGGATGACGGCCTACGAAATGCTCTTTAAATAGTTGAACCACCAACTCATCCCAAGGTCTTCTGATTGATTTTTCAGTTGGTGAACTAAGGAGCACGGTATTGCTTATGCTATTCCACCAAGATTCTGGATCACGGTGAGAAAGGAGAATATACGCACCTGGGAATACCCCATAGATTTCCTCCCAATAAGCTAGTGAAGGCCAATCTAGAGTCGACCCATAACCAGAAAAGATTTCATGCCAATCCGGCTGCTTACCATCTAAAATATCTAGCCACTGAGAAGTTTTAGCTGAGCTCATCATAAGGTCATACATCTTATAGCATTTCTCGTGAGTTAATTGCTCAGTAGCAACCTGCAAGGAACTAGTTCCGGTTCGCCAAAGTCCTGCTCCAATAATTTTTAGTTCGCTCATTTTTTCAGCCTACAAACTGCATATAGGTCTCCGCGCACATTGTCAGTTGTAACTTCACAATCTAGCCCAATGGCAGTAGCTATTCTAAAAAAATCATTCTTGTCTACATTTTCATAGTATTCATCTCTTTCAGGTCTCATTTTATCTTTGTTAGCCGAATGAGGCTGCCTAGGAGTGGTGGCGCAGGTAATTAGCATAATTCCCCTATCTTTTAAAGCACTTGCCATTACAGACAGTATTTGGGGCCAGAGTGGTGCGTGCTCAAATGTTTCCATACTAATTACAAGATCATACTTCAGTTTTGGCTGCCACTTGACTGCATCAATCACAAGATCAACCCCTTCAGCTTCTTCAATATCTATACCTAAGTAACTTTTTGCACTTTTAAATAGATTTCTTATTCCACCGTTAACATTCTGACTTCCAATCTCTACAATATCTCCTCTAAATGGGCCATATTTAATAACTGCTTCTTCAATGAATCTTCTAGCTTCAACGTGCATTACTTATGTTTCTCCTGCCAAGTTTTAGCATCTTGAAGTTTCGCATCTTCAGTCCATAGATAATTTCTAGCCGTTCCCGATCCAACATGGATGATTCCAAGTCCTGTTGCCTGCCCAAGCCTACCGCCCTGGTTAACAACTTTTTCAAATAAATCTCCTACTCCATACCACCATAAATAATCCTCATCTATATCTTGCCAATATTTTGCGTTTAATAAAAAGAACCAAGTTGTTACCATTGTCATCTGAACTCCGACATTGCCTTTGACTTCTTTTATTTCAATCTTAGTAGGTAATCCGAAACCAGCATGTGGATCAACTCCGATACATGCAAAGTCTTGTTTTTCCATTGCAGCTTTCATAGATTTTAGACTACCTACAGGAATTTTTATATCATCATTCATAATAGCTATATATTTAGCGCCCCAACTGATTGCGGTATTTGCTCCCTGATTCCAGATAATATGCAGGTTCTTAATCTCCGGCCGACAAATAATCAACGAATCGATTTTTTCTCTAGACAACTGAGAAACTAGAGGCTGTAGCTCAGGCCGGTCACCAAGCGTAGGAATAATCGCAACTATATCTGACTTCATGACTTAACGTTCCAATCTATGGATAATCCACTAATATTCTCTCCAATAAAATTCCTACTCAAATTTCCAGGATAGTGATGATTTAGCGAACTTTTTTCTGCTCCACCATGCTGAATAAGACTTGGAACGGTTGTCCAAACTACTTTTCCTGGATCAAGTTCCTTTCTCATTTCATCTGCCCCATATCCCCATCTACGTTTTTTTCTATCGAAACTATCTATTTTTAGATTATAGGCTATTCTAATATTTTCGAGTTCTTTGACTGGATAAACAACAGCAATGTCGGTTGGAACATCATTAATTTTAATTAGAGTTCCGGCGGGTTTATCTAAAATTTCTTTATTGCGGGTAAAAAAACCAATTGTACGATCTGGATAAATATCTATAATCTTTTTAACAGTCTCAGTAAAGTCTAGGCATGGCAAAGCATCATCTTCCATAATTAAGGCATGAGTTGGTTTACCTAAAAGAGCAATATCGGCAGCTCGCCACCAGTTAATGATATGTCCATCATGGTTCTCGTCCCACGCAATAACTGACTTATCTAAATCTAATTTAGAAATTAAGTTCATAACCATACTGTGGCGTTCTGGTACAGCCATTATGCCAATACCAAGTCTATTCATACTTTCTAGTATACTTCGTCGAGTTCAATAGTTGCATGCCAGTTAATAGTTTGACCTACTTCACCGCCAACATTAACAACAATTGATTTATTGTCTGATCCAATTTCGAGTGCAGCCGTCCAGGAAGTCGCTGCACTATCCTGTGCAATCAGAGTCGACACAGGAGGAGTTCCTACCCAGCGATATGACGATGAATGATCTCCAGATATCAAAGTTTCAAAAGTCCAAGCAGAAACTGCGCTAGCATCTTGAGAAACAGAAGCAACAACCCTAACCCTAACAATCGCGGTGATATTAAAATCCTGGAACTGTAGTGATGCGGAGGTGTTGCCACCATATTCGTTATTACTAGAAAGGATAGTTGGTGTTGCGTCCGATGTTTGAGCTGCAGCTGTAGACCTTGTGTACTGTGCCCAGTGAGGATAAACAGTTGTATTTGGGCTAATAAGACTCATATTGTGAGCAGTTTTCTCATTAGGTATTATTAATGGATTGTTAGGCAGATAACTGCTTCCGTGGGCGTGCTGTCCGAAAGCGTAGGCGACGGCTCCTATACCTTCAGTATGAGAAAAAATAGCCGAAGTGGTGGATACTGTGTAACCTTCGGTGTGAGAATAATCGCCTAAACTAGTAGATATGTTTTCAGCGTGAGATATGTTTCCATCAGCTACGCTATAACCTTCGGAGTGCGCTAAATTGTTATTAGCTGAAGACTGGCCCTCAGCGTGAGAAGCATATCCCCTAGCCGCACTATTAACGCCCTCAGCGTGAGAAAAATTTCCAGGAGCTAAAGTGGAAGCACCCTCAGCGTGAGAAGCAGTACCAGTTGCTAATGTCAAAGTTCCTTCTGAAGAAGCTAAGTCTCCAGGAGCTGATGAAGAGCCTTGGACTAAACCACCGTTCGAAAGGCTCATATACCATTCTCGTTGGTCTGAATAACCCCCATTATTAAAATAAATTGTTGCTATGAAGTTGCCACCGTTGAAGCTTAAAATGCCGTACATGCCGGATTGAAGCACTGGAAATGTATAGAATGCCAAAGGATTTGTGTCTGTTGACCTTGTGAGCACAAATGGAGAATTTGTTCCTCCGGCTGAAGTTACGGTATAAATTCCAGCTATGCTGATTAGTTGGTCATTATTATTTGGATCATTTTCGTAAAAGCTTGAATCCCAAACACCAATTCTATCTCCAACACTTACGTAATATGCATCCACATAGAGATCACCATTAGTTGATGCTGTTATGGTCGTAACAATAGAATTATTGTTTGAGTCTATGGCTGAGGTATATGTATACGCTGGCATCGGACCATAACCAATAGCATTACCTATTAAAACCGCTTTAACTGGCTCTAGTTCAATGAAGCTATAATTTGTTCCACCCATAAATACAGAGCTATTCTGCCATGAAGAATTAGTTGGGTTATATGTTAATACTTGTGACCCAACAGGATTGCTTATATTGACGCCATTTAAGGAGTTAAGAGAATACTGATTTGGCTTAAGAGTTCCGTTAGGGTTATGGGCTTGTTCGAGGAAATTATTAAGAATATCTCCCCAGTCACCATAATCCTTGCCCACTACCGGAAGACGACTCATAAATGTTCCTTTGTTTATTAATTCTTATTATATTAGATTTATGCTTATAAGAGAAATTAATAAACAATTGAGCATCAAAGAACCTTCTTTTTTATAGAGTTACTTTTGATGAAACTGAGGGGATCGATTGATTAGGAAATCATTGGAGAAATTACTAGGTGGAACGCAATTTTAAATACTATTGAATTTTTCTATTTAAGGTTGCGATAAGTTGCTATAAGTAATACTATTTATTCAGGAGGATTTCATGGCTACTACACAAGGAATTAAATTAGATGAAAGTACTCAAGTTCGTTTAAGGACTTTAGCTGAAAAGCGTAAGCGCTCACCCCATTGGCTCATGCGTACTGCTATCGAGGACTACCTAAAACGTGAAGAGAAATATGAGCTAGAAAAAGCCGAAGATATTGCTGAATACGATAACTATGTACTTACCGGCAATGCCATTGACAATGAACAGGTAACTAGATGGCTCGAAGACTTGACTCAAGGCAAAAAAAATCCATGGCCAAAACAAAAATAGTTTGGCGTGAGCGAGCACTTGCAGATATTCAGCGCTTGTATGAATTTTTATATGAAAAGGATGAAAATGCAGCGCGTAGAGCGGCCAAAGTTATACTACAAGGCAGTCTACTGCTTGAAACCTCACCCCGTATTGGACGCCCGATGGTCGATGATACTCAAAGGCGCGAATTATTCATTCCATTCGGCTCTAGTTTTTACATCTTGCGATATTTTTTAGAGAACGACAAGATAGTTATTATTGTTCGTGTATGGCATAGCAAAGAGAATCGAACTTATTAACAGATAAGAAAAAGCGTCCATTACTTATTTCTAAACTAGGACGCTATTTTTTATCTGTAATATTCTTTTGGTGAACCTGAGGGGTTCGATTTATAAGGAAATTGTCAGAGAAATAATACGATGGAATAAGATTCTCATTCTGCAAAATACTTATTGAGATATTCGTTGGTTATTTTTTTGATTAACAATATTCTGCTCAGTACATAAATCTATGCCACATTTATCACGCCAATAAGAAAAGTAAGCCGATAAAGCAATTAAACTAATAAATCCAATGCAAAGTATAATATACGCTAATCTTGCTACTAAATTCCACGGTTTCTTGTATGTTATACCCAACGAAGCAATTGCTGTCATAAATACAAGAAGCAATATACCAATAATCACATACTGGTAGAAATGTAGGATAAAAGAGCTGTGGCTCTGCAACAACACATATATGACAAATGTAAAGATTAGTACCGGAAGAACTAAATAGAGCTTATTGTATTTTTGTTTATTCTTCATTGGTTCATTATACCAAAAGACAAACGGGGAATCTAACTATTTAACAGATAGACGATAAGACCTAAAATGGAAATCCAGAATTTATAACTAATTTCAATCTGTAAAATATGTTGTTGGAGATCCAAATCCTCCACGCTGCGTAAATTTTGGCTGTATTATTGATGCTTCGTATTATTATGTGGTTTCTTATAAAGGATTTCCAATTTATGATGGGCAGTATGGGCAGCAAGTTTATCCTGATGAATCTTGGAGTAACAATAATAACAGTTACACATATTCCGTTTTAGGTATAATTGAAAACTCATTAATTTGGTTCTTGATTACATTTGGCCTTATTGAGG
>CAIUOC010000054.1 GCA_903900685.1 uncultured Candidatus Saccharibacteria bacterium | reverse complement strand
CATATTTATCCTTTAAAATTAAAAAAACTTCAGCGAACCAAAGTTTTATCGTAAGTTACAAATTAGTAGCCTCGGTAGCAAATTAAGTAATATATTACTGCTACTGTCTTTGGTCGATATATTTATATTAGCAGTTCAAGGTTTTATTGTCAATTATCTGTTAATTAATCCAAAAAAATATTGACAATCATAATAGTCAGAGTATCATTAGAATCGTTTGTAATAAAAGGAAAATCACGTGAGTATTTCTGAGAGAAAATTTGAGAGTAATATTGATGGCCTAGAAAGACCTATTATTGATGATTCTATGGTACCTACATATGAAGATTTAACTGTTGATCGAAGAAGAGAAATGTTTAATGCTGGTGAACTAGAACGTGAACTACTTTTTCGATCATTCGAAAAAAGATTAATTGAGAGAACCCAAGCAATAAAATATGCTATTGATTTATCTAATTCTGAAGAATAGTTAGTTTTTTAAATTATCTAATTTATACTGAGTATATTCTTCAGCAGCTAATCTATTTAATTCAGCATCTTCTCCTTTATTAGTAAAAATCATTGCATTTGCTATAATCGGGTGTCTTTCGAAGACCAATTCATGCATTTCTTTAGCTATTTTTCTATAGCCACTGTGACCCTGTGGACTCGTCCTAAGCTCAATGAAGTGGAATAGTTCTCTTGCGTTCATTGTGACCTTCCAGCGCATCCTATGACCCATTAAGGTCGCATATTGGCTCTCCAGTTGGTAACCAGATTCTTGCATTAAACTATAAAGCTTAAGGCTTAGATCGAAACATGTTTCATAAAGATCAGATAATCCTGACTGATCAATAATCTCTGGACAATCATATCCATACCTTGGACTTAGATCCTGCCATTCCATGTCGTCGACCATTCTATGTCTCTGTAAGTCTCTAAAAATACCATAATCACAAAGTATGTCGAATGAATAATGAGCTTTCTCTAATGCTCTACCTGGTTTATGTCTTCTATTGAGTCTCTTACCAATATATGTATTAAATACTTCGACTTTTTTATCATAAGTCCAGGCCATGACTTCATGCCTAATCTCTTTAAGTGACAAGCTGCTATTTTCATAAAGCATATCCGGAACTAGATCAATTTCGTTTATTGGCCATATATCAGACAATGAAACAGGAGTATTCTCCATGGAGTATGCGCTAGGCAATATTTTACTTGTTAAATGTCTTAATGACTCATTAGTATTATATTTATATGCTATTATTGCCCCTCCGCGATCTGGAATATCTGCCCTTTCAAGAAATGTTGGTAATGTTTTTCTACAATTAACTAATATTTCATTTCCTACTTTTTTAGCTTCAAGGAGTCTATCACTCTGGAGCCTCATGATTAAAGACTCTAATGCCTGACCGGATGCAAAAATGCCAACAGTAGAGGTTGTAGATGCGGGTAATACCATTCTTGCTGCATCACATGCCTGAGCTTTAATGGCATTTTTCCAGGCGATTCCCCTTTTTTCTTTAGGAGTATTAGAATTATTCTCAATATATGTAGTTAATTTATGGACAATATTCGAATAGGTATCAAAAATAATATCCGTTATTTCTATATATTTTTGCTTAACTTCATCTTTTAAGTTCTCGGGTACATAATACTTATACGTTCCATCGTTATTTTTTTTATCATAATAAATATATCTAGTTGATTGTTCAAGATATGCAGCTAAACGACCTCTTTCTAGCTTTTTTGTTAGCAAGTTTGATGCATTTTCAATAACTAAATGCTGACCTGCTAACTGTTGTACGGAATCATCACCATAAGCAGATATTACTCTTTTCAATAAATCTTCATCCTTACCGATATTTTCTAAAAACTCTTCACTAATAATATGTCTCATGTCATCACCACGTCTTGATAATCTGGCCATTGCAGCAGCAATAGTTACTTGGTCAAGTTTATGAGTAAATGCATAGACATTGCCTTTAATATCTGTTATTAGTTCAGATAGATCAGATTTTTTAATTTCCTTAGGGGATTCTTTCTCAATAATATCGTGAGCCTGCATTTCTAGTATTTCACTTGCTTTAGTTGAAATAATATCAGCCACTGATGAAGCTATACTTTTGCTTTGGGAATGGAGTTCATCTGAGCTAATGATTGGCTTAACAAGCTCCCATATCTGTGAAAAAACATGTTGCTTATCATCTACAGCATAGATTACGGGTAGATTACGTTTTTTAGATTCTATTAGGTAACCGGCTCTAACTCTCTCTAGAAAATCTGAACTTAGGTTATCAAAACGGTCACCTTGATACCTGTTTTTGACTCTATCCATTAAAATATCAACCGATGCATCGAGTACAATTGTTAAATCTGGTTGATTGTCTCCAACCGCAAAGTCTATTATCTCATTAATTTTTTTATAATCATCAATATCATTACGTGCATAATACTGGATAGCTAGAGTTGTTAAATAGCTTCTGTCTACTAGGCATATAATGCCCTGGTTTAGGCATTGATTAATGAAGTCCAACGATTGACTCCTTGCAGCGTTATATAGGAGAACTTCAGTTTTAGTATTCATGGGATACCGAGGGTCTTGAGTTAGTCTACGAATCGCTCTCGCTGTAACGTCATTTTGACTATCAGGTTCTCTCATAATCTTATAAGATAGGTTGGCTTTTTTTAATTCTTTGGCTATAAGTTCAATCTGGGTAGTTTTACCTACACCCTCAGGACCTTCAATAACTATGTATTTACCCTTATTCATACGCAAGACCATCAATTTTAATTGGTAGAACTCTTGAGTCATGATAGGCCTTCGGCAGCATCATCTCAGGCGTCCATGTCCTCATGACTGACTGTAGATCAGTTCCTTGCTGATATTTGCCGCTAAATCCTTGGTTTCTCCCTGCACCATAATTCCCTTCAACTTCAGCCGTTTCATGAAATACAGCTTGAGCAATTCGTTCACCAACAGGGAGTAGAACCATCTCTCTTTGATTTAAATTGAAAATTTCCAAAGTTAATCTATTGATATATCCCGGGTCAACCCAACCTGCATCAAAGCATACTGCTATGCCATTCCTAGCCCAACTTGATCGTGCTTTTAATTCATAAGCTCCCGGAGGCATAATACCGAAGAATTCATGAGTATGGGCAAGAATTCGCTCACCTGGTTTTAATGCAATTACGGGATGATCATCAGGAATGTTCTTTAATAATTTAAATCCGTTTTGTTCACACCATTTTTTATGAGGCATAGCCTTAAATGGGCCGTCGAAATATCTTTCTACATCTTCTCTGTCTAGAGGATTATATATGATACGTTCATCCGATGCTTCAATACGATAATAATAATAGCCTAGGGTTACATCAAGACTCGCGTGAGATACATGCTCATCAATATATGGATAACATTGTATATGCCCGTCTTTTACTGCCTGTCTAATCTGTGTATTGCTGTAAACTCCCATAATCCTCCAATTCCTAACTATAATACGATTGTTTAATTAGCTAGAGCAAGCATAAGCTTAATATATTTGATGTTTAATAAGACAGGTTCTTGTTTATTTAGTACAATATTTATAGCAAATATGAGTAATAAATCAAAAAAATATTTTGACAGTAGTGAGCTGGGAGTAAAGTTAGCCGCTATTATTGTTGCCGCCAATGGAATTGTGATACTTTTAGGTACCCTAATAAGCTCCCATGTTTTTAACCATGGTATTAGGGTCAACAGAATATCTCTGTCACTATCATTAATTGAAGGACTGTTACTACTATATTTTGCAAGGTTGTTATCTCGTCGAAAGATTATGGCATGGTATGTCACCCTGGGAATTTATGCTTTTATTATAATCCATAATTTATTTGGCATCATGATAAGCCACCATATACACATGAACCTAGCATTATATATTCGTAATTTTGCACTTCCAGTACTGATATTAACCGGTCTATTGTTGAGTAGAAAAATTTTCATCGTTAAAAGTGATATCCAGAGTTTTGCTTCATCTGTGAGGTTTATTTTACTACTTCTAGTTATTACACTCGCATATGGAACGGCAGGTTATATGCTCATGGATAATCATGACTTCCATCAAGAGATATATTTCGGTGGTGCTATTCAGCATACAATCGACCAGTTTGGATTATTGGGGAACAATTTAATACCATATACTCCTAGAGCCAGATTATTCGTAGATTCACTTTCAGTTGTGAGTGTTTTTGCGATATTTTTAGCTGCCACCTCACTATTTAAGCCAATTAAAGCTAAGTTAATTGATCAACACAAAAACAGAATATTGATGCATGATCTTTTGGTAAATTATCCAGCAACTAGCGAAGATTTTTTCAAGTTATGGCCACATGACAAAGATTACTATATAAATAAAAACAATAATGCTGGACTTGCATACCATCCTAGAAACACCAGCGCTTTAGTCGTTGGAGATCCGGCTGGAGACGAGCATGAATTTCATGCTTTGCTTAGTGAGTTTGATGAACTTTGCTACGTAAATGATTGGTCTCCAGTGTTCGTGCATGTTGAAGATAAGTACAAACAGCTTTATGAATCATTTAAGATAGAGCTACAAAAACTAGGCGAAGAGGCTATTATTAATCTCAATCATTTCAATACTTCAGTAATAGGCAATAAATATTTTAGAAATATAGATAAACGATTCAAAAATGCTGGATATACATATGAAATACTTAAGGCGCCTCATACAGGACAAGTACTATCAAGACTTAGGCATATATCTAATGATTGGCTTAAAGGCCCCGGAAGGAGTGAGAGAGGCCTAGTAATGGGATATTTTTCCTTCGCCTATATGCAACAATGTAATATTATCGTTGCCAAGGATAATAAAGGCACGATAATGGGATTCATAAATCAGGTACCTTCTTATGATAATCAGGAAGCTAACTATGACTTACTGAGACATGCAAATGGCTCACTAGGTAATATAAACGACTTTTTACTTATATCATTCATTGCCGAGTGCACAAAACAAAACTATGAACGACTGAATCTAGGCCTATGTCCCCTCTCAGGAATAAATAAACATCCCAATGAAGAACAAAAAGCCCTAGATAGATTGCTTAATTTTGCGTATTCAAATGGCGACCGACTCTATTCATTTAGTGGTCTTCGTAGATTCAAAGCTAAATATGAACCTGAATGGTCCCCGAGATATATTGGTTATCGAGGAGGAATTATTGGTTTTAGTAAAGCAATTAATGCTCTCAACAAAAGTTGGAAGGTTATACTAAAGAGTAGATAGGTCTACAGATACACTTGGCCCCATAGATGAGGTTATGTAAGCTGCTTTTATATAAGAACCTTTTATCGAGTTAGGTTTGTTAGACTTTATGTTTGCAAGAACAGCATCAAAGTTTGCCTTAATCTTAGTTTCACCGAAACTAACTTTACCAATTCCTAAATGAACAATACCTGTTGAATCCACACGATATTCAACTTTACCAGCCTTAGCTTGTGTAACAGCCTTAGCGACGTCTGGAGTAACAGTACCACTCTTAGGATTTGGCATTAAACCTTTAGGTCCTAGAAGACGAGCATATTTACCTAGTTTAGCCATTAAAACTGGAGTTGAGATAAGAATATCAAAATCTAATTTTTCTTTATCAAGTTGCTTTAAAAAGTCATCGCTTCCTACGATATCTGCACCGGCTTTTTTAGCATCAGCAGCTTGCTTATCTTCAGCGAACACGGCGACCCTAACTGATTTACCAGTACCGGAAGGCATAATGATTGAATCTCTAATATTCTGGTCTGCATGTCGTGGATCAACATTGAGGTTAATGTGTAACTCAACAGTTGCATCAAACTTAGTAGTTGAAGTGTCAATTGCTAGTTTAATTGCGTCATCAATTGAATAAGACTTGTTTTTTTCAATTTTCTCAGCGATTGCCTTGTATTTCTTGCCGCGTCTTTCAAGTAAGCTTCTAGTAGGCTTAACTGCTTTTTTTGGGTTATCTTCAGTTGAAGCAGTTTTCTTCTTTTCTTCTTTTTCAACTTTTTCTTCAACTTCAGCAACAGCTTTAGCGCTTCTTTTGCCAGCTTTTGCTAAAGGTTTAACTGCTTTAGTTTCAGGCTTAAGGGTTTCTGCTTTAATATCTAAAACTTCTTCTACTATTTCTTTAGTCGTTTTCTTTACTTTTTCTTCTGCCATTTTCTATATCCTTTCGTGGTTCAAGCGACTAAATACTTATTTTAGCCTCCCACAAATTTAATTAATTATACAATTTCAACGCCCATACTTCGAGCTGTACCAGCAACCATTTTTTTAACTGAATCTATGCGCTTAGTATTCATGTCATGAGCCTTAATTTCAGCGATTTCAGTAAGTTGAGCATCAGTTAGCTTTTTCTCAATCTTTTCGCTATTTGGCTTTCCAGAACCTTTTTTGATTCCAAGCTTATCTCGAATAAGATCATCGGTTGGTTGCCCAACTACTCTAAATGTCATACTTCGATCATCAAAAATTGTTAGGTGTGCTGTAACTGTTACGTTACCAAGTTCTCTCGTTTGGTCATTAAAAGGATTAATAAAATCCATCATATTGACACCATATTGCCCAAGGGTACTTCCAACTGGAGGTGCTGCCGAAGCTTTACCTGCTGGTATCTTTAATTTTAAACTAGCCTTAATTTGCTTTCCTGCCATAATATGCTCCTATTATACTCTCTTAACCTGTAAACTGTCTAGTTCAACTGGGGTTTCTCGTCCGAACATATTTACAAGAACTTTTAATTTACCTTTTGCTTGATCAATGTCGTTAATACTTCCATCAAATCCTTTGAAAGGTCCATCTGTTATATTAACTACTTCACCAATCTTATAATCGATCTTATGCTTGGGTTCACTGCGTCCCATTCTCTTCATTATTTTTTCTATTTCATCATTTTCAACTGGTGAAGGATCAGCGCCAGAACCAACAAATCCAGTAACGCTAGGTGTATTTCGTACTATATACCACGCATCCTCACTCATTTTCATTTCTACCAAAACATATCCTTGAAAAATTTTCTTTTCAACTACTTTACGTTTACCATTCTTAACTTCTATCATTTTTTCTTTAGGAACTAGAATCTGGAAGATTTTATCCTTCATATCTAGACTATCCGCTCTTTGACGAATTGATTCAGCTACCTTTTCTTCGTAACCACTATAGGTATGAATTACATACCATTGTTTTGCTGTGTCATATCGTTTTGTCATTGCTTTAATATCACCTTCTTAAATATTTTATCTAATCCTAAATCAATTAGCGAAACAATTATGCATAGTATTAATGCAAACAATACAACTGCTATTGTTAGCTGTCTTGATTCTTTCCAATTTGGCCATGTTACCAATCTAATTTCTTTAAAACTATGTTTAAAGTAATTAGGTACAAACAATCTTCCTAGCCAAATAATTGGTTTGAATAATAATTTGAGAAAATCAATAATTGGTTTGAATATCTTACTTTTTTTGAGTTTAGGAATATTTTTATTAGTTTGATCAGCCTTAGATTGCTGTACTATACTTCCCTTAGCTTTTTTTCTTGTAAGTTTGGCCACTCTAGATCTCTCCAAATTAAAAAACCTACTTTTTCGTAGGTCAATATGTCAACTATATATCCTTTTTATAAATTAGTCAATGATATATATAAAATTATTGTTTTTGGTTTGGCACATTTAACCGGAAAGTTGATCCATGATTTAATGCCGATTCAAAACTTATCTGAGCAGATATAATTTTAGCAAGTTTAATTGCTATATACAGGCCAAGTCCAGTGCCTGAAGACTGGCTTGTACGGTAATCGCCTGATCGAAAAAATTTATTGAAAATTTTCAAAGAATCAGCTTTACTTACACCAATCCCAGTATCAGAAACGGTAAATTCGATTCCTATAGAAGAATGTTTTGCACTAATTTCAATATTACCCGATTCAGTATATTTAATTGCATTACTTACAAAATTTTGAAGAATTTCTTTAACATAAAGCCTGGATGAACATATTATTTCTAAATTTGGATCAGGATTAGTCAAAAGTTTCAATTTCTTCTTATTTGCCTTATCTATATATTCTTTTGCTAATTCTTGAATCAGCTCACTAGCATTAATTTTATCTACAATATCTGGCTTCTTATTGTTTTCAGCTCTAGATAAAGAAGTCAGGTCATTAATTAATTCGGATAGAAATATAATTTGTTTATGTGATTGATCAATTTCATTTTTAAGCTGATCTAGTGAAATTTTTTTATCTATCGAATATAGGGCATTCGATAGACTACCCTCGGCAATAGCAATTGGATTTCTAAGTTCATGAGATACAACGCTTATAAATTCATCACGTTCATTGTCTAATGATTTTTCCTGAGTTATATCTCTAAATGTAATTATAAATCCGCCATCTTCTTTGCCAAATCCCAGATGAAGCGGCGTGATACTCAAATATAAATTAATAGTACTTTTATCTACATACAATAACTTAAACTCATCAGAAGTTAATGAAACCTTTATAGATTTTATTAATGTTTTTAAATTTACTGGCTCATCATCAATATCTACAATTTTCATTACATCACTTAAAGTATTTTTTGCAATTGACGTATTTCGATCGAGTAAATTAAGTGCTGATGCATTGTAATGAGTGACTATAAAATTCGAGTCAGTTGCTATTACTGCATCACTCATATTATTAATTAATGATATTAATCTGTCAGTATCAATATTTTTTTGTTGATTAATTGCTTTTTCCATAATTATAATTACAAATGTGCAATCGCTAAGTTCATATGCTTAATTATAGACTAAGGCGCCACTAAATTAAAAGGTATTAATCTGCTATCGATATTACTGGTGAATAATTTTTCATTTCTTTTCTTAATTCCTTAGGATTTAATAAGTGTTGTGAAAATTCATTCCAAAAATCCTCGCTATGGTTCATGTGTTTTGTATGAACCAATTCATGAACAATAACATAATCAATCAAATGCCAAGGTAGCTGCATTAAAAATATATTGAATGTTAGATCCTTTTTAGAACTACAACTTCCCCATCTTCCTTTAAGAGATCTGACTGATACTGAATTATATTCAAATCCCTTTTGGGTTGCTATGTCTTGAACGCGAACCGGTATTAGGTTAATTGATTCATTTTTAAGAGCTCTTTTAGATGCTTTTACTGCTAATTCCTGGGCATCTTTGGATTTATAATCCATTTTCATTGGCATATAAATATTTATATAATTATCTTTTACGCCTGATCTAACTGAATCAATATCTCGATTATAGAATACTAGCCTATGGTTCTTGCCAATTTTTTGTTGATCACAAAGAAATGAACTGACAGGTCTGTCATGATTAAGAATCCATTGTTTATTTTTAGCTATGAATCTTAAGCCGGTAGCATATGGAACCCAAACAGGTGTAGTAAGTCGTATTTGTCCATCGCTTCTAATAGACAACTTTAGGTTACGGCTTTTCTTATTCTTATATATACTAATTTCGCCGATATCCTCAAACGAAAATGTTTTAAATGGCATATTTACCTAATATTAATATTACGTCGAGATAAATCGACTCGCCCTGAAATATTCTTGGGGACTAAATTAACAAGTTGTGGTTTAGAGACATTATTTGTTAGGTCTGTGGAGCTAAGGAGGCCTAAATCATGCAGCTTTCGAACTACAGCACTTTTTTGAGATAAAAATGTGTGTTTACCGCTAACGACAATAAAATCTTCATTTCTGCTTGGTCTTTCCATCCTTTTTAGGACTTCTTCAAATGTAGTACGGTCAATGGGCTTAGCATATTTATCATCAGTTTTTCTTTTATCTCTGTTTTTTGCACGATAAAATGCACTATCTACATCAATTTGTAGCCATACTATCAATGGTTGAGTGTTAGTTTTTTTAGCAAGTTTCATTATTTGGCGTCTTTTAGCTTCTGTGTTAGCGTTTGTGTCATAAACAACTGTTACGCCAGCATTCAAAAATTCTTCAGTCATATAATTCATAAATTGTGTAACGAACTGATTTTCTCTTTTAGAATAACTTGGCTTGTCAAAAAGCTCAGCTCTAATACGATCATCTTGAATATGTGCAGCTCTTACATGGTTTGTAAGTTCTCTAGAAAAAAAAGATTTCCCAGATCCAGGATAACCATAGACCATTATCAATAAGGGACTGGTAGGTTGCAACTTGCTCATATTATTTAATATTGTATAACAAAAAGATTTAAATACAAAACTAAACAGAGTGTGACATTATGGACAAAATATACTATTATTTAATGGATATAAGCCAAAGAATATAGGGGAGTAGCTCAGTTGGTAGAGCACTGGTCTCCAAAACCAGGTGTCGCAGGTTCAAGTCCTGTCTCCCCTGCCATACAGATCGCAAGACATTCAATATCTCCTCATCACTACTGTTATTTAGCTCGTTTTTATAGTTTTAACTCATTTCTACAGGTAAACATATATTTTATACTTTAGTTTCACTCGATTGAAACTAATCTATGCTATCCCAACAGATATAAACTCATCTATTTACTTCCTGTCTAATATATAATATATATAGGGATAGATGGACACTATTAAGACTCATTACAAACTAAGTGAAAAGCAGATAAACTTACTTATAGTTATCTACAAATTTAGATTCGTAACAGCACTACTACTTGGACAATATAAGGGCATAACAGCTCAGTCTATGAAAAGAAGTCTTAATATACTAGAAGACTCAGGATAT
>CAIUOC010000053.1 GCA_903900685.1 uncultured Candidatus Saccharibacteria bacterium | reverse complement strand
GCTATGTGCATATAGGTTTATAGCGTTCTTTGGCGGAATTGAAATATTAGTTAAATTTGCTTTGGTTACTTCACCACAATTTAGTGATTTTGCAGAAGGTCTTTCAGCACTTGGCATAGCGATTGCCGCTAAAAACTGGAGTGAAAAATAATGCCTTTTTTACTAATGTACTGGAAACAATTAGCTATTGTTGGTAGTGGTGCATTAGTATTTTTTGGGTGTTCTATTACGCACGTTATTTTAAGTCACCAATTTGATTATATGAATTTTGGTATTGGCTTGGGTAGTATCATGGCTGGTGCAGGTGGTGGCTTATATCTTAAAAAGGATACACAAGATGTTATCTCTCATTAGTTTGTACTATAAGCCTTTAGGCATTATGTTTGTTTCATTGGCCTTAATTGCTTACATTGGTTTTTTACGGGCAGAAAAGAATAGTGCGATTAAAGACCGTGATATTTATAAGCAACAAACCATTGCTTTGACGCAAGAAGCGTTAAATTGGCAAGCGGTAGTCAAAGACCAGAATAGCAAGATAGATAATATGAATCGTGCGTATGATGAAATGACTAAGCGCGTAGAAGGGGCTAGAACGACTATTCAAAATATGAATGTAGAAGCCCAAGTTAAATTAGAAGCTTTAAAACATTATTATGAATCAATCCCTGATAGCAACACTTGTGACGCAATAAAAAGGATTCTCAATGCAGATATTCCACTTGTTCATTAAAATCGCTCCTACGGGGCTTCTTGTAGGTCTGTGTGGGTGTTCTATGCTACAAACTGCACCACAACCTTGTACACCAGTTGAAATACCTGTAGTAAAGGTGTGTGATATTGGTATTCCTGTAAAACCTGATTATTTGTTTGATAAGACTACGAATGATACGGAAGTAACAATACGGGTTAAGGATTTGATGTTGGATAGGATAGTAAGTAAAAACTATGAAGCCAGTCTAGTAGAAGCCCTGACTTCATGTGTAGGTCAATAATCATTCTTTTTATCTATACTTCCGCATCTTTGCCATATCCTCATACAGCCTCTTACTTCTATCTGACCGCCTAAATACTTTCATGCGCCCATCCCATATAGGCTTGCTGTTAAGCATTCGCATTTGGTGGAGTATCATGTGTTCTTCTCCTTTAATGCTTTATCTGTTTTCCACTCTGACCATTCATATTTATACGTGTTAAACAAACCAAAAAACCACGCCCCTGTTTTAATACGCTCTAGTGTCCTATAATGAAGTTCAGGATTGCTTCTAGTTGTATAATTAACTATACGGATATAATCATTTTCAGGTAAAGTTATTCTAGGAACTACCATGAGTTCTTCTCCTTTAATGCTTCATCTTTAGACATAATCAGGTCTTTTCACAGCTTTAAGTCCTGTTTCATACTCTAAGATTGCCATTGATTCTTTAGACAATCCTAAAGAACAACATTCTTGCAAAGCATCTTCACAGCGTTTTTGACGCTCTAAATAAGCCAGTTCAATTTCTTGTAGTGCATCTTCATCACTTTGGATATGTCCACTACTATAACTATTGGTTTCACTCATTTTAAATCTCCTTAAAATAAACTATCTTGAGTAATTACAAAACCGCCACTATCATATTGTTTAGTTTCACCTTTTGGATAGGGCAATATCTCATACTTCAATTTACTGTTTAAAACTTTTTTGTCTGTTTTACTACCATGAAACAAAATATATCTATGCTTACGACTTCTTTCTGCATAATAAAAGTCATCACCATATTTAGCCTTAATAGATTCTAATGTCATACCATCAGATAATGTTTTGCTATGTTTATGCTCTAACCCTTTAACAGTCCAATCAACCCTATGTGCTGATAAGCCAGTGTATAAAAAATTAGTTGCCTGATAAATATAACCAACATGACCTTGTGCATGGTCAGCATAAGATACAACTATGGTTGGTTTAGGTAATTGTTTAATCGCATTTGAAACTAAAAAACTACTTTCATTTTTATTGTTATCCATTAAGCAAAGTCTATTTAATTCTAATACGATTGCTGAATGTTCTTTACCACATATTCCCATGCACAATGATGGTGAAGCTGGTATGCCAAAAGTAACCACACCTTTTAATTCATCATCAATGTATAACCCAAAAGCAAACATTATTTGCGGTATCCGTTTGGCATAATGTTTTTCAAGCAACCAGGGATATGTTTGTTCAGATTTAATTGGTATAACTATCATTTGTTTCTCGCTTTAACTGCTCTATATGCTATTTGCCTACTAAGTATCCACTTCTCCATTTCACGGCTAGGAGTAATTGGTGCAATTTGTCCTAATTTTGGGATTTCGTGGAACTTCTTAAATCTCCCTTAAAAAAACTACCTTCTTTTTTATCTTGGCATGAATGACGTTCACCAAGATAATCATACAATACCCATCTAATACCATCTTGTTGCCACCTAAAGCCTATCTCATTGCAATACTTACAGACAATGTTATAACTATTGGATTGTTCTTGTGGCATTGGGATAATTTCCTGTTTGCAATACGTGTTTATTGTGGCTATAAAGATAGTCAGACCATTTAACCCATTGGGTTTGTAGGTTGATACTATCAGGATACAATTCTTCGGAACGTATTTGTAATTGTTCTAAAGTAGGTGCAATTGAAGTAATTGTTAATATTTCCATTTTAAATTCCCTTTAAATGTAATGAATCTAAACATTACCATAAACTATAT
>CAIUOC010000052.1 GCA_903900685.1 uncultured Candidatus Saccharibacteria bacterium | reverse complement strand
ATAGTGAACATTCTTCGCCTGCCGAAAAGATCAGCTGCGCGTCCACCAAGTAATAAGAAGCCCCCAAAGGTTAATGTGTATGCAGTAACAACCCATTGAAGGTTTGAAGTGCTGCTAAAATGCAAAGCCCTATATATTGAAGGTAAAGCTACATTCACTATGGAGACATCAAGAATAACCATGAACTGCGCAAGTGCTACAATCGCAAGTATTAAATTCTTATGAGTGGCTTTTTTCTGAGCCATAATTAACTCCCCTATTTTATTTTATTATTGATACTATATTAAGTATAGCATGGCGGTTAAGTATGTTCATATTATTTAGAAAGAATACTTATGTCTGGACCGGTACTGCCTTTTTTATAGGCTATTAAATCGTTGTCATTAATGATCCAGCTCTTAACGACGTTGTTTACAATTTTCCAAGAAGCTAGTATTTCACTACTTGTTGAAAATAAACTATGATCACCCTTCACGGAGTCGACCAATACCCTTTCGTAAGCATCTGGATGAGTTACATCAATATCTTCTTCTCTGTAATTTAAATTGAGGTTAGCTATTTTTGTTTTAACATTGAATCCAGGCTCCTTAATATACATTTTAAGTTTAATATCCTCATGTGGTTGAATTCTAAATATAAGACTATTATGTGGTAAATCAATTTTGTTAGGTTTGAATTGAACTTCTATAGTTGTTAGCTTTTCACTAAGTGCTTTACCGGTTTTAAGAATAAATTCTACTTTATGCCAGCGTTTGGTGGCGACACTAAGCTTAATAGCGGCAAAAGTATCAATGTTAGATTTAGGATTATCAACTTCTGACCGATAGCCAACGTATTGACCTCTAACTGTTTTAAACTTAATTTCTGAATTTGTTATTGGTGAAATTGACTCTAGTGCTTTTAGTTTGGCTTTATGTAAATTTTGACTAGTCATTGATTCTGGAAGATCAAGAATAGTGATTCCAAGTAGCATTAATAGATGACTTTGAATTAAGTCACGTAACGCACCCGTTTCCTCGTAAAAAACTTTCCTGCCTTCAATATCTAATTCCTCATTTGCAGTTATAGTAATTGATGAAATATTGTCTGAGTTCCATATCTTTTCAAAAATATTATTTCGCCGAAAAACTAAAATATTTTGAACGGTTTCTTTAGCCAGATAGTGATCAATCCTAAATATTTGATCCTCGGTGAAAAATTTCGAGATGACTTTAATTAAGTTTTTCGCTGATTGATAGTCGAAACCAAATGGTTTCTCAATGAGTAATCTTGAGTTTTCTTTATTGAGTCCGTGCCTACCAAGTTCACTAACTATGTTAGCTGTTACGTTTGGTGGAACTGACATGTAATAAAGTCGGTTGAGTTTCTGATTGGCTTTTTTGTCTACTAACTCTAGTGCTGACTTTAATTTTTTGAATTCTCCTAATTTTGAAATATCTATTTGGACAACCTGCATTATATCTCTAAGTTTTTTAATTGCTATTGGGTCACAAATTCCATCTTCTTCATTAACGCAGACTTCAACATTAGACAAGATATCTTTGTCTGTAAGATTCTGCCTAGTTAGTCCTAGGATAGTCGTTCCTTCGGGTAGCAAATTATCTTTTATTAAATGATAAATTGCTGGTAGTAGTTTTTTCTTTGCAAGATCACCAGTTATGCCGAATATCACTAAAACAGGTGGAATCAATTCATTCTTATTGGTTTTATTTGTTGATAGCATGACCACCAAATTTATGTCTTAAGGCTGCCAGTAACTTGGTACCAAAATTTACTTCTCCATTTTCTGAATCTAGTCTTACCTGTCTAGAAATTTTAATAGCCGGTAGTTCGAAGCCTTGAGTCTTGGCTGATTCGACTGCCCAACGAGCTTCACCGGATTCTGCGACACTACCATCTATGCCATCAAGGTTTGGATTTTCTTTAAAAATTTCTAGAGCTAATTCATTAAGATCAGATTTAATAATACTACCTTTTTGCCAAACGGAAGCGACACTGGCTAAATTAATATTTTTATATGGCCCATCTTTGATCAATCGATAACCTTCTGAATAGCTTTCCATTACACCATATTCAATTGCGTTATGAACCATTTTTACAAAATGACCAGTTCCGCTAGGTCCAAAATATTGATAATCACCGGCTGGTTTTGATAAAACTTTAATTATTGGTTCGCAATATTGAAATGTTTCCTCATTACCACCAACCATCATACTAAAGCCATTTTTAAGACCCATGACACCACCACTGGTACCAATATCTAAAAAATTAACCTGTAAGGCACCTGCTTTTTGAGAGCGCATAATAGTCTGTCTATAATCTGAGTTACCGCCGTCAATCAGTATATCTCCAGGCTGTAGTAGACTTAACCAGGTGTTAAGCGCTTCATCAACAAATTCTGCTGGTATCATCAGCCAAATCGTAATTCTTTCTGATCCAAATTCACGAATCAATTGCATTGGGTCTGTGTAGGCTTTTATTCCTTTAGCAGTCATAATCTTAACAGTATCAGGATTAGTATCGTGTGCTATTACTTCGTGACCACTAATAGTCAATTTCTCAACTATTTGACCACCCATTTTACCAAGTCCACTTATAGCTATTTTCATTCTTTATCTCCTACTAAATCATTATATACATAAACACTAGGGATATTATAGAAAACTAAACTAGGGCAATCATTAATATCTGAAGTCCTATTTTTCAAATTAGAAATTGCTGTTTGTTTAGATTTCCCAAAACAAAAAACATAGGCCTTAGTTAGCTTTTTTATTGATTCGAGTGTCATAGTCACTCTAGTAAAATCTTCTGCCCTATAACTTACAGCCATTTCTTTATTTTCAACACCAACCGATCCTGGCAATACACCAGCAGTATGACCATCGTCACCTATTCCAAATTGTCCAATTACTTCATCTGCCCATTCAAATAATTGACTTAATTTGTGACCATAGTCTTCAGTTGTATCAGCTAGTGGTTTTTCTTCTAATATCGGAGTCAATGTTGCATTACCTATATAGAATCCATTAGCTTCAAGTTGTTGTTCATTTGAATCCTTATGACCCTTTTGTCCGTATCTTTCATCGCCAAGTATAATCATTAAATTATTAGTTTTGGATTGATCCAATTGTCTCATAATTGTTGCTTCAATACCTATATTTGAACCTCCGGAAATAATCCATAACACTTTTTTATCCTCGGCAAGTAGTCTTGATATCTCTCTAGATAAATCAATCTCACCCAGTCCAGGACTATCTGTTTTTATAAAATTTATCATAATATTATTGGTAAGTTACGTTACTTGTGCTGCTAACTGCGGTTATCCAAGTTTGACCAGTATTTAGTTTTATTTGTTGTCCATGGTCATCAGTAAAAGTAATTTGTTCTGTATTTGAACTCTTTGTCCATGTACCAGTTGTGACAGTTCCGTCTTGAAATATATATACCTGACCACTGCCTATAACGTTATATTCAGAATAATAAGCTCCAGTAGAATCTAGTGCCCCTTGACTTAGTGGAGTCACCATAGCAATGACTACTTTAGGCGTAATATTAGTTGTTGTACCAGCTGAGCTAAGCTCAGTATGCACTACACCATATTCATTCCTTGTGTAGTTATTAGTGCTAGGATTGAACGTAAACGAGGGATCATAGACGGGTCCTGACAGATGTAAATTAATTGTAGATGCTGTAGGAGTTTTACTTGGGTTATCGGCTTTTCTTAAAAAACCTGAATAGCTTGATGTTGTATATCCCTTAGCATTCTCAATAGTGTTTAATTTAGCTATTGAAGTGTAAACATTATGTGGAGCGTCTCTTGAAGTTATTCTTTGATAAGCACCTCCGTTAGAGAATTGATTTAAATCTTTAACATTCCATGATTGTATATCGCTTAATGCATCTGGACTTCCTCCAACATGAGCATATGCAGCGTCAAATCCTAATGCCCACTGAACATAGTATGGACGGGCGCTACGGACTGGTCCAATATAGTCAGGTTGAGAATCTTGATAGATAGCCATAAACCTAGTAACACCACCTTCTGCAATAGCTTCAAAAACTACACCAGCTTGATCTAATCCTGATTGAGGACGCGCTGAAGTACTATTTTCAATCATAATTGCAGTTACTGGTCGTTTATTAACACTTGGATCTACTGGAAGTCCAGTTAAAGTTGATGGCACAGTTGTTGGAACAAATTTCTTTTTTGTAACCGCAACCTTAGCCTGTGATTTTGAATTGCCAACATTTTTTGATCGAAAAGTATAGTAAAGTCCTCCAGCAATCAACGTGAGAGCTAAGATGACTATTATTATAAACAATATTTTATGTCTTTTATCTAAAGACTTAAACCAAATGATTGGATTTTTGCTTTTTTTAGATATTTTATGTTGGTTTTCTTCCTCAATCTCAGCATCAATTTTTGGCTCAGTGATTATGTCCTCATAACTAGCCTGTTCTGGAGTTTTAAAGTCTTTTAATGACTCAGCAGCTAATTGAGATTTGGGAGAAATACTACCTTCATTTTTTTTATCTACGTAATGGTTAACTTTTATTTTTACAGGCTTATTTTTTCTTTTTATATCATCCATAGAAACTATTATACAACTCTTATGCTTAGAATGAATATTTACTTTGAAATAATATCAATTAACTTATTAATTCTAGATAAAGTATTCTCTTTACCTAGAACGGCTAATGATTCTACTAGAGGCGGACTTGCAGTGGCCCAAGTTGTAGTAATTCTTATAAGTGAAAAAAGTTCAGCTGGTTTTTTGCTTGTCGATTCTAATAATTTATTCAGCCTATGATTTAAATCATCGATTGAAAAATCGGAGTCCTTAAGACTAAATATTGTAGCGTCCAATAATTCTTTTATTTCAGAATTATTCATGGCTTTTAAGAATTTATTATCCTTAATCATATTGAGCTCTGGATCTGCTTCTTCGAAGAAGAAAATGGTAAGTTCAGGAAGCTCTTTATAGAATTTAATTCTTTCTTGAACTAGTCCTAGTACGGCCTTTTTATAGGCAGTATCGTATTCTTTAGCTGAATTGGGCCAAAAGTTTGTTACTTTTTCGTAAAGCTCATCAATATCCATTGATCTTATGTACTGTCCATTAAGCCATATAAGTCTTTGCTCATCAAATTTTGCGCCAGACTTATTGATTCTTTTGATGTCAAATTTTTCAATTAATTCTTCTTTTGAGAAAATTTCTTTTGTTGTGCCATCATTCCAGCCAAGCGTTGCTAAGAAGTTCATAAGAGCTCTTGGATCATAGCCTTCCTTTTTGTAATCTAGTATGTCTTTAGAGCCGTCACGCTTACTTAACTTCTTCTTGCCGTCAGCTCCCATAACCGGAGGTAGAGTTACGAATTTTGGATGATCAAATTCGAGGGCTTCATAAAGATTAAGAAATTTAGGAGTGCTTGAAATAAACTCTTGTGAACGAACGATATGTGAAATATCCATAAGGTAGTCATCAATAATATGACAAAAGTTATATGTTGGATAGCCATCATTTTTCATAATTATAAAGTCATCTATTACTTCAGGACCAGTTGATAGCTTTCCCATAACTTCGTCATGCCAGGTGTATGGCTTAGGGTCAGATTTAAATCTCAATGTTGCTTTGCCATCCCAGGTTTCAAATTTTTCTGGTCTGTGGTCACGAAATAGAAAAGGTCTTTTTTCATTTTTAGCCTTTTCTCTTAGATTGTTTAGTTCCTCTTGGGAATATGGATCAGGGTATGCTCGTCCGCTGTCTACTAGAGTCTGTGCCCACTGCTTATATGTTTCTAACTTTTCGCTTTGTATGTAGGGTTCAAATTGTCCACCAATATCTGGTCCTTCATCCCAGTTTATACCTAGAAAAATTAGGGAATCCATAATATGCTTGATTGATCCTTCAACCTCCCTGGCTTTATCTGTGTCTTCAATTCTTAAAATAAACTCACCATTTGCTTGCCTAGCTATAAGCCAAGCAAATAAAGCAGTTCTTACGCTGCCTACATGCATATATCCTGTTGGGCTTGGGGCAAATCTTGTTCTAATATCGGCCATATATAATATATTGTAGAGAAAAATTAGTTTACAAGCAAAATTAGATTAGATTTGAGAGCTTAAGTACTTAAATAGATGTTGGCAATATCTCTTTGAGAAAGATCACCGTTTGTTATCAAAATAAAGTCAACATTTTTCTTAGTCCAACCATAAATAGGATATTTAATATTATATAATTTTGATATATCTGCAAAAGGAATGGTTTGTGAAGTCGCGTTATTTTTTTCGATTAAATAAAAGACCTGATTTCCCTTACCATAGACTAATTTTAGTGTGCCATTACTGTATGGGATCTTGGTACTAAGAATATAACCGTTTGGTAT
>CAIUOC010000051.1 GCA_903900685.1 uncultured Candidatus Saccharibacteria bacterium | reverse complement strand
TAGATTATTGCAAACAATTGATAGACAAACTCCATTAATGGAAGCTTTTAAAGTTGCCGACGATGTGTTGAGACAGGGCGTTCAAGGAATTTCAGATCTTATAACAGTTCATGGACTTATTAACTTAGATTTTGCTGACGTAAAGTCGGTAATGCAAAATGCCGGATCAGCTCTTATGGGAATCGGTAGAGCGAGCGGTGAAGATCGAGCAGTTCAAGCAGCAAAACAGGCAATCGAATCTCCACTACTTGAAGTATCGATTGACGGGGCAAGAGGCATATTGTTTAACGTTATAGGTGGAAGCGATTTAACTATGCATGAAATTAATTCAGCTGCCGAACTTATAACAAATGCTTCAGATCCAGATGCAAACATAATTTTTGGAGCTACTGTAGATAATGATCTTGAAGGTGAAGTAATAATCACCGTTGTAGCTACGGGCTTTGATGCGTCATATTTTTCTAATAGAGTTACTCAAACAATAGGAGAACAAGAAGATGAAGGATTTGCTAACGAAAAAGATGAACTAGCTACTAGATTAGCTGAAGGTAAGCCAGAGGAAGTAATGGCAGACATTGATATGAGCCTAGACAAAGATAATGTTGATTTACACGAAGATTTTAATAGCAATAGTAATATGCCCAATATATGGGATCTTAAAGATGAAAATGACTCTTCAATAAACAATGCTTCTGTAGTAAGTCATGTACAAGAAGATGAATTGGAAAAACCATCATTTTTAAGAAGACTTAGAAAAAAGAAAAAAAATGAAAATAACAGAGACGAGCTAATAGATTAAGACTGTACTTCTGTAATAAAAAATACAATAAAATTAATTTGCAAAACGCTAAAGGTGGGGGTATCATTGGGTGTATAAACACTATATATAGATACCAAGATATATTTGTTAGCACATTATAGGCTGAATAAAGGAGGTGTGTCCAATGAGATGTAGTCAATGTCATAAAGCTGATACAAAGGTCATAGAGTCGCGTGATGTAGCTGAAGGCGAGTCAATAAGACGTCGCCGTGAATGCACAAATTGCAACTATAGATTTACTACTTATGAAAGAATAGAAAGACCACAACTTGTAGTTATTAAGAGTAATTCAACAAGAGAATTATACAATAGAGACAAGTTAATGGCTGGACTTCTAAGAGCTTGTGAAAAAACATCAATCTCAAGTGTTCAACTAGATAAACTAGTTGCGGACATTGAGCATGATCTATATTCAATAGGTAATCAAGAAGTTTCAACATCAAAAATAGGTGACATTGCAATGAATAAATTAGCAATATTGGATGAAGTTGCTTATGTACGTTTTGCTAGTGTATACAAGCGGTTTACTAATATAGCAGGATTTGAAAAAGAGCTATCACACATTCGTCAACAAAATAAAGAACTATAAGAGCATATTTCCAATATTTGGAAGCTCTCCAAGGTTATTTAAATAAATTAGATATCCTTGGAGAGCTAAGGTAACAAAAAATGTTATCAGAAACTCTAACAAAAACAATAATAACATTACAAGTGAGGGTACTATGGGAAAAACAGCTAGCCTACAGGTTGAGAGGCTTTTTACACAACCAAAAACTAAAGCTTACGATAAGCTTAAATGGGTTAAACAGAATTCATTAATTGTAAATCCATTTACAGATAAACCTGTATTTGAGCAAAAGAATGTCGAATTCCCAGATAGCTGGTCGTTAAATGCTGTTAATATTGTTGCCCAGAAATATTTTTGTGGCACGCCAGGTTCCAAAGCCCGAGAAAACTCATTAAAAGATTTGATTAATAGAGTAGCTGATACAATTACTCGTCAGGGTACTAAAGAGGGATATTTCGAGAACGACGAAGAAGCAGAAAATTTCCAAGAGGAATTAAAATTTATATTAGCTACTCAAAGAGCTGCATTCAATTCACCAGTTTGGTTTAATATTGGTGCTCCTGAGAGAGCTCAGCAGGCCAGTGCTTGTTTTATACTCGGAATAGAAGATACAATGCCGGCAATATTAAATTGGTATGTTGAAGAAGGAATGATTTTTAAAGGTGGTTCAGGCTCAGGAATCAATTTGAGCCCAATAAGATCATCGGTTGAATCCTTAGGTAAAAGTGCAGGAACAGCTTCTGGTCCACTTAGCTTTATGCGTGGAGCTGACTCATCAGCTGGTGCGATAAAAAGTGGAGGCAAGACAAGAAGAGCCGCTAAAATGGTAATATTAAACTCTGATCATCCAGATATTGAAGAATTTATTTGGTGTAAGGCAATTGAAGAAAGAAAAGCCCGAGTACTCGAGGAGGCAGGATTTGCTATGGATCTCAATGGAAAAGATTCGATCAGTATTCAATATCAAAATGCTAACAATTCAGTGAGAGTAACTGATGAATTCATGGAAGCAGTAGTTGCCGATGATGATTGGGCGCTCAAGGCTGTCAAAAGTGGTGAAACTGTAAGAACTGTTAAAGCCAGGGATTTATTTAGGCAAATATCTGAAGCAACTTGGGAGTGTGCTGATCCAGGAATGCAATTTGATACTACTGTCAATAAATGGCATACGACCCCAAATGCAGGAAGAATTAATGGCAGCAATCCTTGTAGCGAATATATGCATCTAGATAACTCAGCCTGTAATTTATCTTCAATTAATTTAATGCATTATTTAAATGATGACGGAAGTTTTGATGTGGAATCTTTTAAACACACTGTCGAAATAATGTTCACCGCTCAAGAAATTCTTGTCGGTTATTCAAGTTACCCAACCGCAAGTATCGAGAAAACAGCAAAAGCATATAGAGAATTGGGACTTGGCTATGCTAATTTAGGTGCACTTTTAATGGCCCAAGGATTGCCTTATGACTCAGACGAAGGAAGAGCTCAGGCAGCAGCTATTACAGCTGTTATGACTGGTCATGCATATGCAGTTAGTGCAAAAATTGCTCATAGAGTCGGCCCTTTTGCTGGATTTACTAAAGACAGAGATGGAATGATGAGAGTTCTTAAAATGCATCGAGAAGAAGTCTCAAATATAAATCCAAGATTAGTAGCAGAGGATTTACTAAGTGCTGCCACGGCTTCATGGGATGATGCTTGTGAACTTGCAAACCTGTATGGGGTGAGAAATTCTCAAGCAACACTACTTGCTCCAACCGGAACTATTGGATTAATGATGGACTGTGATACTACTGGAATAGAGCCAGATTTGGGACTTGTTAAGGTTAAAAAACTTGTAGGTGGCGGAACAATGCATATTGTTAATCAGTCAATCCCACGAGCATTGACTGCAATGGGATACAGCGAAATACAAATCGATGAAATTGTTAATTATATTAATATAGAAAAAACAATATTAGGAGCTCCAGGGCTTAAAAAAGAACATGAAAATGTTTTTGCCTGTTCGATGGGAGACAATGCAATTCATTATTTAGGTCATGTTAAAATGATGGCTGCTGTTCAGCCTTTCTTATCAGGAGCTATTAGTAAGACTGTCAATCTACCAGAAGAAGTTACAGTTGATGAAGTAGAACAACTACATATTGACTCATGGAAAATGGGACTCAAGGCCGTAGCGATTTATCGAGATAATTGTAAGGTAGGACAGCCATTATCTATGGCTAAGAAAGAAGGTGAAGAAAAACAGGAAACAACTAAGTCTAATAATGAAGTAGTTGTCCTAAAAGGTGCGATCAGGAAAGAACTGCCTAAAATTAGAACCGCAAAAACCTTTTCATTTACTGTAGCGGATAGTCATGGCTACATAACCGTAGGAGAATACGATGATGGTACTCCAGGAGAATTATTTGTTAATTTCTCTAAGCACGGATCTACCCTAAGAGGAATTATGGATGCATTTGCCATTTCAGTAAGTCACGGCCTACAATATGGTGTTCCACTAAAGAGCTACATTAAGTCATTTCTTAATACATCATTTGCACCGTCGGGTATTACTGATGATATCTCAATTAGAACCGCTTCATCAATTGTCGATTTTATTGCCAGAAGACTTGCTCTAACATATCTTACATTTGATGATCAACTTGAGCTTGGTCTTGTATCTATTGACGATATGCCTAGTGATCAAACATCATTGCTCACTGAAGAAACAAAGCCACAGCCAGAATTAAAGAATGTTGATAAAATAGATGAAACAGTACATTCTGAGATAAAACAGGCACTAAAAGATGACGCAGCTCCAATTTGTTATAATTGCGGCAATCAGACTCAAAGAGCGGGCAGTTGCTATGTTTGCAGTAGCTGTGGCTCAACAACTGGTTGTAGCTAGGAATCAAATTCTTATGGTAAACTTAACCTAAATGAAGGCAATAGCATTATATATTCCTGAGTCTGATCATGGTGCCATGACGGAAAACTATGTTAATGAATTTAAGAGAAATTATCCAGATTTAGATATATCACTTTTAGATGCTGAATCAAGAGAAGGAGTATCTCTATCTGGTTTGTATGATATTCTCCAATATCCAGCGATAATAGTTGTTGATCAGGATATGATGCTACACCATGTTTGGCTTGGTCGGATGTTTCCTACTATGGGTGAAATTAGAACCTATTTTCGTTAGTTGCAAATTTATCGCATATAAGCTATATTTTAGATACAATTTGGTAAATGCGTTTTGCTTTTTGCAAATGAGTGGCAATCAACCACGTAGCAGTGAGAAGAAAAGTTTTAACTTATTAGAACTCACCGGACAGCCCGTTAAAGCAATAATTAAGATCAATGAGTCACTTCTTTGAACGTTGGATGGTACCACCCATAACTGGGTTCCAACATAAATGAAGTGACTTTTTATTTATAAAGGTAATACAATAAAACTATGAAATTTAAAAAAGGCACAAGAAGAAAAGTTGTTGAATATGAGAAGGATTTAATTAAGGTTTGGAAAAAAGATCAGACTTTTGAAAAATCAATAGCAAATCGCCCTGAATCTAATTCTTGGGTATTTTATGATGGGCCACCATTTTTAACTGGATCACCTCATCATGGACATATTCTTATTTCCGCAATCAAGGATGCTGTTGCAAGATATCAGACGATGAATGGAAAAAGGGTTGAAAGAAGATGGGGATGGGACTGTCATGGTCTGCCTGCAGAAGTATTTGTCGAAAAAACACTAGGCATTACTAATAAGAAAGAAATTGGAGTAAAGATTTCTATTTCTGACTATGTCGATGCATGTCGTAAAGCAATGGTTAAGACGGGGACTGAATGGGAAGATACGATTGATCGCATAGGCCGTTGGGTAGAATTTAAAAATGCCTATAAAACTATGGATAAAGAATATATGGAAAGTGTTTGGTGGGCTTTTAAGAATCTATACGATAAAGGTAAAATATATGAAGGTGAAAAAATTTTAATTTATTGTACAAAAGATGCTACTCCAATATCTAAGAGCGAGGTAGCTATGGAGAATAGTTATCAGGTTGATACGGATCCAAGCGTCTATGTATATTTTAAGCTTGAAGATAGCGACGAATATTTACTAGCCTGGACAACTACTCCTTGGACATTACCGGCTAATGTGGCTGTAGCTATAAATAGTAAACTTAATTATAGTTTAGTTGAATATGATGGAAAGAAAATATATATAGCTGAACAGGCCGTAAAAAAAGTTTTAACTAATGAAAAACACCAAGAGTTGGAATATCGTATCCTAAAGACAGTCGGTGGTGAGAATCTGGTTGGAAAAAAATATGCTCCATTATTTGAGAATCATGGACCTGATTCACATATTGTCTTGTCCGCAGATTTTGTAACTGATACAGACGGAACTGGCATTGTTCATGAGGCGCCAGCCTACGGAGAGGATGATTACGAGCTGTGTAAAAAACATGGCATTCCTATAGTTTCAATAGTTGATGAGAACGGTAATTATACTTCTGGGCGTTGGCAAGAAAAAAATATTTGGGAAGTTAATAAAGAAATAGCTAAAACGCTCGTAGCTGAAGGAATGGCGTTTAAGGTTGACTATATACAACATGATTATCCACATTGTCACAGATGCGGTTCTAAACTTATGTATAGAGCTCATCCAAGTTGGTTTATGGACATACAGGGTCAAAAAACTGAGATGCTTGAGTCTAGCTCAAAAACATCCTGGACTCCTAGTAATCTAAGAGATGGAAGGTTTCGAAATATTATTGAATCAGCACCAGATTGGAATATTTCTAGAGATAGGTATTGGGCTACGCCAATCCCCGCTTGGAAAGGTTACCGTCCAGACGGTACAGAAGTAGTTAAAATTTTTGGCTCATATGATGAATTTGAAGAGTTCAGTGGGAAAAAATTAGACGATTATCATCTTCCAAACGTTATGGATGTTAGCTTTGAATTAGATGGCGTCAAGATGGAACATATAGGCAAAGTTCTTGATTGCTGGTTTGAGAGTGGGAGTATGCCTTTTGCTCAATTCCATTATCCTTTTGAAAATGTAGAAAAATTTGAGAAAAGCTTTCCGGCTGATTTTATTGTTGAGGCTATTGATCAGACAAGGGGGTGGTTCTATTCTCTAACTGCGGTTAATGTGGGACTCTTTGAAAAGTCTCCATTTAAAAATCTTATTTGTACAGGATTTATTAATGCTCCTGATGGTAAGAAGTTGAGTAAGAAATTACAAAATTATACCGATCCGATAGAATTAATGGATAAATATGGAGCAGACAGTTTCAGATTTGTTCTCATGCAATCTCCTTTGTTAAACGGCGAAGACTTCGCTCTTAACGATAGGGAGGTCGCTGATGTCAGTAGAAAGCTGAATATGATCTGGAATATGTATGATTTCTTTACTCTATACGCTGAAGTAGATAAGTGGGAATGGGATGGTGATTTTAATGATCCCGGTGAATTATTAACGAATGTTTTAGATCAATGGATAGTTTCCAGAGTTAATCAGTTAGCTAAAGAAGTGAATGAGCATATGCAAAAATATGACATTACTCTGGCTGTAAAGTTAATATTGCCTTTTATTGAAGATGCTAGCAATTGGTACGTTAGAAGAAGTAGGAAACGATTCTGGAAAAGTGATAATGACCTAGATAAAAATGACGCTTACAAAACATTGCATTATGTTCTAGTTCAACTATCTATGATTCTTGCCCCATTTATTCCTTTTCTGGCGGACGAATTATATAGAAAATTGACAGGAGGGGAGTCAGTTCATTTACTAGATTGGCCTGTAAACAACTATACAAATGAAGATGTTCTGGGCTCTATGCAAGTAGTCCTAACTGCCGTTAATGAAGGCTTATCTCAGAGAGTAAAAGCAGGCATAAAAGTCAGGCAGCCACTGCAACACGTTACTATAAATCAAGATTTTGAGTACATCATTAATGCTCATAATGATTACGACTTTATGCTGTCAGAAGAACTTAATGTAAAAGAAGTTAAGTGGATTAAAAGTTCTAAGAACAATGTGATTTTGGATACTAAAATAACTCCAGAACTTAAAAGCGAAGGTATCTCTAGGGATCTAATTAGATTTATTCAGAATTCCCGCAAAGAGGCTGGTCTAGAAGTTGATGATCGAATAGTGCTGAATCTAGAAACTAAAGACAATCAAATTAATGAATCAATTAATAATTTCTTAGATCAAATTAAGAGTGAAACGTTAACTGATAAATATGACAATACTTTACAAGATGGTTTTTCGTCAAATGTAAAAATAGAAGATAAAAATATTAAAATTATTTTATCTAAATTAAATTCACACTAAAGGGGCTTTGACAATAGGGGTCATAATCTGATAGAATGAGAAAATAGTAATTTATTAAAGGTAAAATATATTAATGAAAAAAGCAGTAATCGTAACTGGCGGAAAACAGTATTTGGTTCACGAAGGCCTCACATTAGATGTAGAGCTATTAAATATTGATGATAAAACTGTTACTTTTGACAGTCTATTGTTTTTTGATGGAGATAAAGTTAAAGTCGGCCAACCAATAGTTGATGGCGTTAAGGTGACAGCAGAGATTGTTAATCCAGACTTCCAGGATAAAAAAGTAACTTCTATTCGTTATAAAGCAAAAAAACGTGTTCATACAGTACATGGCCACAGACAACATCTTTCAAATATAAAGATTACAAAAATTTCCGCCTAATTTTGTTTATTGCTGCTTTAGAGTGGTATAATTGTCATTGAATATAGGGGTTATAAACAAAAAAATGACACATGTAGTAGCCATAGTTAATCAAAAAGGCGGAGTTGGTAAAACTACCACTACTATAAATTTGGGAGCTCAACTTGCAAAAGATGGCTATAAAGTATTAATTATTGACTCTGATCCACAAGGTAATGCAACTAGCGGACTGGGATTATCGGGTAATACGTTTGAGAAGACTACATATAATCTTTTAGTTTCTAAAACTCCTATCGACAAAGTCATTCAAGAAACATATATACCAAATTTACATATTATTCCTGCTAATCCAAATCTTGCAGGCGCTGAGATTGATCTTAGTACTATGATAAGTCGTGAATTTAAGCTTAAAGAATCTCTAATTGCCTCTACTCACGATTTTATATTGATTGATTGTCCACCAGCACTTGGACTTCTATCTATTAATGCTTTAACTGCTGCAGACTCAGTTCTTATACCTGTCCAGGCAGAATATTATGCACTTGAAGGACTTAGTCAATTATTAAATATTATTCAAATAGTTAAACAGAATATAAATAAGAAGTTAGAAATATTAGGCGTAGTCATAACGATGTACGATAAAAGAACATCTTTATCTGAGCAAGTACTGTCTGAAATAAAAAATCATTTTGGTGACAAGGTTTTTGAAACAATAATCCCCAGGAATATTCGTCTTGCCGAAGCGCCAAGTTTTGGTAAGGCAATATATGATCATGATAAATGGTCTAAGGGGGCAAGAGCATATAAACAATTAGCAAAGGAGGTTATTGATCGTGTCAGCACTAAATAGTCATAATGCTCTTGGCAGAGGAATGAATTCATTATTATCTAGTGATTTTGATAAAAGTATTTTACTGGATGAATCTGAAAGAATACAAAAAATTGCAATTAATCAAATATCGCCAAATGTTAATCAACCACGAAAAGAATTTAATAGAGAATCAATCAGTGAACTAGCTGAATCCATAAAGGTCCATGGAGTGCTACAGCCCTTGATTGTAGCGCCAGTTGATGGTGAAAAGGACAAATACTCTATAATAGCTGGTGAGCGACGTTGGAGAGCCTCTAAATTAGCTAATCTTAAAACTGTTCCAGTTATTGTTAGGGATGAAAAAGAGGACATAAAATTAGAAATTGCATTAATTGAAAATATTCAAAGAGTAAATTTATCTCCCATGGAGTTAGCTAAATCTGTAAATGAGTTACATTCGAACTTTAACATTACATATGATGATATTGGAAAAAGACTTGGTAAATCAGGAAGAACTATTGCTAACAACGTAAGACTTTTACAGCTACCCCAGGAAGCTATCAATGCATTAAATAGCAATAAAATTTCAGAAGGACACGCAAGATCTATACTTTCTCTTAACAATGATCCATCGGTTCAAAAAGAATTATTAGATACTATTATTAAAAATGGCTGGTCTGTTAGGCAAGCAGAAAGATGGGTAGTAGCTTTTAAAAAGCTTGGTGTTGATAATAAGACAGCCCATGAAAGAGTTAAGACCGAGAACCCTTACACTAAAAAGCTTGGCATACGATTAAATGCACCAGTTAGTATTAAAAGAACTGCAAAAGGCGGAAGACTTGAGATAAGCTTTAAGAACGAAGATGATTTAGCAAGAATCATAAAACAACTTAGCTAATCAGTAAATACTAAATTTTGTAGTTGGTAGTATTCTAATTACTAATTTACCGATAACGTCCTTCAATGGCACTGCTCCAATTATTCTAGAATCTTCGGATACTGGTCTATTATCTCCACAGACAAATATTTGATTAGATTTCAAAACTAAATCAATTGGATTGCCATCATCACTTGTAGGTGGAATTTTTGTAGTCTTACCGTAAGGAAGTGTAGTATCCGGTCGGAATCCCTTAGGATGTTGTTTATCATAAACAGTTACCACATTATTTTTTACAGTTATTCTATCTCCAGGTAGAGCTATAACTCTTTTAATTAGCTGCTTATTAAGTTCTGGAGCGTTAAAAATTATCACATCTCCGATATTCGGCACGTAAGGATGTCCGGTAATCTTAGACCAAGTAACTGGTAATTTCCAAACAATCAATCTGTCATTATTCATTAATGTTGGTGCCATGCTTGGGCCATCAACTTGATAAGACTGAAAAACAAAAACAATAATAAGAATTGCTGTCAATATTGAAAATACAAATATTCCAATAGTCGACATATTATTGGAAAATGAATGTTTTTTATAATCGTTTTTTGTGTCGTTTTTTTCCATAACTTATTATAACTATATCTTATTTTTGTTTTTTCTCCATGAGTTATTATTTAGAAACAGCTGTATAATAATAATTAACCTATGATTTTTAAAAAGAATAAACACACAAGCCATAGCAAACAAGATATTTTAATCAACCCTCATCGTCCAGGTAGAAATACAGTAAAACCAGTACAAATAAAAAATAGTTCTGCAGCAATAAATGGGGGGCTTAATAGGCGTATAGATGATTTTAACCGTCCCAGTGGATACCATTCATCATTACCTAATCTTAATACACAGATTAAGGCCGAAAAAAATCATCAAAATGATAAACAGGGTTTCTTTACCAATATTAATGAGTCAACTGATTTAAGCACTCTATTAAATAAAACAGATTCTAAAAAACATAGTGAGATTCCTAAAAAAAAGAAAAGTAAATTCAGAATCTTAAGTAATATAATAAAGTTAATTGTAGTGATGACATTAATAGTATTGATTTATATGACTTTGACAGGGAAGATTAATATACTTAAATTAATCCTAAATTAGCCTAAAAACAATAGATAAGCAGAAAAATACGACATTATTTGCTATAATTTAAATAAGAAATGAATAATCTATTTAAAAAAATAAAACCAATTGCCGGCTTTTCTCATTTATTTCATTTTGGTTTGAATGTTCTACTACCATTATTTGTATTTATTTTTGTTAGACTTAACTTTACCGAACTAGCAGTTATGATAATATTTTTGAGTAAATGGAGAATGTTCGCTGTTAAGCCTAGATTTTGGGCTGCCAATATAAGAGCTAATTCGGTAGATATTATAGTTGGATTATCGATTATAGTCTTTATGTTTCATAGTTCAACATCAGGCTGGCAATTAATTTGGGCCTTGGTCTATGCTATTTGGCTGACAATAATTAAACCCGCTCAAACATCTTTATTAGTTTCAGTTCAGTCGCTGGTTGCTCAATTATTTGGCCTCATGGCAATTTATAGTTGGGATGGTGCTACCGATATTGAACTAACAATACTGACTGGTTTTGTATGTTTTCTAAGTGCAAGACACTTTTTTGATAATTTTGAAGAACCTTATGCTCGATTAATGTCCTATACGTGGGGCTATTTTGGAGCAGCACTAGCCTGGATTCTTTCATACTGGCTATTATTTTATGGGACGATAGCTCAGCCGACTTTAATAATAACAATTGTCGGATATTCAGTAGCTTCAATTTATTATTTGAATAAAACAAACAAGCTTAATAAGTTGCTTCAGACACAATTTCTACTTATAATGATTACGGTTGTGATAGTTATTTTAGTTTTTGGAATTTTGAGATTAGGCAATAACATAACTTAGTTATTTTAGTAAAAGATAAGGGGGTAATGATGAGTGAACCATTAAATTCAGGCTCTAAAATGGGCTACAGACATGAAAATAAAAGTATTCTTGATATTCGAAAGGCTAATTTTTTAAGTGTAGTTTTATTTTTTATTGTCACGTTGGGACTCGGCTTTTTAGGTGGTTGGTTTGGTTCTCAATCTGAGTCTTCGCATAATGGTGTAGCTATTCAAAAAGAAATAATTTCTCAGCAGGGTGACATTATAAGAAATATTTCTCAAACAGTAGGCCAGAGTGTAGTTTCAATAAATGACACTCAAAAGAGTAGTTTATATGGCAGTGATTCTATCTTTGGTGTTCAAACCCAACCAACAACTCAACAAGCCGCAGGAACAGGTATTATTTTGACAGGTTCAGGATATGTTTTAACTAACAGGCATGTTGTCCCCGATGGAACAACCAATGTAAGCATAACTCTAGCAAATGGAATTGTATTAGATGATGTAGCAGTTATTGGAAGATCAAATTCGAATGATAGTCTTGATGTAGCTATCTTAAAAATAAATAATCTCAAAGGTCAAACATTAGTTCCTGCCAAGTTAGGTAACTCGGACAATGTTCAGGTGGGTGATTCTGTTATTGCAATCGGGAATGTTTTGGGACAATTTCAAAATACTGTTACATCAGGAATTATCTCAGGATACGGTAGAAGTCTTAAGGCAAGTGATAGTAACGGGACATCTAGCGAGAACCTGGAAGGTCTATTCCAAACTGATGCAGCAATAAATGAAGGCAACTCGGGCGGTCCACTGGTAAATTTGAACGGTCAAGTAATTGGTATTAATGTTGCTACTGCCTCTTCAGCTCAGAATGTTGGTTTTTCGATTCCCATCAATGATGTTTCCGGAATAATTAAAAATGCAGAAAACACTGGAAAATTCCAAAGACCATACCTTGGAGTTGTTTATGAACCTATTAATCCAACAGTCCAAAGTCGATACAAGTTAAGCGTAGGTCAGGGTGCATATATTTTACCTTCATCGGAGACCGGTCAGCCAGGTATTGTATCAGGAAGTCCTGCCGACAGTGCCGGATTACAGGAAGGGGATATCATAACTGCTGTCAATGGAAGAGAAATTAACGATAAAAATACTCTAACATCCATAGTAGATAACTATAATGTTGGCACTAATTTAACATTAAAGGTGCTTAGAAATAGTAAAACAATATCTATTCCAATTAGTGTTGGATCTATGCCGCTAAACTAAAAGTTTGAATCAAATTATTTATAGAAACTAATTTATATCCAGAATTAATAGCTAATTGATTCATCAAATCATGCTGACTGATTAAACTTTCAGTAATGATATACTTAGGTTTAAAGTTTAGTATATTAATTTGTTTCCAAAAAGTTCTATATAATTTCATACCATCATGACCAGAAAAGACAGCAATTTTTGGCTCAGATTTAACTTCATCCGAAACATCTAAATTATTGGGCACATAAGGTAAATTACAAACAATTAAGTCATAATCGGATTTCATATTTAACAGTAAATCAGATTTATAGGTATTTAGCTTTAGATTATGATTTGAACAATTTTTTACAGCAACTCCAATCGCTTGATCATCAATATCATATAAATCTACATTTTTTTCTGGAAGTTCGAGAGCTAAGGTAATGCCAATACACCCTGAGCCACAGCCAATATCTGCAATATTCATAACATTACTTAAGTTTAACTTCAGGGCCTGACTAATAATTTCTTCTGTCTCAGGTCTAGGAATTAATACATTTTGATTTATATAAAAATTTCTTCGGAAAAAATCTATAGAATTAGTTATATAAGCAATTGGCAAATGATTTTTTCTTAAATGAATATATTTGTCTAATTTTATAATATCTTTATTGTCTAATTTTTGGTTAGTTTCAGACAATACATGAACTCTAGATTTATTTAGGACAAATTCTAGTAATATCAAACAGTCTAATCTAGAAGAATTAATTTTATTAGCTTTTAATATTTTTTCTGATTTGCTCAGCCAATCATTTATTGTTAACGAGTAATTCGTGTTCATAATTTTGTAGTTGCTCGATAATGTCATCGATTTCTCCATTAAGTGCTCCGGGAATATTGCTTCTTGAATAGCTAATTCTATGGTCCGTTATTCTATCTTGAGGGAAGTTATATGTCCTAATTTTTTCTGATCGATCCCCCGAACCTATAAGCTTAAGTCTGGATTCACTCATTTTCTTTTGCTCTTCTTCTATTTTTGCAGATAACAGTCTTGACCTTAAAACCCCCATAGCTTTATCTTTGTTTTTGATTTGGGATTTTTCATCCTGACATGTGACTACTATACCGGTAGGGATATGGGTTATTCTTACTGCTGAATCAGTCGTATTGACTGATTGTCCACCATGGCCACTAGCTCGGTAGGCATCAATTCTTAAATCTTTAAGATCTAAATCAATCTCAGTTTCTTCAGCTTCAGGAAGTACTGCAACCGTTACTGTAGAAGTGTGAATTCTGCCGCTACTTTCGGTTACTGGTATTCTTTGAACCCTGTGGACTCCAGCTTCAAATTTAAGAGACTTATAGATATCAGAACCGGTAATTGAAAAAATTATTTCCTTAAATCCACCAGCGTCACTTGGATTTTCACTTATTAGATCAACTTTAAAATTATGAATTTCAGACCATCTGATATACATTCTGTAAACTTCAGCTGCAAATAAGCTTGCTTCATCACCACCAGCAGCAGCTCTGATCTCTATAATAACGTTTTTAGAATCATTAATGTCTTTAGGTATTAATGCATCGTTTAAGGAGCTATTAATTTTCTCAAGCTGGATTTCAAGCTCTTCTATTTCTTCCTTAGCCATGGAAGACATTTCTGAGTCAGAACCATTAAGAATTTCATGGGCTTGCTTTAGGTTTTTATTAATTAAATTTTTTTCATCAAATAATTCTATAACATCAATAATTTCCTGTCGTCTTTTTGCAATTTTAGGATAATTTTTTGAAGCAAAAATAGAACTATCTTCTAGTTTTATATTTATTTCAGTCAATTCTTTACGAAGTTCGTCTTCTTGATTGTTCATGATAATACTTTAACAGTTAATAAAAAAAGGTCTAAATTATTTTATAGACCTTTTAAGATTATTTATTTAACAGCTTTTAGAGTTGGTTTTTCTTCTTTAGAGCTTGGTTTTTTACGATCTGCTTTTTTAGCAGCTGATTTATTACGGGTTTCTTGAGCTTTTTTAGCAGCTGCGGCACGCGCCTTAAACTTATCAACTCTTCCTTCGATATCTACAATTCTTTCTTCACCTGTGAAAAAAGGGTGTGATGCGCTACTTATGTACATTTTAACTAATGGATACTCATTTCCATCTGTCCATTTGACTGTTTCTTCAGACTCGGCTGTTGATCTAGTAATAAATCTAAAATCATTATTAATGTCTTGAAAAACGACTTGTCGATAATTGCTTGGGTGTAATTTTTTTCTCATGATTCAAATCTGAATTATACACATCTGTTGTTATCTGGTCAAGTCTATTGATTATTACGACAATTCAATATATAATATATTTCAATATTAATTAACAGTCTGGGAATTAAGTCCTCTGTAATGTGTCCGTGTAGGAGCATTATGGAAATCCAGACCGAGAAAGAAGGATTTTATGGCTAAAGTAGAAGTCGATATCAAAAAATTATTAGGATCAGGTGCTCATTTTGGTCACAGGACTAGTAAATGGCATCCTAAAATGGCTGAATATATTCACAGCAAGAAAAATGGCAATCATATCATTGACCTAACTAAAACAGTTGAAAAACTAGATCCTGCACTAGCATTCATTACTGAAACTGTTCAGTCAGGTAAACAAATATTATTTGTTGGCACAAAAAAACAAGCGAAAGATGTTCTTAAGACTGTTGCTGAAGAAACAAACATGCCTTATGTTACTGAAAGATGGCTCGGTGGAACACTGACAAACTGGCAAACTATAAGTGCTCGAGTAAAGCATCTTAAGGATTTAGAAGAAAAAATGGCCAGTGGCCAGCTAGAATCTAAATTTAACAAATTAGAAGTTCAAAGATATCAAGAAGAAATTGATGATATGAATATAACTTTTGGTGGAATTAAAAATCTTCATGGAAAACCTGGTGCATTATTCGTAGTAGACATGATCAATGAAGCAAATGCTATAAAAGAAGCTCGAAAAATTAATATACCCGTTGTGGCTATTGCCGACACTAATGCCGATCCTAGCTTAGTTGAGTTTCCTATACCTGCTAATGATGATGCTATTAAGACAATTCAATTAATAAGTGAATATATAAAAATTGCTATCGAAGAGGGTAAAAATAAGCAAAAAAATGAAAAAGAAAATATGAAGGAAGTAGAGGAGGAAGAATAATAATATGGATTTTAAGGATATAAAAAGACTTCGAGAATTAACTGGAGTTGGAATTACTGATGCCAAGAAAGCTTTAGTTGAGTCAAAAGGCGATTTTGATAAAGCACTGCAGGCAATGAGAAAAAAAGGTTTAACTAAAGCTGAAAAAAGTTCTGAGCGAGAAGCTCGAGCAGGAATTATCGGTAACTATATTCATGATTCAAGAATCGGTGTTTTAGTGGAAGTTAATTGTGAAACAGATTTTGTAGCCAGGAATGAAATTTTTACAGATTTAGTTAAGAATCTCGCTATGCATATTGCTGCTTCAAATCCTCAATATGTTACCAAGGAAGATGTTCCTAAAGAAGAAATGGAATCCGTTAAGAAAGAATTAATGGAAAAAGCTAAATTAGAGAAAAAACCAGCTGATATGATAGAAAAGATTGTTGATGGCCAAGTCAAGAAGTATTTCCAAGAGAAGATTTTACTAGACCAGCCTTATGTTAAAAATCCTGATCAAGATATCGCTACATACATAAAAGAAAATATTGCAAAGCTTGGCGAGAATATTGTCGTTAAAAGATTTTCAAGAATGGCTCTTGGAGAAGTAACTAACTAGCATCTATAATCCTATTATTAATTTCTAAATTTAAACGAGGATAAAAATATGGACGAAAACCAGTTGAATAATGATTTTGAAGATAAAATAGTCAAAACTAAAAATCGATTTATTGATGATATAAAAAAAATTCGAACCGGAAGAGCCCATGCTAGCATGCTCGATAGTGTTTTAGTCGAGGCCTATGGATCTAAGATGCCATTAATCCAAGTAGCAACTATAAGTGTGCCTGAAGCACAATTAATACAGATAAGCCCATTCGATCCAGCCACTTTACAAGCTATTGTTTCTGCAATTAGAGACAATCAGTCACTTGGTTTGAACCCAACTGATGATGGCCGAGTCGTCAGAGTTCCAATCCCAGCCTTAAACGAAGAAAGAAGACAGCAAATAGTTAAACAACTTTATGAAAAAGTTGAAGAAACTATGATTACAATGAGGAATAACAGACATGAAATACTTAAAGCTGCCGAAAAGCTAAAATCAGATAAATCTATAAGTGAAGATGATTTGAAGAGATTCGAAAAAAGAGTCGATGAGTTAATGACTAGTCACAAAAACGAAATAGAAGCCCTGGCTAAATCTAAAGAAGAAGATATAATCACAGTTTAGTTTATAAGACATCATATTATTGCTACAATATAATTAAATGATTGAAACAGAAAAAACATCCAAATCACCAGTTCATCTAGGTTTAATATTAGACGGCAATAGAAGATGGGCTAAAAATAATCATTTAACAACAATGGAAGGCCACAAAGCTGGTTATCTAAATCTTAAGAAAATAATTAAGATTGCAAAAAAACATAATATTCAATATATTTCAGCTTTTGTGTTTTCTAATGAAAATTGGAAAAGAGGCAATAACGAAGTTAAAAATTTGATGAAGCTTTTTTCATGGATTCTAAAACACGAAGTTAAAGAGATTAGTAAAGAGGGAATTAGGCTAAGGGTGATTGGTTCAAAATTAAGAATTGGTAAGGCATTAGTTAAAGCAATTCATGACGCCGAAGAAGTCACTAAAGACAATACTAAAGGAACATTACTGCTTTGTTTAGATTACGGTGGTCAACAAGAAATTGTTGAGGCAACTAAAAGAATTGTTGAGAGTGGGGTTAGCCCTAAAGATATTACTGCCGATTTAATTAGCCAAAATCTTGATATGCCAGGAATACCCCCATTAGATTTAATAATTAGGACTTCAGGAGAACATAGACTTAGTAATTTTATGTTGTGGGAATCTGCCTACAGTGAGTTATTTTTTGTTAATAAACTATGGCCAGATTTTAGTGAAGCAAATTTTGAATCTATCCTCAAAAAATACAGTAAAATTAAAAGGAATTTTGGTAAATAAATGAATGTTTATTTATTCATCGTAGCTTTAATATTATTTATATGCCTTGTTGTTATACATGAATTTGGTCACTTTATAGTTGCTAGAAGAAACGGCGTAAAAGTCCTAGAATTTGGTATTGGATTTCCTCCTAAAATATGGTCAAAAATTACTAAAACAGGTTTTATTTTTAGTATCAACGCATTACCTTTAGGTGGCTTTGTTAGGCTTAAGGGCGAACATGATGCCGATGTAGAGCCGGGAGATTTTGGAGCAGCTTCAACTTTCGCAAAATGTAAAATAATAGCTGCTGGTGTTTTGATGAATTTATTAGCTGCTTTTGTTTTACTCACAATTCTGGCATGGGTAGGGATGCCTAAGATTTTAGACAATCAATTTACAGTTAAAAGTGACACAAAAATAATTGCCGATAAGGTTATTGTTAGCTACATAGAACCAAATTCACCTGCTTCAGAATCAGGTATTAGGCAAAACGATCAATTAATCTCGATTGGCAAAATATATGGTCCTCAAAAAAGTCTTAATGGTTCACAAGATTTGCCTAATATTACTAAACTTTATGCTGGCAATAAAGTGAAGATTATCTATAAAAGAGGCTCAAGTTCATTTACTAAGACTACTACCCTAAGAACTCAGTCTGAAGTATTGGCAAGCGATAAAACCAAAAATCCTAAAGGTTATTTTGGTATAGTAGCTCAGCCTTTCATTCTTCAGCAATCTACTTGGTCTGCTCCAATAGTAGCGCTCGGGCTAATTAAACAATTTACAGTATTAACATTTCAAGGACTTTGGAAATTAGTATCTGGAGTTGCAACTGGACAGGGGAAAAAGGCAACTTCTCAAGTTGCTGGGCCACTTGGGATCTACTTCATTCTCCAGAACGGATCTGAGCTGGGCTATCAGTTTATTTTATTCATAATAGCTGTAATTTCATTAACTCTAGCAATAATGAATGTACTGCCGATTCCGGCACTTGATGGAGGCCGACTATTTTTCATATTGGGAGCAAGACTTTTTGGAAAAAGGCTCAATCCGAGGACTGAAGACATAATCAATGGGGTTGGATTTTTGGCGTTAATGGGTTTAATAATATTAATAACTTATGTCGACTACAAAAGACACTACGGTTAAAATAAAAAAAGAAGTTAAATGGGGTCCGCTATGGGCTACATCTTTAACTATTGGAATATATTTCATTAGTCAAATTTTAGCTGCTGTTTTATTATTCGGATACTATTACATTTTCCACTTCAACGGTAAGCATTTTAATAATTGGCTAAATAGTTCGGTAACTGTTCAATTTTTTTATGTGTTAATTATCGAAATTCAATCTATTGGTATAATTTGGCTGTTCTTGAAATGGAAAAACATATCAATTAAAGCAATTGGCTTAGTTAAGTTTAAAGCAATGGATTTACTCTATGCAATATCTGCTTTTGGGATATATATATTAATATTTTACTCAATATCTGAAACACTCAGTAAATTTATAAAGTCATTTAATCTAAATCAACAGCAAGACGTTGGTTTTCACTCACCTCATGGAATGACTGCATTAATTCTTACATTTTTTAGCTTAGTTATTCTGCCACCAATTGCTGAAGAAATAATATTCCGTGGATTTCTATTTAGTGGGCTTAGAAACAAGATGAAATTTATATATGCGGCACTGATAACAAGTGTAATTTTTGCGATGCCTCATCTTCTTGAGAGCCAAAAAGGGGGATTACTTTGGGTGGCCGGACTAGATACTTTTACGCTATCTATTGTCTCGTGTTTTCTAAGAGACCAAACAAAAACATTGTGGCCGTCAATTCTCCTACACTCACTCAAAAATTTTCTAGCTTTTAGTATATTATTTCTAATCTAATAAATCTCTTGGTACAATAGAATGTATCTATGAAGCTATCTAAACTATATACAAGAACCAGAAAGTCATTTCCGTCCGATGAAGTTGCATTAAATGCACAATT
>CAIUOC010000050.1 GCA_903900685.1 uncultured Candidatus Saccharibacteria bacterium | reverse complement strand
GGATCAGGCTCCAATGTCAGCTCCTGAGGCCAATATGGGCGCACCAGCTCCTTCACAATTTGAAGCAGCTCCAAGTGAACCAGCTCCTGAAACGAATATTATTCCTGAATCAGAAGATCAAAATCAAACACCACCTAGTTCTGGTGATATGACTCCACCAACAGTTTAAGTTAATTTAATTACTTGTTAGACGTATACGTTTAGAGTTTTTATTTTTGCCACCCCAAACACCAAATCCATTAGAATGTTTACTGCCATATTCATCACATTCATTGCGCACCGCACAAGAACCACAAACTTTTACAGCTGATTGAAGCCTCTTCTTGTCATCCGATGTATAAAATAAACTTGCATCCATACCATAACATTCAGCGTTAAGTTTCCAAACTTCTTCGTCTGTATAGCTATGGTTTCCAGTTTGATACATTTTCTTTCTTCTTATAATATCTTCCTGTCTTTTTTCTTCTTTTAAAGTTTCTTGTTGAAGTTCTTGCAAGGCTTCATTTTCTGTTTCCTTCAAAGCTTCCATTTGTGAAGAGATGATTAGCTCTATAGCAGCTCCGCCTATAGATATAGGGTCAATCTTAATAGAGTCTGCTTCCTCATTTAAGGACAGATCGTGGTTATTATATTGTTCAGTCATGTTGTAATATTTTGACATAAAATGCTTTAATGAGCAAGATTATGTCTTTAGGAACTTAAATTTCGACGAAAAAGTTTTGAATTGGTCTTGTTTTGTTCCACCACCAATTAAAATATAAATTTTATTTTGGTTCAATGTAGCTAGTACGTATGACTTTGCTTCAGACTTACTTTTTGGGGTTAGTGTTGCGGTAACGGCATTACTATTTTTAAAGCTAATTGTACTTCCATTACTTATATCGGCATTATCAGTCTTGGCTAAAATCTGTATTTCATTCTGCAGAGTCGCAATCTTATAATCAAAATTATATTTACTAAAATTAATATTGGAATAAGTCGTTACATCAACCGCATAATCAATACCCTTAGACTCGATATTGCAGTTATAGATATTACCACTAACAATTGTCCCGTCGGACTGTTTTTCACTTTGTAGTTTATGGGTAATTACATCTCCTGGAAATATTACTGAAAAATTATCTGTTGATGATACATAGGCGGTAGGCCAGAAAAACTTATATAAATTATAGCTAGCAAATCCTATAATAAATAAACAAATAATAAATAAAAGTCTTAATATGCTGTTGTATTTATTGATAAATTTCTTCATCACCATATTTTAACAGATGCTAGGTCCAACCTATTATTTATTAGTGATTGACTTGATTAACTATCTTTTGAACTAGATGGCCAATTAGAGGAACATTGTTAAATTGTTGTAATGCCCAAACTAGAAGGGCAATAATAATTGTACCGCCTATAAAGATTCCAAGACCATATACTATTCCTTTTAGAAATGTAAAAAATAGCATCCTCGATGGCTTAGTGTAGCCAAGCAATAAAATATTTTCCAATGATTTTCCAAGCTCTTCATAATATTTGTCAGTTTTATAATCGTTCTTCATAGCTCTCATTGTACGATAAGTTAAATCAAGATTAAACAACTAGTAGGGTCTTTATTGTGAAGGAATATATCACCCATCTTTTTATAAGTTATCGACTAAAAATTTAAGAAATCGTTAAAGCACTATCAAAAAACAGTTTCTAGTCTGGTTTTATCTCATTTGTGTTATTGAAAAGATTATCTATCTCACTCACTTCCTGCGAAGGTGAAGTTTCTTGAGATGATACAGTATTTGAATTTTCTAAAACTGCAATAAATTGATCAAGAGAAGATAGAGAAAAATTTTTAATAAACTTGTTTCTTTTGTCTATATTAGCTTGCATTCTTAATCCGTCAGCATGAATATGCTCAGCAAAGCTATTAATATCTGTATAAAAACTTTTAATTGTAGTTTTGCTAGTTAATTCCAGCTCTGGAACAGGTTGTGGTTTTTTCGTATCAAAAACATAATCTTTGCTATTCAGCTGTGGAGTTAAATCAATAGGCAAAATTAATTTAGGATCTATATCATTTATTGATCTATTGATAGGATTTTCTAAATAATTCATAAGCTACCTTAATTGCATATTATATCTTATTTATGTTTTTAAGTCAATGATTAATTATTCTTATGGTTCAGTTATCAGCTATATTAATATTAATCAAAATAGCTAAAACTAAAAGAATTATTATGACAAATTAAAGATAATCATATTCTAAAAGCTTATTTCAGATCATCTAATTTTTTATCGAGAAGAGCCTGAGCTGAAATATTAACTTTATGAATTATTTTTAAGGTTTTCCTATCCATTCTATTTATTGGGGTTCTTTTCATAATACGATCTTCATTAGATTGATTAGAAGCAAGGATACCTTTAAGCCCAATAATAATCGGATCTTTTAATTTTAATGATTCTTTTAATTCACTTTGTCTATTCATTTCATCAAATAGTTTAGACAGAGGAAGTTCAGGAACAGACTGAGGAGGCAAGTTACTTTCAGTCTGATTTTTAGTATTCACAGAAAATTTTTCAACCTCACTAAAGAAGTCTTTGTTGTCTGAATTAATATATGAATCATTATTTAGAGATTCTGGATGTGACATAATAAAATATCCTTTAAAATAAAATTGCTTTTATATGATTAAATGTATACTATGCCTTATTATATAAAATAAGTCAATAATATTATGTTTTTATGCAGAATACTTAAATAACTGATTTATCTTTTTTTGGTTTTTTAGTTTCTTTTCTGCCTTTATCTTTAGACATAACTAACCTTTCTATGATTATTAACCTTTTAGCCTTAAATTTGGCTTTTCGTAAATATCTATATTATCACTTAGTTTAATATACTTTATTATTCTAATGGTTATAGGTGAGATTATAACCTCTGTTGCTATTTTAATGAAATAAACCGTGGCAATAATCTTTAAAAGCTCATTGCCTGAAAGAGATCCAAGGAATGCAATGACCGTAAAAAGTGTTGTATCAATTAAGCTGCCAATAGCCGTTGAACCAACAACTCTAAACCAAATAGCTTTGCCTTTGGTTTTTATCTTTAAATAGGCAAGGACATAACTATTAATAAAATCTCCAATAAATAGGGCGGCTATACTAGCAATAACAACTCTCCAGGCAACACCCAAAACAGAAAGATATGCTTCCTTATTAACTAGATTTTGACTATCGGCAGGTAAGTACTGGGCAATATAAAAACAAACTGCCATAATTCCTAACATAGATATTCCAATATAAATTAATTGTCTCATTTTTTTGAAACCATAGATTTCGGTAATAATGTCAGAAATTATGTAGGCTAGAGGGAAGAGTATTGTTCCACCATCAAAAGTAAGAAATGAAATATTAACTATTCGGACGCTTAAGATATTACTAATTATTAGGGAAGTAATAAAAAGGGCGACTAAGACTTCAAAAATTATAGATTGCTTAGCTTTACTAGATTCAATTTTTACTGCCATCCTAATATTCTACTTTATTTTAATAGATATTTCGTTGTGTCTAAGAAAACCAGGTGTCCAAGGGGGATCAAATCTTGAAATTATTGGCTCACCAGATAGATTAAGATTATGTTCTTTTGCCCAAGATTTAAGCTCAGATATTTTTTTCTGAAGTTTTGGCTCAGCAGTATAACCAGAAAACTTAATAGCAACAGCCTCGTATTTTTCTATTTTCTCAAGAACTACATCGTCGTTTTTTGGTTTTGGCAGGGTATCGAGTGAATACTTAGAAGGCATAGTAAATGAGATTACATACTTATTTGTTTTTTCTTGTTTAGTTGAAGAAACAGGAGCTGTCATAGAAATTTTTTGCTCAACTTTATTTCCACCAAAAATATAATTAGCAAGATAACCAAACCCCTGACTGCCAGCCGAGCTATGAGAATCTGACTCTACATTGACAGTTGCATTAATGTAGCCAAGATATTGTCTTACTTCAATTTTGTTATCTTTTTGAAGGACTTTATATTTAGGTGTTTCAATAGCCATGTATCTATATTACACTTCTATACCAATAGCAACAAAGAACGAACAATCATGCTAGTGCTTGCATAGATAAACTTATATCTTCATAGTGGATGTTTATGATCAATAATAACTATAACCTCGAAACGAATCCTAAGAATATAGATTCAAGTGTCCAATTTAATATACAAGATAATCCTGTAGACTTCACTAAACATAATTCTTCAATTTGGGAAAATAAATTAGTTAAAAAAACAGCTGTAATTATGGCAATTGGCACAACAGCAATAGGTAGTCTAGTTATTGGCGGAGATTACCTAGCTAAAAGGTTTGGTACAGAAGCCGGAAATGCTGCATTCGCATCAATGAATTCTCAGGCTCAGACTGCAATCACAAATTTAGAGAATACAGCACCAGATATTATTGCTAAAAAAGTTTTGCCAGATGCAGTTTGTACTTTTGCGGCCGAACATAAAATTAGTCAGAAAGTTCTAAAAAACGCAAAACTTTCATGTCCTAATATTGGCCAAGTTACAACCAATAAAAAATAAACTTAATTAATCATTATTCCTTAAAGAGAAAAGCCTACTTCTTGTATTTAGTTTTTGCAATTTTATTTAAGGTTTCAAGAGCAATATCATCCTGAGATTTTTTAGGGCCATCAGAAAAAATTATCTTTGTCTTAGAATAAATAGAGCTACCATTTTTATCCGATTTCATTACAGACCAATAATATCTTGCATAAATAGCACTAATACAAAATATAATCACTGAAATATAAAAACTAGGGTGGCTAGGTATTGAAAGAATGTAATATCTAGCAGATAAAAACCAAACAAGGCTAACTAAAGCCACTATGACCGATATTATCCATTTAGTTTTAATGCTCATGATTATAAAGTAGGGAAAAGCATAAATTAGTCGTCTAGTTGAGATTTCAATTCTTCAGGCATCAAATTAATTAATACGTTTGAAATTACTTTTTCACTCCAGGGATGCGGAAGACCCTTGCTAGCTAAATCATGTTCTCTAGCGAGTATGGTCTTAGTAGTTAGGTAAATAGTTTTCCAAGTTTCTGCATTAGTAGGGTCAATGCCTTGAGCTTTAAGTTCTTCCATGAGTCTTTGGATGCACCCTCAACATTTTTATCTGCAGGACCAAACTCTTGTCGACGAGCTTTAAGTTCATCAATTAATTCTTGGTTCATTCTTAAATTTTCTTCAGCTGGTTTTTGACGCTTTTCTCCAAGATCATATCGTTTAGCGGCGTTTCCCCAACCTCATCAGCCTTCCTGTCAAATGCATTAGACATATCTTTCCAGGCATCGGCAGCATTAGAATCGTCTGAAGTTTTAAAGTTAGCTCTACTTTCAGCAGCTCTTGTACGATATGGGTCTTCTTTTATGGCAATAGTATGCGCCTTATCTATGTCATCTATGTATTTATCTGAGTTAGTATCGGAGGTATTATTGGGTTCATCGGAAGAAACAATATCAACACCATCGGCCTCAGCATCGATTTTTGCTTGCTCTATATATCCAGGCAAATGATCATCCAAATGTTTTGTTGATGCTTCTAAGTTATCATCATAGGCT
>CAIUOC010000049.1 GCA_903900685.1 uncultured Candidatus Saccharibacteria bacterium | reverse complement strand
TCACTTCCTTCTTCTATTTCGCCACTTTCCGACCAGTCAACTGCTTGTCTTTCAGCTCCTTTACGAAAATCCCAATGTTGTCCAGCTAATTCCTGCAAAACTGCTATTCTTTCTGAAGTGCCTTCTGGTAAACTCTCTGTTCCAAAAAGACTAGCTAATTCCTCTAGACCAGGGTTATTTGCAAATGATTCTAATTCTTCTAATGCTTTTTCTTTAGATGATTCTTGTTTCTCAGGTGATTTGTCTTTTATATCCATTATTTAAATGTTATTAGCATTAGCTATTATTGTCAAATCATTTATTCTTGAAGTAATATTAGATACTAAATACGTAGCTAAGATCATTCATCGGAGACATAAAAAAGATTCTTCAAAGTCAGAGGATTCCCTTTTGAAGACCTGAAGGGTTCGATTTATAAGGAAATTGTTAGTGAAATCATCAGGTGGAATATGGAGCTTAAGTAAAAGGGATAATTGGGCGGGATAAAGTTCTAGCTTTTATATACATCTTTCCTGTGCTTAATACTAAGCACCTGAAGTGTGTGGCCATCTATGTCAAACACTATACGATAATGGCCAACACGAAAGCGGTAGCTACCTATATTGGAGTGGGCTAACTGCCTTGCATAAACTAGCGGGTCTTCTTGTTCTAGGAAATATTGGAGCTTCCTTGCGATTCGTTGCCTCGTAACACGGTCCAGCTTTCCTATATCCTTCTTGCTACTACCCGCAAACACCATGCGGTGAGCAGTCATTACAAAACATCTCCAAAAACTTCGTCAAAAGTGTAGACATCACCTTTCTTTATCTCATCACGCGCCTTAGCAATGTTGATAACATATTCTTCATCCTTAAGTAAGAGTAGGTCTTCAAGTAATTCGTCGTCAATGATGGCTTTACCTGTAAGTTTGCCACGACTCTTAATAAATAAGATATCATCCTTACCTAAAGCTCCGATAGTTGCCGATAGGTTATTGCGTAAATCTGTGGTGTCAATAGTCTTTGTGCTCATAGTTTATCCTTTTTATTACATTTCTATTGTACAGTTAGATGTACAATTAAGTCAAGGCCTGGTGGCATCGATTTATAAGAAAATAATAGGTGAAATCATTAGATGGAACGAATTACTTAAATATACTTAAAGTTACATTGCCTCATTTTCGGCTTGAGTGTATAGCAAAAATTACAGAATTTATTATAAACATGAGGAATAAAACTGACGCCACTCCCATAGCTTGATAAAGTCCCGAAAAATCATTTCTGTCTTTTGGGCTATATGTTTGAAAAATAATAAAAAGAAAACCTACTACATTTAATATTAGGACCAGGGCAAAGTATTTCTCTTTTCTAATTAAAAACAAAAACTTATATAAGACATAAGCAAACAATGCTAATAAACCACTACCTATAATTTCATTATGCTTTACGCTATTTCCCTTAAAAATGGTCATCATAGAAATAATAAATCCAAGTAATAAAACCAGAAAGATAATTTCAAGTGTTTTAATATTTTTATTTACTTTATTCATTTATTAGACAATAACACAATAATACCAATTTACAATAATCATAAGCGTAATGGTGAACCACCTAAAATCGAATTGGAACCATAACTTAGGAGAGATAGTCCAATGGTATGGGTTATCTGGTGGTAGTACTTCTTTAACAAACATTACCACAAGGAGTGGAATTAACTAATATACCTGGTTGTGTGAACCTATATCAAGGAACTCATAATAGTCTTGGGTTTCTCTATATACTACCCTTACGTCACCCGCAACAGACCAAGCCCTAAACATTCTTTTTTTACCTTTGAGGCCATGGTCATTAATGGGATTACCTCTTACGCCACTCATAAACATTTCAAGTCTTAGTTCAAATAGTTTAACTAAATTTTCATTAGGTGCAATGCGTGACTTAAAGTGTTTATCAAAGTTTTTATCCCTTTGTATAGGTTTCATTACCTAAGGTCTTCCATGAACTCACTTACTGTGGTGTAGGTTTTTAGCTTGCCTGTCTTTCTAAGTTTAGCCATGTCGGATACAGCTTCTTCATAACGAGTATCTGATTCATCACTAAGAATAATAGTAGGGGAACCAAAGTCTATCCTTCTTCCAGATACTTCAGCTTTTGCCCAGAACCTAATATAAGCTTGTGCGGAATCAAATCCAAGTTCTTTTGCACGTAGCTCAAGGCCGTCTCTAACATCACTATCTATAGGTACTTGTAGTTTCGTAGTCATACTTTAATGGTATCAAAGTAGTATAATTATGTCAATAGTGAGCCAGCTAAAATCGAGTTGGAACCAAATCTTATTTTAAATAGATCAATGATATGAGCTCCTCAGGGTTAGTAGGGTGAGCGATGGTATTCCCGCAGGGAGTAAAACCCAGATTTATCAATTATCTACGTGTGAGTATTGAAGCCAGTACCGATATCTTGAGGCTTAAATAGTCTATCTTAATTTGTTTTGACGGGTTAAAGGTTTTGCCATTAATAATAGCATCAACTTTAATGTAATAGTCATATTGTGTACCACTTAGAGCGTCTGCTACAGATTCTGCTTTTCCCGCTGGCTTGGATTATGGCGGTGAAAAATTTGGAACCAGTCAACTTCCACTAATTTACAAGGTAAAACAAAAACACCCTTACGGGTGCTTTATCTAATTCTTCTGCTTTGGTGA
>CAIUOC010000048.1 GCA_903900685.1 uncultured Candidatus Saccharibacteria bacterium | reverse complement strand
CTCAGTCATAGCCATTAATTTTTCAGCTGCCTCAGCTTTTCCAAGTTTAGCAATCTTTTCTAACTTTTCTTGCTGTCTGACACGGATGTCTTTAATGTCATTCTTCAGCTGATCTAATTCTGATTCATTCTTTCGTAGTTTTTCGCTTCTCTTATCTAGGTCTTCTAATTTTTTATCTATAGACTCTTCTCGTTGAAGTAATCTATTCTCAAGACTTTTAACTTCCTTACGTCTGTCCTGCTCAGAACGTCTTGCTTCTTCAGCAATTTCTTGAGCTTTTGTTTTAGCTTCCTCAACAACTTTATCTGCTTCTTTTTTTGCCTTAGCAAGTTCTTTTTTAATTGCTTCCTCGGCAGAACCACTTTTCTTTTTACTTATTACTGTGCTAGCTCCGTAGCCAACTCCAAGACCAGCCACCGCTAATATAATGGTGATAATTTCCATTTTGAATCCTTTCTAATCAGAGCAGATTTAAATATGCATCGCTATCACTTCTCTAGCATATTTTATAATCTGATAATCGAATTTAATACTTTATTCTTATAGTTAATAGATTGGAATGCTCCCAAAAAACGGCAGTTCCTGCTACTTACTATAAATATAAATTTAGTTTTAAGCAAATATTTTTATGATGAGCTATTTTTTAGCTTTTGTAATATGAACTGGTGAACCATAGAAGGGAATAACAGGTTTAATTTCTTTTTTAGCCTCCAAGTTACCCATACCTGTTTGAATCCAATTTTCTTCATTACTAGCTACGATTGGAATATTCAGCCCAAAAGATAATGAATTAGCAATACTTATTCCAATTCTAAGACCGGTAAAACTCCCTGGACCCTGGAAGCAAACTAAGCCACCAATATCTTTATAATTGAGATTGTTATTATTTAATATTTGTTTGATTTTAGTCAGTAATGTTTCAGATAATATTTTATGAGCTTCCCATTTATAATATTCAATCTTGTTTACAGAATCTATACTATTTGTATATTCAAATAAGCCGATTTCTGCTATAGGCTTATCTGTTCTGATGGTCAATACTAGCATTTATATATCACTCATTAAATAGTCTAATTCTTCTGGGTAAATTATATCAAATATTCTTGAATTTTCTGAAGGTGAAGAAAGTTTAATGACTACTCTGTTAACTGGGAGTATGTCTGCAACTGATCCACCCCATTCTATTAGCATAACCGTCTCAATATCATCAACCTGTTCTGTTAATTCATTCGTTAAAAGTCCCGGTTCTTCCAATCTATAAAAATCATAATGGACTATGCTAAACTTTGGAGCCTTATATAACTTGCTAACAACAAAAGTTGGACTTGATACATGATCGTTACTCCCCGTTCCAGCTACAATTGCCTTTATGAGAGTGGTTTTACCCGTACCTAAATCTCCACTTAGTTCAATCACTTCACCTCCTCTTAAATTAATACCCAGTTGGTGACCTAACTTACTTGTATGATTAAGTGAATTAACATGAATTGTTTTAGCCTTATTTTTCATTGTTCATTAATATTACCCCCTATAGCACTAGGTGGGCAAGTATTGTAATAACTTATGTTTTACATCTATTGTTATTTTTAGTTATAATATATTCATGCTACGTTTATCTTTAACGCTGATTGACCTACCGATTCTATCACTTAGAACTGGTACTGAGATTGCATTAATTAAACAACCAGTCATCAATCCTGATAATTTGAAAATTGAAGGCTTTATTGTTCAAGATTTATATGATAAAAAACAAAATTTAGTTCTTTTAATTCAAGATATAAGAGAAATTATGAACAATGGGCTAGCTGTTAATGATCACGAAGTTTTATGTAGTCCAGACGAACTTCATAGACACCAAAAAATTATAGACAACAATATTGCTCTGATTAATAAAGTCGTCATTACGGTGTCAAAAAAGAAACTAGGTAAATTATCCGATTATGCGGTTGATGACAATAGCTTTTATATTCAAAAGCTATACATCAATCAGTCAATAATTCGAAATTTAACAGGCTCAAACTTAATACTTGATAGAACGCAAATTGTTGATGTGAATGGTAAAAATATTGTTGTTAAAGATATTGAAGCAACAGTTACTGCCGGAGCACCACAATTAGCTTAAATTGATTTGTTTCTTAATATCGTAATAATTAAAGCCCTGACTGATTAGATACTGAATAAGCTTTGTATCATCTTTGAATTTTGAAAGCTTTCTTTTCTTTTCAATTATTGATAATAGGGCAGTTGAGTCATCAATATCTACCTCATCCATAGCCTGACTAATTACTTCTTTACTTAAACCTTTTTCACGTAATTCAGAAATTAGTTTAATTTTAGATCTAGGCCGGAGAAGCTGTCGATTATTAATCCATGATATTGCAAAAAGATTATCATTGATGTAATTATTTTTGCTTAACTTGTTAAGTATTATTTTAGTCATTGAAGAAGGGCAGTCATGTCTTTTTAAATATGTCTCAATTTCATAACTACTCCTTGCTCTTAGGGATAGTAAGTTTAAAATTTTCTGGTAATATTTATCAAGCTCCGATAAATCTTTAAGTTTCTCTACTGCTTCTTCTGTTACTTCCTGCCCAGTGACTAAACCTGAATCGAGTAAGCCTATATCGCTTAATGAAAAAGCATACTGATTATCTACGAAAATCGAATAGCGAGAACTGTTCTTCTGCTGAACTGTAATTTTCGTAATTTTCATCTAAATACTTAAAATATAATCTATGCTGTAACTTCGGCAGTCATGATTTTCTTGGTTAGTTCTTCCATTATTTTAGGGTTTTTACTCAAAAAAGTCTTTGATGCTTCCCTGCCTTGACCAATTTTTTCACCCTTATAAGAGAACCAAGCTCCAGCTTTTTCGACTATGTTCTTATTGACTGCTAAATCAAGAATATCACCGCTCTTTGAGATACCTTCATTGAACATAATATCGAATTCAGCTTCACGAAATGGAGGAGCAATCTTATTCTTAACAACCTTAACTCTAGTTCTGTTACCAATTGCTTGATCTCCTTGTTTTATTTGAGAGATTCTACGAATATCCATTCGAACACTGGCGTAGAATTTAAGTGCATTACCACCAGTTGTAGTCTCTGGGTTTCCAAACATAACACCAATTTTCATTCTAATCTGGTTTATAAAAATTACGGTTGTATTTGATCGAGATATTACCCCGGTCAATTTTCTTAGTGCCTGACTCATTAGTCTTGCCTGAAGGCCCATGTGTGAATCACCCATCTCACCTTCAATTTCTGCTCTAGGTACTAATGCAGCAACTGAATCAACAACTATTAAATCAACTGCATTAGAACGAACCAATGTTTCTGTAATTTCAAGAGCCTGCTCTCCATTATCTGGTTGAGATAATAGAAGATTATCTGTATCAACACCTATTCTCTTGGCGTATGTAGGATCAAGTGCATGCTCGGCGTCTATGAATGCTGCTGTTCCACCAATCTTTTGAATTTCAGCTATTGCGTGCAGAGTTAAAGTTGTCTTACCGGAGCTTTCTGGGCCATAAATCTCAATGATACGTCCCTTTGGAAGACCGCCACCGAGCGCCAGATCAAGACTAATGCTTCCTGTAGGTGTTGTCTCAACTTTTGAAAATTGATTCTCACCAAGTTTCATTATTGATCCTTTTCCGAATTGTTTCTCAATTGTCTCTAAAGCTAGTCCTAAAGCCTTATTTTTACCCTCAGTATTTTTTTTGTCATTAGCCATTATAATTAATCCTCCCTCAAGAAATTTGATATTATTCCAATATTATATCAAAATATATCAACAACTTATAAAGATATCTTAGTCATATTATTTTTTTTCTTATATAATGATAGAAATGGGTGGGATAAAAATTAATTCAATGCTAAATAACAGAACAGATGTATCTGACGATTTAGTGTCCAGCTCATTAAGCCATTTAGTTACTACTGGAAACAATATTGGTGCTGCTCATATACATATAGAGCCTAGGGAAAAATATATTATTGTTCGTTATCGGGTTGGTAACGAATTGGTTCTAGGGTCTAAACTCCCTGTTAATGTATATCCGAAAATTTTAAGCCATTTAAAACAAAAATCTGGACTGGATATAAATGAATCAAATAGAGTTCAGGAAGGTAAAATACTACTGGATAATAATAGTGATCATGCTATTGGATTAAATATAAGCCCAGTTATAGGTGGTGAAAAAATAATACTTAGTCTTAGCTCTGTAAATCATAATATTGCTAGTTTAAAAAATCTTGGTTATTGGGGGGATAATCTTTATCTTTTAAATAAATGCTCACAGGCAGAACGCGGATTAATACTTATCTCAAGTAATGATAAATTAGGCAATCTTCTAACCTTAAAAACTATTGCCAATAATTTATATTTTCGGGGATTAAGCGTAGCTAGCCTCGGATCAGATATAGAGGCAAGCCTACCAAAATCTATTCAAATAAAGACGATTGATGGAAATTCAAATAATCGCATTGCCGATGAAAATAAAATGAAAATGTTACTAAGAAAAAACCCAGACATAGTATTCATTAGTAATCCTGGAGGTTCAAAGATTTTATCAAGCATATTAGTTCAATCAAATAAAAGACTTATATGTGTAGGTATGGTCTCAGATGGTGCTTTGGGTATTTTAAACAAGTTATTAAAAATTAGTAACTACCATGAACTTAAAAACTTATCAGTCATAACAAGTCAAAAAACACTAAAAAAACTTTGTATTAACTGTCGAGAATCATTTACGCCAACTAAATTAGAGATTGAGAAATTAACTCAATATTTCAACTTTTTAAGCATTGAAAAATTAAATGACTTAGAAAAAATGGCTATTGAAGATTCTATTGGATCTGACTTGCATGAACTTAGTAGTTCTAAAGAGACAATCAATAGACTATATAGATCAAATATACACGGCTGTGAAGACTGCCAATATACAGGCTATATTGGCAAAGTAAATATTACTGAAGTGATTGAATCGGATAGAGATGACCTAGGTAAATTAATGACTATAGAAAAAAATACACTCAATGAGATTAGAAATTATCTTAACAAACAAGGCAATATAAGTATGGAATTGGATGGTCTTCTAAAATGCCTCAGAGGTATGACAGACTTTAGAGACATAAATAATCTTATGAAAGTAAACAGGGTATAATAAAAAAGATGTTTAAATTAAAATCTTTAAGGAACGAATCGGGCTTTACGCTAATAGAGATGTTTATTGTAATTATTTTAATTATTGTTTTATTAGTCATCATCTTGTCTGCTTACTCAGGAGTTGAGACTAAAAGTAGAAATTCAACAAGAGAAAAAAATATTACCATCTTGCATCAAGCTCTTGAGCAATATTATACAAACAATAATAAATACCCTACCTTAGCTCAGCTAAATAATTCAACCTGGATTATGAATAATATGAAATTCCTGTCACATTCAGTTCTTAAAGATCCAAATGGTAAAAATGAGACTTTAAGTTTTTATCCAACAAAAAATAAATTTGCATATACAGTTACTTCAATTAGTGGAGCTGAGTGCGATAATAAAGACGTAATTTGTGGACAGTATATTTTAACGGCAGTACTTGAATCAGGTGGGAAATTTACAGCTAGCAGTCTTAATTAAATAATACCTGGAATATTCTTATTTAAATGTTTGTAAGCTCTTTGCGTAACCTGTCTGCCTCTTGAAGTACGCTGCAGGAAACCTATTTGCATTAAATATGGCTCAATAAAATCTTCTATTGTGCCTCTTTCTTCGGAGATTAAAGCACTTATAGTCTCAACTCCAACCGGACCACCATCATAATTGTCTATTATTGAAAGTAGCAAAAGTCTGTCCGCAGAATCTAGTCCCCTGTCGTCTATATCAAGAAGATCTAAAGCCTTTAATCCCAAATCTTTATCAATGATTCCGTCACCATTAACATCAGCAAAGTCTCTAACTCGTTTAAGAAGTCTATTGGCAATTCTTGGAGTTAATCTAGATCTGTCGGAAAGTATACGTGCCGCTTCTGGTTTTATCTTAACCCCCAAAATACTAGCTGCTCTTTGTATTATTTCTTCAATTTCAGTAGGTGAATAAAATTCTAGACGATGAATTAATCCAAAACGGTCTCTTAGTGGTGCGGCTAAAGAACCAGTTTTTGTGGTTGCTCCAATAATTGTAAATTTTGGCAGATCTAATCTTATACTTCTTGCACTAGGACCTTTACCAAGCATTATGTCCAACTTGAAGTCTTCCATTGCACTATAAAGAACCTCTTCAACAACCCTATGTAACCTATGTATTTCATCAATAAATAATATATCTCCGTCCTGAAGATTAGTTAATAAACTAGCCAGATCACCAGCACGTTCAATGGCTGGTCCACTGGTTATTCTTAGGTTTGATCCCATCTCATTAGCAATAACAGTCGCCATAGTTGTTTTGCCGAGTCCCGGTGGACCATAGAGCAATACATGGTCTAGCGTATCTTCTCTTTTATGAGCAGCTGCAATAGCAAGCTTTAAGTTCTGTTTTAGTTTTTCCTGACCAATATAATTTTCAAAATTATGTGGCCTAAGGGTTTGCTCTAGCTCCTTGTCGGTATCATCATCTTCAGTTGTATTTACAATTCTGTCTATCATTAGACTTTCCTTTTTAAGGCTTCTTTAATTCTAAGCTCTACTGAAATATTTTTATCTACTGATTTTAAGGCCTCTATAGCATCAGCCGGGCTATAACCAAGACTTACTAATGCCTGCACCGCTTCATCGCCTAGAGCATAGCTCTCGCTTTTTAGGATGTCAGTAGAGCTGAGGTCTGTTGCAACTAAACCAACTTTATCTTTAAGGTCAACAATTACTCGCTCGGCTAGCCTTTTGCCGACTCCACTTGCCCTAGAAATTAGAGCCGTATCGCCACTAGCAATCGCACCACGAACTTGGCTAGCGCTGCCCACTGTCAATATACTAAGTGCCATTCTAGGACCTACGCCATTGACAGATAATAGTTGCTCAAATAAATCTTTCGTCTCTAGCTTAATGAAGCCAAATAAGTCATGGCTATTTTCTCTAATATGATCATATATGTAGAATTTTCTATCATCGTCAATATGAGATGCCCCGTAATCTTCGGCAGTTACGTTTAGACCATAGCCAACACCAGCCGCTTCAACAACAACAATTTCAGCAATTTTTTCAGTTATTTTCCCTTTAATCGTAGCAATCATAATTCTATTATCTCATAGTTATCGAACATGTTAGTGCGGCTGCTAGAGCATCGGCACAATCGTCGGGTTTAGGTACTTCATTTAAGCCAAGTAATATTCGAACCATTTCCTGAATTTGCTTTTTATCTGCTCGCCCATAACCAGTTACTGCCTGCTTAATCTGCAGTGGCGTAAATTCATAAAGCTCCATGTTATTTTTTTCACCCAACAAAAGAACCACGCCTCTCGCCTGAGATACTGTCATGGCAGTTGTTACATTTTGAGCAAAGAATAGTTTTTCTACCGACATAACAGTTGGCTTATGTAATTTTATGATTGATTGTAACTCATCATAAATAGTAAGTAGTCGATTACTATCAGTTTCTGTTGAAGCCGTCCTGATTACACCAGCATCAATCATGACAGATTTGCCATTTGGTTCCACGTCAATAATCCCAAAACCCAAGATACCTGTGCCCGGATCAATCCCTAAAATTCTTTTGGTCAATCGATTAATTCCTCTGGAATATCAAAGTTAGTATAGATATTCGTTACATCATCTATATCCTCAAGAGCATCCATTAATCTAATGATTTTACCTGCTACAACCTTATCTGTGATTTCTATAATGGTTCCAGGAACATATGCAAGTTCAGCGTCAAGTATTTCAACCTTTAATTCTTTAATCTTATCCCTAATGATTGCTAATTCTTTTTGGTCAGTATAAAGTATCATTTCATCGTCTTCTTCCTTAGCATCATCGACTCCAAGGTCCATCATTTCGAGCATTAATTCATCACCCTTACCCTTGATTCTAATCATACCTTTTCTTTCAAATTGAAATGCTACAGCTCCCTGCTCGGCAATTCTACCCCCGTGTTTTGAGAGCGCTAATCTTACATCGGGCAATGTACGATTAATGTTATCTGTCGCAGCTTCAACTATTATTGCTATCCCATTTGGACCATACCCCTCGTATGTAACCTCATGTATTAATGAACTGCCTAATTTACCGCTACCACGATCGATTGATCTTTGAATATTAGCCAGAGGCATGTTTGAAGCCTTGGCCTTATCGACTGCGAGTCTTAGGCTAAAATTTGTTTCAGGATCCGAACCACCTTTAGCTGCTACTGCAATTGCATTACCAATTTTAGTAAACAACGCTCCTCGAGCTGCATCTTTTGCGCCTTTTTGTCTTTTTATGGTTGACCACTTAGAATGTCCAGACACGTGTATATTCCTAAATATTTAGTTTATATCTGTTATTATACAATAAATTATAATATTTAAGAATTACTTAATGCCTATTCTTGGGAAAAAAGCAGGAGTTTTAGATTTATACTTTTTCCAAACGGGGTCATCGATCCATCTTTTTTCTACCATAGGAATACCTGAAACTTTGGTCAGTAGAAATGTTATTAAAATTGGGCTGATAATTGTTAATATTCCATATTTTGAACAAGCAAGTGAAATAAAAAATAGTCCCCACCACATAGTTGATTCTCCAAAATAATTAGGGTGTCTGGTTCTAGACCATAGACCTGTAGTCATATATTTAGAGGGTTTTTTAGGTAGCTTTAGGAACTCATCTAATTGATAGTCACCAACTACTTCAAAGAAATAACCTACAACCCAAATAATTACACCAACAATTAATAACCAAACAATTGGCTCTTTTGGATATAAATTAATAAACAAAACAGGCATCGAAATAATATAAATTATTATTCCCTGAAAAATGAAAACTTGAAAATAACTTCTGAGATAAAAGTATTTCCAGCTTTTTCTATATCCTACATAGCGAAAATCTTCAGGCTTAGAAAGATTTCTAGAGCCAATTCTGAATGCTAAACGAAAACCCCATAATAGAACTAGAAGTGTAGCTAATGTAGCGTACCAGTGCCCACCGTTCTGATACATACTGACAATTGCTACAACTATAAAACCAATCCCATAGCCAATGTCGGCAATAGAATTATTCTTTCTAATAACAGCAAATACATACAAAATACTCATATAAATCAGAAGAGAAAGTCCTGATAGTATAAAAATATGCATTTTGATTAACCAAATAATTTCTTAGCTACACTATATGCAACGAGAGAGACTAATGTAGACAGAACAACTCCCCACAACATATCAACTGCAGTGAGAGCTTTGGGCCAATTTTTGAGAGTAGATAAGTTTGTTAAATCATATGTTGCATAAGTTACAAATCCGAATATAGCAGCTCTTGTGATTAACGTTTTATATGAACCAGAGCTTAGTGATGGGATTATTACAAAGTACATTAGACCAAAAATAAAAACTCCGTAAAACAATATCGCAATACTCCAAATAGGTTTTTTAGACATTAGTCCATTAAGATTATCTTTATAAAATTTATTGGCTATGAGACCTAGCCAAGTTAGATCAATAGCCAAGAAACTAACTAGGCTTATGAAATAAGTAATAATTTGTTGTGATAAATTTAAATCCATTTTATTCCCTTTATAAGCATAATTATACTACAGTATGATCTAAAGCATAAAACTACTCATTAGTTCAGTAAATTCAGATTTTGACTTATTATTTATTGAAAGTTCATCTAAATTACTAATTGCTTTTTCGTAATATGATTGAGCTAGTTCTTTGCTTTTTTGTTCAGCACCACAGTTTTTTAAAATACTTAATAATTTTTTCATTTTTTTGTCAGATAAATTCTTATCACCCAGATTATTTTGGATAAATTTATTATCACCGATTTTAGAATTATTAATACCATAAATAATAGGGCTGGTTATTCTACCCTCCTTATAGTCCCGGTATTTATCTCTATTATTAAAAACTGAGCTATTGGCAAAATAATCAGAATGATCATCTGCCAGCTGATAAAAAACACCAAAATTATGGCTAAATACCTCTATCTTTTTCAGTTCGTCATTATTCAAATCTTGGATTATTCCGGCTAATTTCATTGGCATCATTATTGAATATATAGCAGTCTTAAGCGTATGGATTTCGATTAGTTGTTTTATTCCAACCTGACTATTAAGCGACGTAACATTAAGAGTATCCATTTGTTGACCATAAATAACCGACTCGTTAACAATGCTAAATAATTTTGTAATATCAATTTTTTGTTGACTGGATAAATTTTTATCATTTGCAATAATCTCATAAACATATGAAAACATTAAATCTCCAGCCAAAAGCGCCATTGAATTTGGAATCGAGTTGTCTACTTCATTAAATTCAGGCAAATAATGACCAGCAATATTCGGACCACCATAGCGAATAAAATCCTTATCGATGATATCATCATGAATTAAAAGAAATTGATGATAGATCTCAATAGCTAATGCAAGATTTAGGTATTTATTATTGGCATTATTGGCATAAGCCTTTAATGTTAAAATAAATAGCTTAGGTCTAGATCTTTTACCGCCTCTTAAAATTAATTTTTTTGATTCAACTAAAAGCTCAATCGATCTTTGATTGGGAGCATTAGAAATCTTATTATCAAAAAAAACTTCAATAGCCGTGTCAAGATCATTCACAAAGTCTTTATTATTTTTCACTGTTAGAAATTCTAGACTAATTTCGAATTAATTGATAGATATATTTCAAAACTATAAATATTAATTAATAATTTGTTTAGTAAAAACTATGATTCTTTGGTCGAAGGAATTAGTGCCAGGATCTACTTTGCCATAACAGGATATAAGATTTAATCCTGGTGTTCCGCTAACAAAAGGAGTTATTGCCGCCACCATATCTACATTAGAAGTGCTATAAATTTTAGTCTGAACAACCTGATATTTGTATAAAGTTCCATTACCAGCTTCTACAGTTAGAGTGTCGCCTGAATTTAATTTGTTAAGACCATAAAAAACACCGTTACTTGTCCAGCTAGATAAATGTCCATCAATTAACATAGCCCCAGGCTGACCAGGTAATGCTGACTGATTATACCATCCGGTATCATAGATATTATTAGGAGCTATGAGTGCTCCATTTTTATCTGTACCAACATTAAAAATTCTGGCATGTACTCCTAATTTATTGATGGTAATTAACCTAGGGTTATTGGCAGGTACAATATAATTTGAAATCGTTTGAGTTGAGGGCTTTACAGTTGCGATAGCATTAGAATCTTTTTTAGAACTAAAAGCCTGATTAGCTTCTGCTGTTAGTTTTTGAGCTTGTATTTTAGAGATATGAACATCTTTTAAGCCATTATAGGCAATATATATACCACTTATAAAAAGGATCAAGGCTAGCCCTGATAATGCCCTATCTATTCTTAATACTTTTCCCTTTTTTCTTTTATGATTCTTTTTTGGCGCTAAATCTTTAATAATCACACTAATTGGATCTATTGTAATATTTTCTGAAGCCAAATCCTCAAGCAAACTTAATGGAGGTTTTGGTTTTTCTGAAATTAAATCTAATTTAGATTTTTTTTCTTCTTGATGTGGCCTCCAATTTTTTGAATTATTAATTTTTTTGGTAATATTTATAGTACTTGGAATAACATCCTGGACGATTCTGTGCTCTATTTTAGCTGATCTTTTATTGTATGTTTTAGGTGAAAAGTCGCCCCTTAATCTAGAAAGTAATACTGGATCATTCAGACTTATACGCTTCTCACCACTCATTTTTTGTTTTGTCTTTCTAATAAAAATTATTAATGTATAACATAATTAAGTATATTCACTAAAGTACTTATGTCAATAATCTAGATCTAGTAATAAAAAACTAGATTATTTTTTATTACTAGCCATTTTAATTTTATTCTGAATATTGATCAATCTTTTTTTATTCATCTCAGGCCCCTCTTCGGTTGATATAAATCCTTGATATTCCTCATGAAAAACTTTTTCTTTACTCCAAACATTAGTTTGATTAGCCAGTTCACCAAATAATGGATAAAGCTTAACATGAACGTATGCAACGCCAGTTCCTTCAACTACAACAGCTACTCTTTCAACGGAAAGGGCTTTTTCTAAAATTTTTGCTAATTTTTTGGTTGCCTCCATTAATTCTAAATAGCTAGTGTTGTCGATATTAAAAATGTAATCTCCTGGATTAGTCTTCGGTATAAGTACCGTTAGTCCTGGAGTGTTTGGAAAAGGAGTCAGAAATGCTAAGTGCTTATCGTCCTCCCAAACTTTATAACTTGATATTTCTCCACTTACAATTTTATCAAATAAGGTATTACTCATATATTCAGTATATATCAAAAGTCTGTTATATAAATTTGATTGATATATACTATAGTTATGAACGAAGATCTTCCTAAGCATCCAATCAATCTTTTACCTCTTCCACCTGAGGGTGATAGGAAGCGTGCTTTAGATGAACGTCGAAATAATGCAAGAGATTTAGCAAAAGCGGCTATGTCAATTATGAAACTAAAAGAAGAAAGCCAAAAAGATACCTTGACTGGTCTACCGAATCGGCTTGCATTTAATGAGAAATTACCTGAAATATTTGAGGTTGCAAAAAAGGGTGGATCTTCATTAGCCTTAATGTTGTTAGATATTGATGGAATGAAACGAACTAATGAATCATTAGGGCATCCAATGGGTGATAAATTACTCCAGACAGTTGCGAAAACATTCATAACTAACCCTGATCAAGAAAAAAATAGTTCGATCCTAAGACCAGATGATATAGTTGGAAGATTTGATGGAGATGAATACTGGGCATTATTACCTGACTATAAACCAATGGATCATCAAACTGTAGATGAATTAAATGAAAGTAAAATAAAAACCATTCAGGATAATTTTCTTAAAAATGCTCATGAGCTTGGAATACCGGATGACTTACATGTTGGCATAACTATTGGCATAGCCGTTATCCAACCAAACGATAATATTGAATCATTCATTGAAAGAGCAGATAAACAACTTAGAGATAAAAAAGAAGAAAAAAAAGTTATACTTGAAAAAGAAGGTATTATTTTTGAAGATGATAGATTATCTATTTAAATAGATTCTATACACTTCGGCCAATTAAATGACCTATTAATGATGTAACTGCCATTGCAATTCCACCGCCAAGAAAAACTCTAGCTGCTGCCCAAATTTTATTGCCACCGCCAAGAAACGCACCAATTGCACCAGATATTCCAAGGAAAATAAGAGTTGCAATAACAATAGCCATTCCACTATGTGATCCCTTGAAGATTAGTGTAGCTAGTATGGGAATTATTGCGCCGAGTGAAAATGCAATTGCTGAAGCTAGTAAAGCTTGAACAGGGTTGGATAAATCTTCAGGGTCAATGCCAATTTCGTCTCTTAGATGTGCCTCAAGAGCATTGTGATCATGCAACTGAACTGCAACTTGTTTAGCTAGTTTTTTATCTAATCCGCGCTGAATGTAAATTTCCGTAAGTTCAGCTAGCTCTTCGTCTGGATTGTCCTTAAGTGATTTTTTTTCTTGAAGTATATCTGCTTTTTCAGAATCCTTTTGAGAGCTGACTGATATATACTCACCAGCTGCCATAGACATAGCTCCAGCAACTAATCCTGCTATACCAGCAGTTAATATGATTGAACTGTTAGCATGAGCTG
>CAIUOC010000047.1 GCA_903900685.1 uncultured Candidatus Saccharibacteria bacterium | reverse complement strand
GTTGTAAATAAGTGAGGCACTATTTTTCATAAATTATTTTATTTCTTTACACTTGTAATTGTAACATTTATGAAACAAACATATATAGAAATTAGTAAGTCACTATTATTTCTTACTTAGCTATGAGTACAATAATCTGGCCTTTTCGGTTTTCTGGGATGAAGACTTTTTTCCCTTTTGGTGAGCTACTTAATTTTTCAATACCTCTATTATATACCTGCGAATAATTTATTAAATGCTTGTTTACTATAAAACTATTATTGGCTATTGAGCTGGATAGAGCGTATAGAAAAAATAATATTACAAAAACATTTAATGCCTCCTTTTTGATATAGGTTGTAGCTAAAAGTGCAGTCATGAGAAAGAGTGACAATATCGCATAGAAATAATATCTAGAACCATTTTCTGATAAACACATAATTTTCAATATTCCTATCGGCCCAAACTTTGCGGGTAATAATGGGGAATCTAAACTAGCTAGTGTGAAAAAGAACATAAATAAAATTGTCATTTTTAGATTATATTTGCCATGTTTTATAAGAACGTAAAAAAGCACAAGCATTAAACAAGCGCTAAATATACAAATAGGGAGTAACCTAGACAAATGAATTGATAGATTTAGGTTTATTTTTGAGAATCTAAACGCAGGTGTAATAATTTGATTTAATATCTCTATATATGTATATCTTGATTTAATTAATGTCGATAATGGTATTAATAGCCTGTGGTGATCGTAAAACTTTCCATAATTAGGCATCAGAATACTTACTAATAGTTGAACGATACTGCCGAATAGAATCACAAAAAGAAAAAAATATTTTTTTCTTTTTTTAAGTAGAATATTGACCATGGAGATTATCAGATAAAACCAAACAAATGGAAGCGTAAGACAGGCTATAATAAAAACTATTTTTTCCAGAATTCTTATGTAGTAATTTTTTGAATCGTCCGCAAGATAAATAGCTAAACCAATAAATCCAAGTAGAAAAATAGAGTTAGAAAAATTAAAGAAAAAATTATTAAAATTAGCACATAGGCCAATTGAAATTGCTACAATTAATCTTTGATAATTATTAGTAAATAAATGTAAACGATTTGAAAATAAATATAAACAGAAAACTATAAATATTATAAATCCAGATGAACAAAATATGAAAGGAGCGTATTGAAGTGGGAATAATGCTACAAATAGCCCAAACAATCTTTCAGCAGTATGAGCAATTCCATTGTAACTCAATAATAAGGTTCTAGGACCAAAGTTATAAGCACCTGCTAACCAAAGAACTCCATCTTCATAAATAAGCTGAGGATTAATTATGTATTTAAAGCTTCTTATAAGATATAGGACAATTGGGATAAATATAAAAAGCGTTGTTTTTATATAATCAGGAAGAGCACTAATTTTTGCTATCAATGATTCAATAAGTGCAATGGCTTTTTCCTTGATTTTTTTATTAAACCCATAAATCACAATTAATCCTATTAAAATGTATTTCTTTAGCTATAATTGTAATTGTAGCATTTATCAAGCAGACTTTTATGAATAAAATATTTCTAAGATCTAGTCAATACATAATAGCTTTCATTTTGGTTATCATGCCATTTCATGCATTTTTAACTGTTTGGATGAATTCATTTATTGGCCACTATACAATCATTCGTTTATGGAAAGAGATACTTATTCTCACCCTGTTGCTTCCGTGTCTTTTTTTCCTTTCTTTAAAATATAACCTTAAAAAACTAAGCAAAACCAGTATTTTGATCTATTTATCTATAGTCTATGTTCTACTGAGCCTAGTGATTGGGCTAATTGCATATATAACCCATAATGTCAGCCTAAAAGCGCTGGGATATGGGCTAGATATCAATCTTAGATATATTATTTTCTTTTGGCTGTGTGTCTACATATCTAAAAATACATCCTGGTTAAAAGCTAACTGGCTTAGTTTTCTCATTATTCCAGGGTTGATTGTGATAATTTTTGGTTTGTTGCAGCACTACCTATTGCCTGCAGATTTTCTAATACATTTTGGCTATGGAAGCTCAACTATAGTTCCATTTCAGACAGTCGATTCAAATATTAATTATATTCGACTTCAATCTACACTCAGAGGAGCTAACTTGCTTGGAGTTTATTTGATTATAATAATACCTGCAATTTTCTATAAGCTGTATAAGTCTAAAAAAATTGCAAATAGGATTTTGTGGGGATTATCATTCTTGTCGTCTTTAATAGTTATGTATTATTCATATTCAAGAAGTTCCTATATTGGATTATTCATAACCCTATCTATTCTTGTTTGGTTGCTAGGTAGTCATAAATACCGAAAGATTATATTAATTGGCTCATCGTTAATTTTATTATTATCAGTAGGGGCTTTTATTATATTTAGAAATAATCAAACTATTCAGGATACATTTTTACACACCAGTAGTAATAGTAAATCTGTTGTAAGCTCAAATCATAATCACGCAAGTTCAACTTCAACCGGACTTAGGGATGTCGTACATCAACCACTCGGACGTGGGGTTGGAACAGCCGGGCCGGCATCCTTATATAATAACCATCCTGCCAGAATTGCAGAAAATTATTACTTACAAATCACTCAAGAAGTGGGAATAATAGGCCTAATGCTATTTGTTGGCATTTTGGCTGTTATTGCAGTAAGTCTTTATATAAACAGACAAGATAGTTTGAGCTTAATTCTTATAGTAAGCTTGGCCGGTATTTCCTTCGTAAATCTTCTTTCTCATGCTTGGGCAGACGATACTCTCAGTATTGTATGGTTTGGGTTTGCGGGAATTGCACTGTCATCTAAAGTCTTCGATGACAGCTTTAGGCCTAAGATTAAATAATTATTAAACTAGACTAATTGTAGGCACTGCTTTAGAAAATAGAACTTAAAGAAGCTTAAAGATTTTAATCATTGTCTTTGTCTAAGATAAGTATTAATTGACAGTATGTTGCCATATAGAATACCATTAGGTTAATTAATTATAGGAATAAAAAAATGAAATATTTTAAAAACAACTCTTTTTATAAACATAAAAATCATAATATACTCACCGTAAGTTTACCGATATTTATTTTGCTAAATTTTATTAGCATAGGGATTTATAGTATTGATTTTGGCCATGCATCTGCTTCAGTTATACCAGCTGGTTCACGAGCTAGCCTCCCTAAAAATTTTAAAATAGGACCAGTAAAAAATATATCAACAAAAAAAAGAAGTTTTCAACAAAATATTACTTCATTAAAACAGCTAAATTCACTTAATACTTCATATGCTTCATATAATAGTGGATTTAATACTGCCTCAAATTGGTCTGGGTATGAAACACAAGGGAGTGGTCCTTATGATAATGTTGTGACAACATATGTTCAGCCGGCGGTGGCTTGCACTACAGCAGGTTCACAAACAGTTTTTTGGATAGGCTTAGATGGAGCGTCAAGTAACACGGTTGAGCAAGCCGGTACTCTTGCTTGGTGCCCTAATGTAGATCAACCTCCAGTATATTTTGCATGGTGGGAAATGTATCCAACTAACAATATCCAGCTTTCAAGCATTAATATCAACGCAGGCGACACTATCAACGCTAGTGTATCTTACAGTGGAGGTCAATATACACTAGGCGTTTCGGATATAACTAACAGTCAGTCATTTTCACAAGTTGCTACATGTACCGCAGTTGGTGGTTGTCAAAATGGATCAGCCGAGTGGATAGTTGAAAGAATTGCGTCAAGTCCAACTGAATACTATCCTCTTGCGGATTGGGGAACGGTAAATTTTGAATCAGATAAAGCCTCTGCAAATGGCGGATCTTTGGAACCAATCAACTACTGGCCCAATGATAAAATAAATATGGTTGATTCGTCCGGAAATACATTAGCTACAGCAAGTCAATTGAGCAATTCCGGTGACTCATTCTCAGATGCTTATGCTGCATCTAATACTAATAATAATTCATCTATAGTGCAACGACCCGATGGTGAGACCGACATAGCCTCAATTGGCCCAAATGGCCAGCTATACTACTACTTCAACGCCCTTGGTTCACCAAACTGGGGAAGATTAACCGTAGCAGGAGGTGGAGATGGTACTGC
>CAIUOC010000046.1 GCA_903900685.1 uncultured Candidatus Saccharibacteria bacterium | reverse complement strand
TCTAATTTGAGACATAAGTCATCTGTATTCGGTGGGCAATATACTTTTGACCATCAGTATTTGGATGATATGGTGCATTGTCTGTGAGACCTTGAACCCAGGGATTGCTAGAACAAAGTTCATGACCTGAATAATCTAATTTAACAAATTTAACAAACTGGAAATTTTTGGTTATTGATTCTAGCTGATCATTCAAGATTATTTCTTCATTATTCAACCAGTCAAGACTAGATTGATTTAGATTAGTCATATCAGCACATGAAGTAAATGATGCCGGAAAAGGACTATAGTAGCTGGTAACTACTACAATTGGTAGCTTATTTTTGTAGGTACTAGCAATATTATTTAAAGTTAAACTAAGACTATTAGACAAATTTGCTATCTTGGCATTTGTGAAATTAGTTTCTGTTTGGTTTCCACAATTACCCTTGTAGCAACTGGCTATATTTTCAATCCAGCCAACATCATTAGCGCCAGCAGTAATAGTTATTAACTTCGGCTTGGGTAGTTTATTTAATTGGTCTAATTGTGATGTAACAATCATTCGATTAACATTCTGAGGACCATTCAACCCTGCAGATAAAGTTGCTCCAGAGCAAGAAAGATTATGCAGTTGCAGATTTAGATTTTTAGATATTAAGTAAGGATAGGATTGATTACTCCTATTACAAGCACTTGAGTCACTATAATTTTGTAGTCCATCGCCAGCTGAGACTGAGTCACCTAAAGCTATATATGTCCCATTATATACAATTGGCTTATCAACCTTTGGCTTTTGATGATAGTGAAACACAATTCCTAGAACTAACACTATTATTAAAAGTCCAAGAGCAATGTATCTTTTCATACTTAATATTCTACTTTAAAAAGTACCTTTTGTTTTATGGATTCTAACAAATATATAATAATAAGCATTAATAAATATAAAACCAATGAGAATACTGAATATATTTATGAAAACCCACCCAAATTTTTTCTGTCTTAATGAATCAACAATAGTAAAGGTTAAAAACAATAAAGTACCGATTGCTATCTGAAAAGCCAAAGCATAAAAAAATATAACTACATATAGCTGGAGTAATAAACTAAATATTCCATGGTTTATACTTATAGATACTCCTCCCTTATTCGATAATAAATGAACGCCATTAAAATATTCGAACCCAAAAAAAACAATAATTATTAACAATGCAACACTACAAGTGATTATGAAAGTCTGTTTATTGAATATATCAGTTTTATTGATTTTTTTACCTTCGAACTCATCCTTTAGTCTTAGGTAATTAACTATATCGGTTAGGTACCATATTCCTAGCCCGCCAACCGAGACAAGTTTTAAATAACCTTTTAATTTATCACCTTGATAGAATTTATCGCCTCCTACTGATCCTAGAACAGTAGCTAACCATAGATTGGTTAAATAATTTTTTTGCTTATTGATATATAAATTCATCTATTATGGTTATAGCATAATTAATTAGTAAATATCTAAATTTAATTCATTATATATAATTTGCATCTATAAGTTTATAGAATATAATTGACTTAACTGTAATGAATATTTCCATATTAATCTCAATTTTAACCGTTTTAGCTTTATTACTTTTTTCGGCTATTTGTTCTGGTCTCAATGTTGCTCTTTTATCTTTAAACATATCTGATCTCCAGAGAAAAGCTAAAATTGGGAACATATATGCAAGGAAATTACTTCCCCTACGCAAAAACTCAAGTCTTACTATAGCTAGTATTCTTCTTTGTAATGTTGCAACCATTTCAGCTACATCGTTAGTGCTTCACAGATTTTTAGGTAGTTGGCTATCTGGCCTCGTTTCTACTCTTTTAATTGTTGTATTTAGCGAAGTTATCCCTCAGGCTATATTTATAAGACATGCGCTGATTTTAGCGGGTAAGTTTGTATTAATTTTGAGACTAATGATTATAGTAACTTATCCCCTTGCAAAACCTCTAGAGCTCTTACTTGACAAGATCCTAGGCGGAGAACAACAATCACTAATGAGTCGTACTGAACTCGGTATATTGATTGGTGAACATACTAAAACAAAATCTAGTGAGCTAGACGATAACGAAGTTGAGATTATGATGGGTGCTTTAAAGCTTAGCGAAAAACAAGTTAAGTCTATTATGACACCCATTGAAAAAACATATTGGTTCACAAACAGCACAAAACTTACTCCAAAAAAGATTGATGAGATCAAAGAAATAGGTTATAGTCGAATCCCAATATTTTCTAAATCATTATCTACATATTATGGAACAATCTTAATGAAGGATTTAGTTCATATTAACTTTGATGGCGATACTGTTGAAGTTAAAGATTTATACCTACACGCTGGAGATACGGTCGGTAGTCTAGTTGCTCTTGATACACTTTTTAGACGATTTATCACTACTGGTAATCATCTAATTCCAGTTGAACGTAACGATAATATCATCGGCATTGTTACTATAGAAGATTTGCTTGAAGAAATTTTGCAGCAAGAAATAGTTGATGAAACTGACAGATTAAAAAACAGAATCTAAAACAATATTTATTGTTTTAGATAGCCTTCTTTATTTATTGCTTAGAATAATAGATAATAAGATTCATGAACGACAACAAAATTATTTTAACTGGTATCAAGCCAACTGGACGGCCACATATTGGAAATTACCTTGGCGCTATTGAACCTGCACTTCGAAGAAGTTTAAATAATCCTAATAGTTTCTTTTTTATTCCCGACTATCATGCACTCAATAATGGATTACCTGCTGATGAAATAAAAAAACTTACTCACGTTATTGCTGCAACCTGGATTGCTTCCGGACTTAATAGTACTAAACAGCATTTATATAAACAGTCAGATATACCAGAAATTTTTGAACTTGAAACCATATTAAATGCAACTGTACCAAAAGGATGGATGAATAAGTCTCATGCATATAAGGCAGCTATGGATCAAAATATCGAAGCTAAAAGAGATGTTGATTATGACGTAAACATGGGTCTGTACACTTACCCTATTCTTATGGCTTCGGATATTCTAATATTCAATGCAGATCAGGTTCCTGTCGGAAAAGATCAGATTCAGCATGTTGAGATTGCTAGGGATATAGCTGGAAGATTTAATTCTAAGTATGGAAATCACATACTTACCCTACCAGAGCATTTAGTTGAAAAGACTGTCTTTGAGGTTCCTGGAGTAGATGGACGCAAAATGAGCAAGAGCTATAATAATTTTATTCCACTTTTTGCATCTGAAGAGGAATGGAATAATGCAGTTAAAAAAATAGTAACTGATTCAAATCAGGAGCATACCCATGAATCTTTTAAAGAAACTACTTTCTATAAAATATTTAGTGCTATCGCTAACGAAAACGATACTAATAAGATAAGTCAGCAAATTGTTGATAAGAGTATTGGCTGGAAGGAAGCTAAGGATGAAATGCTCAGTCAATTAGTCTCTAGATTCAAAGAAAAATCTGATATATATTTTGACTTACTAAATGATACTAATAAAATTGATGAGATTTTAAAAAGTGGCGCAGAACTTATCAGGCCAATTGCTAGTAAAACCTTAAAACAAGTTAAAATGACTATCGGTGTCTTGTAATTACCTAAAATGATGGTTCTAAGATTCTAGCTTAAAATTAGTCATAAGAACATAGATTTTTATTTCGATCTTATTATTTTTTATTTTTTAATTTTTAGAATTATTCTAAAACGAAACTAAAAATTAACAGTTTAGCCTTCTAGCCTTTCTATAATTCTCTCTTCTTCTATTTGCATATACATTTCAATGGCATTAGCAACTCCGTGTTTGAATCCATCTATATTAGATATTACCCTACCGTCACAATCATTTTCATACTGATGATGTAGCATTTCATCTATGTTATCCATTTCATCATTTAATAATTGTTCAAATCTTACTGCTTCAAAAATATATTGTCCTGCATGTACAAATGCTAAATCTGAGCTGTCTTCAATATCCTCATTACCATCAATGATTTCTATAATCGCATTACCTTTTCTAACATCATTTATTCTTTTCTTCTCTCGTTCGTTTATATTGAGAATTGGAATACCATTATTTGTATCACTTAAATAATCATTTATGTTTTTATGATCACTGCGAATAAAACCTATTAGTGTAGTTGCTCCAATAAAAAAAGCATATCCTGAACATATACCATTGGAATATTCTTTAATTTCTTCTGCATCTAATCTTTCAATTGCTTCATATTCTTGCCAATGGTGAATATCTTCTCGAATAATCTCGCTAATAGCTGGATTCTTAAAAATTATTTCGGTAGCAGTTTTGAATAAATTAAATTCAGAATCTGGATTCATTAAATAATTGCTTTGGAGCTCAAATAATTCATCATCACTAGGCACTGGAAGTCCACAATCAGTATTACCGTAATATTCATTCATAATGTATTTATACCATATTCTCTATATTAAACAATAAGATAAATATTTTACCTTTTCAATCCAACAGAATTAATTTGTTTAATTATACTAACAGCTAATTTACCTTTAATACCTATGGCTGGTTGATCAATAATACAAATCTTAGGATTATCTAAATCAACCGTGTCCTTGGGCATTAATATATTACCGCCATGCAGGATTTTATTTTTACCAACACCACTATCGCTAAGGCCTAATTTTATAATAGGACTACCTATTTGTTCATTGATTTTATTTTTTGTTTGCTCTAAAAATAATGCATGTTCATGTTCATCTAAATTATGACTTTGTGATATTTCTACGACGGTAGACCAATCAGTCATTAATTCTTCGGCCTTGAGAAATTCTCCTTTTTGATTTCTAATTGCGAAATATTGATCTGGAGTACAAATAGTTCCATCGCTTTTATATTCCAAATATTTTTTAAAATAATCTAAAAATTCAAATTGATCCAATAGGTTTTCAGGTTTATTAGTAGCACCTCGTCGAAATTTATTACCAGATGTTCTACTCGAAAGTTTAATTGCTATATCTTCAGCTTCCCAAACTATAGAGTTTATGCCTGCACCAATGAAATTTTCTTTTGGTAATATTTTTTCACTATTAGTGGAATAATTACAAAAATCTAAAGCAATCCTGCCTAATTCTGCGGAATTTTCAATTTTTTCTAAACCACTTTCCTTAAACACAAAAACTTCGCTATTATCTGTAATTTCTTTAACTTCCATCATAATATGATATCAGACTTGCCAAATTAATCAAAATATATTCTAATATATTATTAGTATGGTTGGCAGTGACCGATTGTTATTTTTTTATTTGGAAAATCATTAAATCTATTCTTGATTTAGACAAAACTAGCTTAAGGGCTCCATAATTTAAATTGTTTGGAATAAATACCATCGCAGATTAAAGAGTATACTTACAACTTGCCTTCTGAGATCTATAGACTATCCTTAAGGAGGTTCCATCCCTAAGCCTGACTAATACGTTCCTCTTATGATTTCTTATCTAGGAGTCTTCCCAGCAGTACTACATACTATACTTGCACTTATTGTGTAATAGTGTAAAATAAATAAATTATGGTTAGAAAAAGTCATTCAACAAGAATTGTTCAGCAACGTAAACTTAGTGACAAAAAAATGGTTTACGAACGTGGAATATACGCCGTCAGAAGGCCTATTTCACCGGAAAGTGTTGAGTATTTTGATAATATAATTACAAACTTGAAGCCTGAAATGGAAAATGAATCAAGATTATTTGATTCTGATTCACTCGGCGTAACGGTCATAGGTTTTAATCGTTTTGATAATAGGCATAAAAGATTTGGCATGGCAACAAGAGAAATTGCCGAAAAAATACCTAGTTCAAGCCAGCAAATTGAGGTTAATTTAGGAAAAATTGGCATTTATGGCTCAGGTATTAAACATAAAATAGGTTTTGAAATTATTAGCCCTGAACTTGAAACTGAAGTTATGGATTTTGAAACTCAATTTAATGAATCCGGTTCTAATCTAAGACGTGATTTTAATAAACCTGATGGTGAAATGAATTTACATCTTTGTGTTGGACTTATGTACGAGGATCATATTGGTCATTTCACTGCACCAGAAACACTTTCTAGGCTGGGACATATAGCTTTAAATGATGTTGATACAAATACAATAATTTTAGATAAAATATCTGATAAGTAAAAATTAGCTTTAATACTATATAATTTTAATTATGATTAAAAGACATATTAAAAAATTAGTTGAAAACTTATCTACCAATAATTACAAAACATTAAATACTATAGAGCTTAGCAGACGGAACCTTTTAAACAACTACTCAATTTTTAAGAACAATAATCCAAGATTTAGTATAATACCAGTTTTAAAGGCTAATGCTTATGGGCATGGTATTGTTCAGGTTGCAAAAATACTAGAAGATACTGATTGTCCGATGTTAGCGGTTGATGGTTACTTTGAAGCATCAAAGATTAAAGATATGACTAATAAGAGAATATTGGTTTTGGGCTATATTTTGCCAGATAATTTTTCATTACTTGATACTAAAAAATGCTCATTTGTTATTCAAGACCTTGAAAGTATGAAAAAAATGAATAGTTTAGGTAAACCCGTTAATGTACACATAGAAATTAATACCGGAATGAATAGGCTTGGTTTTCAACCAGAAGAGCTTAGCCAGACCTTAGCTCTGATAAGTAGCCTAGAATATATTAATCTTGAAGGAGTTATGACGCATTTAGCTGATGCTGATAATGAAGTTGATGACTCGTATACTTTTAATCAGGTCGCTCTCTTTGATAAAGAATTAGATAAGATAATCAGCAATGGGTTTAATCCAAAATATATACATATAGCTCAAACTGCTGGTAGCGTTAAAGTCAAAAGTAGACATGCTAATTCAATGCGTCTTGGTATAGGGCTATATGGCTTAAATCCCTTAAGCATTAATGATAAAAAATATATTAATCTATCTGAGCTTAAACCTGTACTTTCTTTCGAAAGTACTTTAATTAAGAAAATTAATTTAAAAAAAGGTGACCGAGTTAGTTATAGTGGAATTTTTACCGCACCTAAAGATATGACAATTGGAGTTTTGCCACTAGGTTATTATGAAGGTATACCTAGACAACTAAGCAATAAAGGTTTTGTCAAGCATAGAGACATTTTTCTTCCAATTACTGGCAGAGTTTGTATGAACCACATCATGATAAGTCTAGAAGGTGTGGATCTTTCGGTTGGTGATAAGATAAATATAATAAGTAATAATAATCAGGACAAGAATTCAGTTGAGCAAATATGTCAAATCAATAACCTTTTCAATTACTCCTTAGTGACTTGTTTGGCTGAAAGCACAAAAAGAGTCATCGTTACTTAATAAATTTGTCTTCTTCTTGATCTAAATATTCTTCAGCAGCCTCATCATCGGCAATTTCTTCTGCTGTAATTAGTTTATCCTTCATTAGACTAACGATTAATAAGGTCAAGAGACCTGAAATTACAATTCCGCTAAAAAGGAAGAGCATAAAACTATAACCTTTTTGTTTGGCAATAAATGCTGGCCAGATTGCTACTGCCACCCAAACAACTATTCCCATTATTAGAATAAAAGTGTTTCCGAACATCTGATTTCTCCTTAAGTATTCAATTAGTAATATTATTAATAGTAACAGAGTTTCAAGTCATTAAAAATAAGAATTATGACTTCATCTTAAAACTAATTAACAGTATTAGATATCTAGGGCTAAGCTAATTGCCATAGCGTGAGACCAAAGTAATGGATTCGCCGATTTTCCCCATTTATCAATCCATTGAAAGTATTCTCCGGGATGAAGCATGTTTGCATTAGATTGTTCTGGAAGCCAACCATCATTATTAGCCAATGATTTTATCCAATCTAATTTCTGTCTAGCTTCATCTGTGCGTCCAATTTTAGAGTAATAAAGTCCCAACATGGCGGCTAGAACTGGCCATTCACCACCACCGTAATAAGTATCTTTAGTGTATCTGTAAACACCCCCATCTTTACTAACAAGTTTTTCTTCAATTTCTAATAGGATTGAGCTGAATTCATCTTCAGTCACTGAGCCTAAAATACCACATATTAATAAACTGGCATCAGTTCTTTCCGCATCAGGTTTAATAGCCATTTTAACCTTAGCAGCATCGGGATGTTTGAAAGATTCAAGACCAGCATGTATGCATGTTAGAGTAGCTGCATGTATGCCCTTACTCTCTTCCCACCAATCAAAGCATGGTTCTTGCCAATGTTTAGCCAGATAAAATTGAACCAGTCCAGATGCCTCACGGTATTGTTCTATTGAACGGTTGTGTCTATTTTCATGGGCCTTTAATGCACATAAAAATGTTCCAAAGCCATCAAGTTGAAAATTACCCCAATCATTGCCCACCTCATTGCCATCGTATGTATATCTTGCATCAAGGAGTTCACCAGATAATATATTATCTTTCCTTTTGACAATTATATCTGAACACCATTTGAAAAATTTTTCTGCTGATTCTATCTGATTGACTCGACTCATGCTATCGGCTATGAATGATCCATCACGGAACCACGAGTACTGGTAGTTGGGGAAATATGGACATGCTGGGTATGCTCCCGAAGATTCCTGATATTTAAGTATAATAGAAACAGAATTTTCTATGAATTCATCAAACTGCATAATTGAATAACCTTAAATTGATTATGCTTTTCATGATTATATATTAACAGATTATAATACTTAATACAGCTCTATAAAATTACAACTAAAGTGTTATAATTTAAGCTATGAGCCCTAGTCAAGAAATAGATAATACAATCGCGAATAATAAGGGTTGGCGAGGAGATACTTTAGCTAAAATTCGTAAAATAATCTTAAGTGTTGATTCAGATATTATTGAAGAATGGAAATGGCGAGGAGTGCCTGTTTGGTATAAGAATGGAATGATTTGTACCGGTGAAATATATCAGCATATCGTTAAGATGACTTTCGCAAAAGGTGCATTCCTTAATGATCCATCTCATCTTTTCAACTCGAGTCTAGATGGTAATATGAGAAGAGCTATTGATATTCATGAAAGTGATTTAATAAATGAAGATTCATTAAGAGATTTAATTCGTTCAGCAATTAACCTAAACCAGTCTAAAAATAAAAAATAATAAATTTTCCTAGACATTTTTCATTGAAGATGTATAATATAGCTTTGTTCTTTAATTATGTGATATTTGTCACAGACATTAATCTCAAAATAAATTAACAAACTTTAATTTTTATAAAGAGCTTTTTTATGTTTTTGTCTGATTATTTTCCAACCGGAACATGTTACTTTTACGGCTACCCTGCCGGAGAAGATGAAAGTTTTTTCAACAAGGTACCCGTTGCAATAGAAGAACTTGTAGCTGCACGCGCAAATTGTTGTGCTGGCTCTGGACTAGATGTTATTAATTTTGCAGCTACAAATTCGCCTATAGTTGATCAAGATTTATTAGATATATTATCTATACCTGGTACATACAATAATTCTATAAAATTATTGCCACAGGAAATTGGTTTAGATGTTCATGGTAAATCACGTAATGAAGCAATCATGAAAGTTTTAGCTAATAACTTAGCACCGGGTAGCCTTGTCATGGCTCAACCCTTCATAGATGATAATATTAAAAATTTATACCAAATACCTGCTGAATTAATATCTTGGCTTAATGATAAAGATAGTATGACGCAATTTTTAAATCATAAGTTCATGCCAAAAAGGTATGCAAAATTTCAATCGGGTGAGGAATTCATTAATGAATCTAGCGATATTAAGTTACCTTATGTGGTTAAGATAAGTTCTTCTAGTTCGGGAGATGGAGTATACATCTGCCATAAAATTGGTCAATTAGAGAGCACACGTAATAAACTTAAAGATTTTGTTGGCACTATAATTGTTGAGCAATATATTCCAATAATCAAAAATTACGCACTTCATTTTGGAATATCATGGGATGAATCAAGGGACATAGATTTCATCGGTATTAATGAGCAATTAACAACTGATCAAGGAGATTTTCTTGGTGGAATAATAAATTCTACTAACCTTCCAGATAATTTACTTGAAATAAAAGACTATATCTTTAAAGATCTACTAGTAAAAATAAGAAAAATGGGATGGTATGGTGTTGGTGGACTTGATGTAATACTAGATGAGCATAATAATGCCTATATTATCGATTGTAATTTTAGGATGACTGGAATGACAGCCTACCATTTTCTAATAAGTCAAAATAAAATTGAAGCACCTATCGTTAGTTTTATGGCCGAGCTTAAAGGTTCAAAAGAAGTTTTTAAGGAAAAAATATTACCATATTTTTCTAAATATACAGATAATAAAATTGGTCAGATAATTGCACTTTCGCATCATGAAGATAGTTGGTATTTTAATGGTTCATTGTCATATAAGAATCGGGAAGTGTTAAAAATGAACTCTAAAATTCTTTTGGATTTAGGCGTAGAGTCTGGCACATTGCTAAAATTAGTATAACAACTGACAATAAATTAATAGATTGTCAATGTGGGTATATTAGCACTGGTATGTTCAACTAGCACTTATTAACTTATATTAATAAATCTAACCACGTATTATTTTTTTAATTTCTTTTAATTTCACTTTTTTACTCATTACTGCAGGATCACCATACTGTCTAGTTCTCGAAATTTTTCCAGATTTAATTTCACATATTAGCATGTAAGGCCAAATTAATTCTGACGATCCGTCCTTTTCTATCTCAGTTAACTCTACGAATACGGTTTGTTGTTTTTCGTTTGCTGCAATATTCCAAATATGGAATTCTCTACTGATATTATTAGCTTCTAATTTTCCTAACTCTTTATTGAAATAATAATCTGGAAATAAAGTATCTCCACTAATAGTCATGCTGGTTCTTACAAAATCATCCGAAACCAATTGCTTGATTAAATTAAGATCAGCTTTTTTTTCTGATTCGAATGACTTATGAACAATATTTATTAGTTCATCATAGCTTAATGTACTCATAGTTATAAGATAGCATAATTTTCACCTTTCGTGCCATAATCGTGCCACCTCGTAGGGTGGCAGGTCTAAGAAATAGGTCTGGTTTTAGGGTGCTTACTTCTCCAGGAAGAGGACGGCTGAGTTCGAACTAATTTACAGGGATGAAATGAAAAAAACGCCATTTCTGGCGGTTCCAACTTGGTGTGCTTTGTTATAGGCACTTTTGTTCTTGGCGGACCAAGAAGAGAAGTTATTTCAGGTCTAGGAACTAGGTCTGGACTTTACTCTGCTTGGTCTGGCTCCGGGGACTGGATTCGAACCAGCGACCTAGTGGTTACACTTATTCATTATTTTCATAATGGCGTGGACTATATCATCATCCTAAGAATGAGGATGCAGGGCGCTATCTGAAGGATTATTGTTAGGCTCACCTTCTAGTCTCTGAACCTTCTAGAGTCTTTTAACCTAACTCTAGCTTGGCTGCGGATTACCTTGTCTTACGATTTAGGCTTCCCGCAATTCACCCTGTTTTCACCAACTAATTACTTAGATGGGCTGCGTATTCACAGCCACCCGCTCTACCGCTGAGCTACCCCGGATTATTAATGAACAGATTAGATTATACAAGAAAATATGCCTTAATCGCAACAATCTTTAAAAAAATACTTTAATTGTCGTTTAAATGGATCTTTCCTTCATATTTTTTAATTAGATTATTGTATATTCTCTCAATTTTAAGTGCCTGATTCTTTTGGCTGTAATCCTTAGCTAATTCTACGCTGGCTCTTGACATTTTACTTCTTAATTTATTGTCATTTAATATTATAATTATAGCATTAGCTAATTCCGTTTTATCCTCCTTAACTATTTTTCCATTAATATCATTTCTAACAATCATAGTTATATCTTTATCGATCATAACAATTGGAAGTCCTGACATTGCTGCCTCATTAAGTACCAATCCTTGTGTGTCGGTCATTGATGGAAATGCAAAAATATCAGATAGGCCATATAATGCACCGAGCTGATCATGTTTAACATAGCCAGTAAAGATAATTCCTTTGTTCTTATAGCCCTCCATGATTTTTTTCTTATCTATATCTGCCTCTTCTGTCTGACTTCCTGTTCCTCCAATTACTAATAGCTTTACATTTGCTACATTGCTTCTAATTTCATCATAAGAACTTAGTAGAAGATCTAAATTCTTTTCACTACCCAGTCTTCCAACAAAAGCTATTACTTTATCTTCTTTGGTTATGCCAAGTTTATTCTCCCAATCTTTTATGTCATCATCGGTAGTTTTAATTTTATCTACACCAGTTGGTAGAATATCTATTTCTGTATGTGTTTCCCAACTGGTTAATTGATCTTTAATCTTTTTTGACGGTGCAATGACAATGTCACAAGCATCGAGCATAGTCTTAACTCCCTTTTCGACTAGTTTTTGATTATAGTCATCGACAGTTTTCTCAGGCCTAATATTAAGCAGTGCTTTTCTGTAATCCTGTAGCTTGCCACCGGTTATTGCAGGAGCCAGTAGAGATAATGCAATAACTCCAGGAAGTGTGTTTTTGTAGTGCTTAACATATTGATAATAGTCCGTGTGGTAAGTGGTTAGTAGTGGTAAATTTCTCTTCATTCCATAGTATGCACCCAAGAATCCAACCTGCCCTAGTGTGTGGTAATGGACAATATCTAGATTTAGTTCATCAATTTGTTTTAGAGCTTTTGATGGAGAAAATACACTTGTTAAGTAGTCTTCATAAAAAAGTCCTTTAAAGGCTGGAAACCTTAATATGTGATCAGACTCTTCCTTATATATTAAGGATGGGGCTGGAGCGATTACAAAGACTTTGTGACCCATTTTTTCTAGTTCAGTTTTGAATATGTCGACAGATATTGCAATGCCGTCTCGACTAGGTAAATAGTTGTCTGTAAAAAAGCCTATACGCATTATGAGTTTTTTAGTGCCCTATGAATTTGTCTGGTTTCATCTCTAGTTTTTAGAATATGTCTTTTATCATAGTTCTTTTTTCCTCTACCAGCTGCAATTCTAATTTTCACATATCTACCAACTGGTAATATTTCAAGGGGAATTATAGTATTGCCTTGTTGTTTTTTAGCTACAAGTTTTGCTATCTCGCTTTTTTTCACCAGCAGCTTTCGACTTCTGGTTTGTTCCTCTTCAGATATTGGTATGCCTTGAGCTCCGTTTATGGTCGCATTAGTCAGAAATAGTTCTCCGCCTTTTTCAGTCACATAGGCACCCTGAAGATGGCCATGTCCCATTCTTAGAGATTTAGCTTCGGCACCACTAAGAACAATGCCAGCTAAAATACTATCTTCTAAGAAATAGTCATGACTAGCTCTTTTATTTGTTATTCGTTTTCTTTCTTGAATCTTCTTTGCCATAACTAGTGTATTATGCTCTAATTTGGAATAATTTTACAGTTGATTTTTATAAATACTAGCAAAAAAGGTGTCTGTTTTTTGATTTTCTTTAAAGCTTTGCTGGTTATGGAGTCTTAGCTCAAGCTCTGTGTTATTAGTTCTAGCTGCTGTAAATTCACTTTTAGCGACATTCCAGACACTTGGGTCATGATTTACTACTAGTCTAGAATACCACCACTCAGCACCCCAAAGGTATATAGTTTTAATACCTGTTGCTTCACCATAATGGAACCTAGCTTTAAGTCTAGTAGAATCCATTGATTTATTTTGCTCTGCAATTGAAGTCGTTGCTAATGGGGTTGGTGGCCAAGGTTCTGCTTGAAGCTCATGAATGATCATGTTCTTGCCAGTTAGTATTTCTCCAGCTCCTGCTAAGAATCCGTAAAACCAAGCTGGGAATGGATACTCGTAGTATCTATGGGTAATTGTTTTATCATAAACCCGTTTATATACCGATACTCCGAATATATCTGGTGTTGGCTTACCTATTGGAAGACCTAAAGCATTATTGCTTCTACTTATTATTACCGGATGATTAGGGTCTGTTTTCTTAACAAAATTCAATTCATTTATTAATCTATCACGACTAAAGTCAGTACATGTTCCGAAAACTTTTAAGAAATATTCATTTTCAAGTTCATAATTAGACAAAGCAGAATTACCTTTATATCTATCAATTAGCTTGCCCATAAATGTTTGAAGTTGAGGATACCAAATATTTTTAGGTTCACCTTGAACCCAGGTTGGTAAATGACACTCTGGCCATCTGGGCTGTCTTAGGCCAATACTAAGACTAATATTTGAATGAGTCTGATTAGCTAGTGCAAATTCCCAATCAAGCTGTGAAAAATCCCAAACACCGGGTTGAGGTTCAATATCACTCCAGTAACTTGTTAACCTAAAATCGTGTACTCCTAAGTTATTGACAATAGCCAACATAGCTGTTTGAGGGTCAACTCCTAAGTATTGAGCATAGTCAGGCACAAAACTAACTCCAAGAGTTAAAGGAGTATTTGACTCTGAGGCAATATACCATCTAGCAATTCCATACATTGTTCCAAGGGTTAGTAAAATAAGGGCAATAAAGATCGATAATAACTTATGCCATGTTTTCCATGTCTTCCAGCTTTTTATCTTAAATGACTTAATTTGCTTAATATATTTTTTATGCATCGTAACTAATATTTGTTAATATTATTCCTAGTGGAAAATTTTATAAAACCATTAACACTATCTATAGTTATACCAGTATATAATGAAGAGCGCTATATTAAAAAGTGCTTAGATTCAATTGAAAAACAAAAAATAATGCCTAAAGAAGTGATTATTGTGGATAATAATTGTACTGATAAAACTATAGCCATAGCTTCAAAGTATAAATTCGTTAGAATTGTAAAAGAAAAAAAACAAGGAAAAGCGTTTGCTCGTAATAAAGGCTTAAATTCTGCTAAAACCGATATTATTGGACGAATTGATGCTGATTCAGTATTAGTTCCAACCTGGACTGAAACAATTATTGAAACTTTTCAAGATGAAAAGGTTGCTGCTATAACCGGGCCTGGCTACACTCTAGCTTTCTCAAAGATTTTTGGCCATCAATTATTTCCAAACTATTATTCTGGACTATGGTCACGAATCTACCTCATTGGCGCTACGGGTATTATGAGACTACAAGCGCTTTGGGGTGCAAATATGGCAATACGTTTATCCGCTTGGAAGATTGTTGTAAAACAGGTATGTAACGATGATGAAAAGGTTCACGAAGATCAAGATTTGGCCATTGTTTTAGCTTCAAATGGCCTAGCCTCGATTTATTCAGATAAACTACGAATCTTCATGAATGGTGAGTCTTTTTTTGTATGGCCCAAATACTCTGAATATATAGCTAGAAGTTTTGGGACATATGGTTACCGAATAAAATTAGGAGATTTATCTAAGAATACCTTAATTAGGAAACCATTCTATTTTTTCCCTTTAAGCGTTCTAATTATTACTATTCCAACATTTTTTTTTACAATTGGGAGTTTTTTGACTTATTATATGATAATAGCATTCCGCAAGTTATCTAAGGATTCTTAAGGGTAGTAACAACTTTTATCGGCTCATTCGCATAGCCAACATCGAAGACAGTATCTGCCTCTATTTCCCAAGCTTCTCCATCAACTTGTGCCATAATGTTGTCAGATAAGACAGTAAAGGATCTTTGATCCTCGAGATAGCTCCCATTATCTTTTCCAAGTGCTAGTTTAGCCATAGCCGTCACAACCTCTTTTGTATTTTTTTGTCTAACTTCAAAATTGTAGGCAGGACCTGTTAATTTTACATTTCTAGCATACATAATTTTAGCGTTCCACGGTGAGTTAATATAGATATTGTCAAAAACATTACGAACACCATGGTCTTGATCATTCATTAGAAATTGTTCTGAATCTTTTAGGCTGTGTAGTATTTGGATTGGATCAGCGATAATTTCTCCGCCTTTTCTATTTCTAATTTTCGAATTTCTATGTTCCTCATGATTTAAATAACTAGCAGCCATTGCTATTGCGCCAACACTAAATATTGTTGCAGCTAGTTTCTCATCTTCCATACCGTCTTCTGTATAAGTTTTAATATTAAGTGGGAAAAATTCAACTATCTCACCAGTTCTTATTACTTCATCTGGATGTCGATCATGTATTCTATGCGTAAGAGCGCGAAATAAATTAACTGCATTACCACCTCCTGGAGTCCAGAGTGGAGAATTCTTTACAACTTCTGGAGTATCTGGATCTTGCATTATCTGCATAATATTGTTAATCGAACCATCTCCAGATATCGCTCCAGTTATAGTTTCACCATCCTTATTTTCAACAGCATTAATTAATATATCTTTGAAGTCATCGATATTGGCTGATGTTTTATGATATTCAATTCTTGGACCACCATCCCATTTATCAAATCTTTTTTGAACTAAAGCTAAAGTGTCTTTAGCATTGGTACTGGCATCATTATAAAAGACATCAATATTAGGATAGTCACTGGCCATAACCCGCGATTCACTCATTCTAAAAATCTATGCCTTTATTAGCTAGATATTTATCGTCAAAATGATGTTTCACCTTAGTCATATTAGTCACTATGTCGGCCATAGGTAGCAGCTCTTTAGGAAAATCTCGTCCAGTTAAACAAATACTCGTATTTTTCGCCCGACTGCTTATTAATTTACTTAATTGGTTAACCGTTATTAATCCATCATGAACCGCATTGTTTATTTCATCACAAATTACTAGCTCAAACTTACCACTGGTAGCTGCCTTCATGGCTTCATCGTAAGTAGTTTTAGCGGCTAATTTATGGTCTTTCTCGGATATATTATTGTCACTTAGATCACCAGCCTTATAGAAACCTTTACCGCCTTTGTAGAAATATAAGTCATCTTTAAACAAAGGCGCTATATCCCTTAGCATAACGTGTTCACTTACTCCCCAATACTTAATGAATTGGATGAAAGCTACATGCCATCTATTTCCAAGGGCACGAACAAGAAGGCCTAGACCGGCGCTAGTCTTGCCCTTTCCCTCACCCGTATAAACAATAACCACGGATTCTTTTGTCTTAAAATCTTCAAATGACATAATATCTAATTATTTTAACACTAAAATAGATTGTTAAGCTGAAATCTTTTTATCTTTATCGTCCGAAGGATTGTAGTAAGTAGAGATTCGACCTAAGAAATGTCTTAGCCTATTATCTCTTTTAAAAACAGTTTTAGCGTTATTTTTTTCATTGATGTCAACATTAAAAGCATTAATTCCGCTTGGAACCATTTTTTCATCAACAGGGTTATTTGCTATTATTGCTTCAGTTTCAGGGTCAAATGATTCGATCTCTATTACTGCTTTCAAATCTTCAACTAATTTTAAACTCTCAATAAATTTAGCTTCCTCTCGTCTTTCATTAGTTATCTGCTCATCTCTAAGCATTTGTTCTATGAATTTTCTCTCAGGATCTTCTGGGCTAAATAATTGTGAAACACGTTCAGGACTTATTTTCTTTGTAATTTCAACTAATCTAAGCAAGGCATCAAGAGCAACATCATTAACCGGTTCAAAAACAGTTAATTCAGGTTGGTCTGAGTTATTTATCTCATGATTTTCAAATTCGCTCATATAATCTCCGCATCTGTTGATTTATGGCTATATTCTACCATAAATTGGTTAAATTTACAATATTATTTTAGTTGTTAAGGTTTATTTGATTAGTTTATGCTTTTTCAGCAACTCATCTAGTTTAGGTCGGTTAAATCCTATAATAATTTCCCCTGCCACATCAATCACGGGGATGCCCATTTGCCCTGACTTATCGACTGATTCTTGAGCAATAGCTTTATCGCTATCTACATCTTTATCTTCATATTTAACATTGATACTATCCATATAATCTTTTGCGGCATGACAGAATGCGCACCAAGTGGCGCTGTAGACAATTACTTTTGGTGTATCACTCATAATAATATTATATATCAAACTAAATAAATCTACTAGTATTGCCACCACAGTAACTGAGCTGTTATAATAAGTTCAAATGAAAATAACAGCCGCGCCGAAAACGACGACGACTACTAACACTAGTGATCAACAGTCAAGTAATTTAAGCTTTATAGCTAGCAGTAACTTTATTGCAATTGCAATGAGTATGAGCTGGCAATTAGCTATTGTTTTTCTAGCTCCAGTGCTTGGAGGCTATTTTCTTGATTCAAAATTTAAGACTTCACCAATATTTCTACTTATTGGTTTTGTAATGGCCCTTTCCTTATCTTTTCTAATGATCAGGAAATTCTACATTCAATTTAATGAAATAAATTCAAAAGTTAAGGGTAAGAAATAATGTTTGGTTATTTTGCAGATTCCGGTCCAGTTGTTCATATTACTTCGTTACCATTATTTCACATTGGACCTCTAGCAATTACTAATTCTATCTTTTATGGTTGGGTTTGTTCAGCCTTGATGTGTAGTTTATTTATTTTAGCAGCTAGACATATAACATTAAATCCAAAGGGTGGACTTATCCAGGTAGTTGAAGCGGGTGTCGAGTTTATCCGAAATCTAGTTGAAACAAGCTTTGAAGACAAAGAAAGATCATATAAATACGTTCCATATTTTGTGACTTTGTTTTTCTTTTTGCTTATGAATAACTGGCTAGGTTTGATTCCAGGAGTGGGTGAAGCTTTTTCAGTTGGCGGTAATCCGCTACTTAGAGCTTTTACTGGAGACCTTAATGCAACCCTTGCAATTGGTCTTGTCACAATGGGCTATGTCTACTATTCATCTGTTAAGGAATCTGGTGTTAAAGAATATTTTGGCCATTTTTTTATTGGAAGTCCTCTCAATCCACTGTATTTTATTATCGGACTACTAGAAATGCTAACCGATGCCACTAGAGTTATTAGTCTGTCACTTCGACTTTTCTTGAATGTCACTATTGGTGAAATTATTATATCTGTATTCTCATATCTTGGTGGCTTTATTGCTCCTCTAACTGCAGTTCCATTTACTCTGATTGAAATCTTTATCTGTGCACTTCAAGCCTACATATTTGTTATTTTATCGGTTATGTATTTAGCTATAGCAGTTAATCATTCTACTGAAGAACACTTGACCGATGATGCCATACCTGAAACAATTAACGGGAATGCCAAAGTGACTACATAATTAGCATTTTTTTAAATGAATCATAAATTAATTAATAAGGAGAGAGAAATATAATATGTTGATACTCGCAAGTACAATCAATACAGCAATAATTGGTAAAGGTCTTATGATCGGTGGTGGTTTAATTGGACCAGCTATTGGAATCGGAATAGTCGGTGGAAGTTACATGCAAGCCGTTGGTCGAAATCCTGAAGCCACTAAGTTTTTAGGACAAGCTTTAGTTTTCGTAGCTATTATTGAGCTTATGGCACTATTAGCCTTCGCATCTATTTTCATCGTTAAATAAGGAATTTTTTTACAAATGAATTATACAAATTTTGCAGATCAGTCTTCTGGTATAGGTGCTCTTGGAGTAAATCTTCAAGCCTTAATTATTCAGTTAATCACATTCCTGATAGTTCTTTGGGTTCTTAAAAAATGGGCTTTCAAACCAATTTTAAAAGTTCTTAGCGATAGACGAAAACTGATTGAATCTGGAGTAAATCTTGGAAATGAGATGAAAAAGAAGGAGCAAGAGTTAGAAGAAGAACGTAAAAAAATTCTTCATGAAGCTCAGGCCAATGCTGATAAATTAATTTCTGATTCTAAAGATGAAGCAAAAGATATTATTAGCAAGAGTGAAGATGATGCTAAAAATAGAGCAACTTCTATCTTAGAAGATGCTAATAAGCAAATTGATGAAAATACCAAGCGCTCTAAGAAGAAACTTGAAAAAGAACTTTATGGATTAATTTCTGAAGCAACTGAAGCTATTATTGGTGAAAAAATTGATGAGACCAAAGATGCAAAAATAATAGACAATGTCTTAAAAGGCCAATCAGCTTAAATTATGAAAACTTCAATATCTCACCTAGCTAGCATAATTGCAAATAAGACCAAGAATGGAAATTTGCCTAATGGTTATGCTAAAGCAATTGCGGCTTATCTCCTTGATGAGGGTCGCACTGGAGATTTATCTTCCCTGCTTCGATCAGTTCAGGAAGACTGGGCAGAAAATGGGCTAGTAGAGGCAACAATAACCTCAGCCTTTAACATTTCAGAAAAAACAAAGCGAGATATTGAGAAAAAAATTCGTGAAATTTATCCTAATGCTAAAAAAATCATATTAATTTCAGAGCATGATCCAAGCCTAATTGGTGGTGTTCGAATCACTACTGCCAATAATCAGATGGATATTACTATTTCTTCCAAACTCAGTAAGTTTAAACAATTAACCACATTATCTTAATTAGAAAGGACAAAGTTTTGAGCGAATTATCAATAAAAGAACTATCATCAGACATTAGAGAAGCTATAGAACAACTTAAGGCTAGACCGGAAATTGAAAAAGTTGGCGTAGTCACAAGAGTTGGAGATGGTATTGCCTGGATTTATGGCCTTAGAAATTGTGGTTATAACGAAATCATTGAAATCGAAGGTACTGACAGCTCAACACTAACTGCCTTTGCATTTAACTTAGGTGAAGATGAAATTGGTGCAGTAATTCTAGGCGACGACTCAGCTGTTATGGCAGGAGCCAGCGTAAGATTAACTGGAAAAGTTATGGAAGTTCCAGTCGGTCCAGAACTTATTGGTCGGGTCGTTGATCCTTTAGGCAATCCAATTGATGGCGGTGATCCAATAAAAACTAAATTAACTTCTAGAGTTGAACGGACTGCTCCTGGCGTGCTTGATCGAAAAAGTGTTAATGAACCTCTTATGACCGGAATTACAGCTATTGATGCCATGGTTCCAATTGGACGAGGTCAACGTGAGTTAATTATCGGTGATCGTCAGACTGGTAAAACAGCGATTACTATCGATACTATGATTAATCAGCATAAACAAAAGACTGGTGTTATCAATATCTATGTTGCAATAGGTCAAAAAATGAGTAAAATTGCTCGTCTAGTCGAAAGACTAAAGCGTGAGGGAGTTATGGATCAAACTATTATTGTTGCAACAAGTCCTTCTGACTCAGCAGCATTACTTTATCTAGCTCCATACTCTGGTTGTGCTATGGGTGAATACTTCCGAGACAACAAACAACATGCACTAATTATCTACGATGATCTTTCTAAGCATGCTGTTGCGTATAGGCAGATGAGCTTACTACTTCGCCGTCCACCAGGCCGAGAAGCTTATCCTGGAGATGTTTTCTACCTTCATTCCCGACTTCTCGAACGAGCTGCAAAACTTAACGAAAAACTTGGTTCTGGGAGCTTAACTGCTCTTCCTATCATTGAAACCCAAGCAGGAGATATTTCAGCCTATATTCCAACAAATGTTATTTCAATTACAGATGGTCAAATATTTATGGAAACTAATCTATTTTATCAAGGAATAAGACCAGCTATATCTGTTGGACTATCCGTTTCTCGTGTAGGTGGCGCTGCTCAAACAAAAGCCGTTAAGTCAGTAGCAAAGTCACTTAGAATTGATCTTGCCCAGTTTAGAGAACTTGCAGCCTTTGCCCAATTCTCAACAGATCTTGATGCTGATACTAGACAACGTATTGAGAGAGGTCAAAGATTAACAGAACTATTAAAGCAATCACAGTATTCCCCTCAAGCAATTTGGGAAATGTATTGTTCGCTTTTAGCTGCAACTGAAGGAATTTTCGATAAAGTTCCCGTAGATAAAATTAAATCTGCCGAGGAAAGTTTACTTAGAGACATTAAAAAGAATCACCCAGATGTCTTGAAAGCTCTCGAAGAAGGAAGTGAACCTTCTGAAGTAATTGTTAAGAAAATTAGATCCGTCGCTGTAAAAGTAGCTAGTGGCTATAATAATATTGAAGGGAAAAAAGAGTAGTATTTAATGGGCAGTACAATCGCTTTAAAAAGGCGCATATCATCAGTTAAGAATACTAGACAGATTACCAAGGCAATGGAGCTTGTTTCTGCTTCGAAAATGCGAAAAGCCCAGGAAAATGCTAAGCGAAGTCGAGAATACCAGGAGCTTGCCTATTCTCTACTTGCTAGATTATCTAATATCGATGAAGTTAAGAGACACCCCTTATTCGAAGAGCGTAAGATAAAAAATAAACTATATATTTCTATAACTAGTAATAGTGGTCTTGCTGGAGCCTATAACGCAAATAGTTTAAAGATATTAGCTCATTCTATCATCGACGATACTTCCAAAAATATATCTTCAAGCGTAATAACTATTGGTAAAAAAGGCGCCCAATTTGTCGGTAGATTAAAAGGTGTTAACCTAATAGCTGTTTATCCAGCTTTTGGGGATAATCCAACACCAAATGATATTCGTCCAATACTCAATACAATTATTAGTGAATATAGGGAGAAAAAAGTAGATGAAATCGTAATAGTCTTTACTGAATATGTGAGTAACCTAGTACAAACTGCCCAAAGTCTAAGTTTATTACCGGCCAGTACAGAAGAAGCTAAATCGAGGATTGACTATAAGTATGACTTTACTAACTTTGAACCATCTACTGAGGAAGTTATTGATAGTGTTGCTGAAAGATTATTGGAAGTTCAGTTATGGCAAAGTTTACTTGAAAGTTTAGCAAGTGAGCATTCAATGAGAATGATGGCTATGAAAAATGCTAGCGATAACGCAGGAGATATTATTGAGGATTTAACATTAGAATTTAACACCGCCCGTCAAGCAGGTATTACCAGAGAGTTGGCTGAGATATCTGGCGGAGTAGAAGCATTAAAAGACTAGGAGGAATTATGGATACTAAAGTAAAAACCAAGAACGGAACTATAAGCCAGATTGTTGGTGTAGTGGTAGACGTCGATTTCGGTAATGGAAAAATACCAAAAATAAATAATGCGCTTCATGTCACTGGAAAAGATGGCAAAATTGTTCTAGAAGTAGCTCAGCATTTGAGTGAGTCTTCTGTTCGAGCAATATCACTTGGTTCAACCGATGGACTCGAACGCGGAACAGAGGTTATAGACACTGGCAAAACAATTAGCGTGCCTATCGGAAAAGAAACTTTGGGTCGTATGTTTAATGTTATTGGACAGCCAATTGATGGCAAAGATGATAACTTCAAAAATTATGCTCAGATTCATAAGTCACCACCACCACTCACTGAGCAATCCGGTGGTGTTGAAATCCTTGAAACTGGAATAAAAGTTATTGACCTTATTTGTCCCGTAACTAAAGGTGGAAAAGTCGGTTTATTTGGTGGTGCTGGTGTAGGTAAAACAGTTCTTATTACTGAACTTATTAATAACATTGCTAAGTACCACAGTGGCTATTCAGTATTTGCAGGTGTTGGTGAACGTACTCGTGAAGGAAACGATTTATATTATGAGATGGAAGAATCTGGAGTTCTAGATAAAACTTCTTTGGTATTCGGTCAGATGAACGAGCCGCCAGGAGCTCGTCTTCGAGTAGCCTTATCTGGGCTAACTATAGCTGAAGGTTTTAGGGATGATGGTGATGATGTTCTTCTATTCGTCGATAATATCTTTCGTTATACTCAGGCCGGTGCTGAAGTATCAGCTCTGTTAGGCCGATTACCTTCCGCTGTAGGTTATCAGCCAAATCTTGCTCAAGAAATGGGTAGCTTACAGGAAAGAATCACTTCTACTAAAACTGGTTCAATTACCTCAGTCCAGGCAGTATATGTACCAGCCGATGACCTTACCGATCCAGCTCCAGCAACAACATTTGCTCACCTTGATTCAACTATTGTACTTTCTCGTGGTTTAACCGAGCTTGGCCTATACCCTGCTGTTGACCCCCTTGATTCAACATCCACAATTCTTGATCCTGAAATAGTTGGTGAAGAGCACTACAGTGTTGCTAGAGATGTTCAGAAAATTTTGCAACGATATAAGGATCTTCAGGATATAATTGCAATCCTTGGAATGGAAGAATTATCTGAAGAAGATAAACTTACTGTTTCTAGAGCACGAAAAATACAGAGATTCCTAACTCAACCATTCCACGTTGCTGAAGTATTTATTGGTAAGCCCGGTAAGTACGTATCACTAAAAGATACTATTGTTGGTTTTAGGGAAATTCTTGATGGCAAACATGATGAAATGCCTGAATCAGCTTTCTATATGAAGGGCCTAATCTCAGAAGTTAAGGAAGACGTAAAGAAATAATGATTCATTTGAAGTTAGTAACATTATCTGGAGTTAAATTTGACGATGATGTTCATGAGGTAATCTTGCCAACTCTTGATGGAAGAATTGGAGTTTTAACAAACCATATGCCACTCATAAGTTCCGCTTCAAATGGGATTATTTCAATAAGACATAATCCTAAAGATTCTGATGCAGCTATGGAACAATTTGCAACTCATGGTGGAGTGATTGAGGTTGCCAACAACACTATAAGAGTTATCGTCGATGAAGCTGATAATTCAGATGATATTAATGAGAGTGAAGCCAAATCAGCCTTGGATCTAGCTATTAAAATGAAAAGTGAAGCTAAAGACAACGTTAGTTTAGAAAATGCACAGAGACTAATCGATAGAAGCAGTGTTAGATTACAGGTTGCGCAACTAAAGCGCAGACATCATACAAGAATTTAGTTATTATCGAAATCTGTAGTATCTTTCAGTGCAAATCTACCCATTTCTTTACTTATTGGGATAATATCAGCTTCCTTATTATGCATTTCATTCAACTGAACTATAGGCGCTATATTGTCATTTTCTAAATCTTCAAATTCATCTAAATCTTCAAATTTACTATAAAGTTCTATAATTGATGCAACACCATCCGCCACACCCTTAGCGTAGGCATCTCGGGGATTTGGTTGGTCTTCACCAAGTTTTAGGAGGTCCAAAGCAAGATATGGATCAAGATCAATGATTGTTGCAAATGGCTCACTTTCTATGGTTCGCTCTATTTTTTTAGCGCTACTAAAAAAATCTGCAACTCTTCCTATAATTGCATTTTTGGGTGGTTCGTTTGAATTTTCACCCGAAAATAACTTTTCTTTATT
>CAIUOC010000045.1 GCA_903900685.1 uncultured Candidatus Saccharibacteria bacterium | reverse complement strand
TCCAAACGGCGCCTTTATAAGATCATACAAACCACCACCCAATATATTGAAAATATCCTCTAATATAGCAACTACATATATAGATAGATTAATAAGTATTACAGCCACCACTATCCTAGGTAACATCTTCCTTATCGTATAGCTACTAACCATACCCCCACCAACAGCCTCAACTATAACTGCTATAAGTAAAGCTATTACTAAGAATACATCCCCATAAATACGGAAGTTAGACCATATGCTAAAAATACAGCCATTGGCTATCTGTTGACCAGTAGCTCCAGTAGAATTTCTACAATAGGTTGATCCGCTCGCAAGGTCTAAGTTGTTAGTTTTTAGCATTGATAACACCGCAGTTTCTAGAGCTGCTTCACCTTTTGTAAAAATGTTCACCAACGTACAGGTTATCCACGCCAAGTCCCCACCGGTTGATTGACAGGTGGGCGGCCCTAAAACTGCCTTTACATACGTAAATAAATTTTGATATGTAATTGCAGTAGTAAGTCCATGACTTGAGTTGCCGTGATTATAAATAATAACCTCTACACTACCTACGGCTCCTGGTGGACTGAATGCAATTATTTTCGTATCAGAAACTACAGAGTAGCTTAGTGCTGGGTTTCCATCTCCAAATTCTACCCCCGCTTGACCTGTCGCATCTGTTCCTAAAAATCCACTCCCGGTGATTGTAACCTGGGTACCTCCAGTTGTCGGCCCTGTATTTGGATCTATACTGTTAATTAAAGGATAATGACAGGTACCTACTGCCGTTGCGCTTTTAACTAAAAGACCTGCTTGATTTTCGGTTAATGTTGAGAGTATCGGACTTAGGTCTTGTGCAACGTTGGTTATATTAATATCACCACCTATTGCGTAAAGAACCCCATTGTTTTGATATTCAGAAAAGAAAAAATAATTTCCAGGTTGAATGCCAGAAATGCTAAATTTACCACTCACGTCAGCCTGACTATTGTATATCAATCCACCACCAGGAACATGTGCAGTCAGGTTACCACAATAGTTTGTAAAAGATGATCTATCTGAAAATAAATCTGCCCAAGCTAAAGTAGCTGGTTGATTACCGCTGCCATATGTTAAGTTGCCATTTAAAGTTCCTGTGGTTTTGACCTGTGTAGTTAGATATACTGTAATTGTAGTTTTATAGTCACCATTTGTAATAGTAGTGAACAGAGGACCAGCAAGATCTACAAGTTCTCCTGTGCCATTTGTATAAATTCCGGTGACTTTAATTGTATATTGATCTTGAGTACAATTTTGAAATGGTGTACATGAGTTTCCATACGTGAATAACCCACCTTTAAAACTATTATTACCACCGGTATACGCTAAATTATAGGATGTTGGATAGCCAGAGCCAGGTTGTATATAGTTAGGAATTGCCTTGACTGTCGTTGATCCATTGACTGTTGTTGGAGGACAGTTTACTGGTTTAGGCTTCGTTGAATTAGTTTCGCATACCAATTTTACCGTAAGAGTTGAGTTACCAATAGCATGCACTTTTTTGCTTGCTAAAATGCTATTCAAAAAAAATACTGAAGATATTATCAGTAAAACTAACCCTCCTAAATAAAGCCTCGATTTTTTAGTTCTCATCTACCTATTTTTATACCATTTTTTAAGAATAAATATAAGCATTATATTTTTTTTATGTATAATATGGGTTTTTAATTAATACTAAGAGTTGATTTAATAGATTAGTATATATATAGTAGTCGTTAATGGTTAATATAAATAAATATATAAAAACACTAAATAAAAAAATATTATTCTTTTCTGTCTTATTTACTATTATCCTTTCCCCCAGTTCCATAGTTTTTGCAAATCTGACGTGTGGGGGGGGTGGAAACAGTCAGGTGACAACCAATATTGATCTTGGTTGTCAAACACAAGGAAATGCAATTATGGATATGCTTTTTGGCATCATTAACTTTTTATCTGCAGGAGTTGGAGTAGTATTGATTTTCTCGACAGTTTTAGCAGGAATTCAGTGGTCGGCAGCCAGAGATAACCCTGGATCTGTTGAAAAAGCAAAGAGTCGACTATTGTCCAATTTATTAGCTCTAGGACTATTTATTTTCGCTTGGGCTTTGCTTAATTTCTTAGTACCAGGAGGATTATTAAATTGATTAATCAGTTACATTTATTTGCAGCATCATGCGGCGGAGTTTTTTTAACTCTTCCAAATTGGTATTCATATTTACCTGGAGGATGCGGTGGTAATCCTTCAATTAATAGTATCTCTGATATCTGGCTAATAGCCTTAGCAGTTACCGAAATGCTCATACAGTTAGTTAGTCTTGTAACTATTTGTGTGGTTATCTACGGCGGAGTTCAGATGATAAGCAGTCAAGGTCAACCCGACAGAACCGCAAGGGCCAGATCTACTATCATAAATGGTTTAATTGGCATGACTATATCTATAGCAGCAGCATCTATGATAGCTTATTTGGGAGGACAACTTTAATACCATGTATCAGTATATAGCCATAATTAGTAAATTAATCGCCGTCTCATTTTACGATTCTAATGGTGGTGGAACTTATAACGTCGTTGTTCCCAAGGTTGACGCAAGCAGTAATAACTTAGCAACCATCGTTCAAATTGTGCTTGGAGTTATAGGTTCTGCAGCAGTACTTGTTATAGTGATTGCCTCAATACAACTTGTACTATCGGGGGGAAATCCTCAATCAGTACAAAGAGCTAGAGAAACAATACTCTGGGCCGTAATAGGCCTAGTAGTCGTTGTTAGCGCCTATACTATAGTTACTTTCTTCGCAGGAAAATTATAATTATGAAAAAATACCTACTAACACTTCTAATACCAATATCTATAGCTTATATATCTTCATCGGTATTTGCTGCCGATAACACTATCCCTACAGGCATCAACAGCATCTGTGCTCAGGCTGCTGCTAATAATGGTGGCACTCGCCCTGGTTTTTGTAATGATACTAGTTCCCCGCCCACCCAAAACCCAGCATATTCAGTTTTTAGCACAGTTCTCGATATACTATCCTGGGCAATCGGAATTATTTCAGTGATTGTCATTATAATAGCTGGAATTAGGATGATTACTTCTAGTGGTGACTCAAAATCATTTAGCTCGGCCAGAGATTCAATATTGTATGCCGTTATAGGAATTGTGGTGTTTGCTGTTTCTCAAATAATTTTGTACTTTGTGATTTCTAAACTCTGATATAATGTTAAGCATAATGAAAAAAATTACCAAAAATATAAAAAAAATTGCGATAATCTTTTTTACCACACTAAGCATATTGTCCACAACAAGCGCTTTAGCTTTTGCTCAAAGTAGTCCTTTTAGTGGTTCGAAAGGCGCTGTTTGTAACGGAATTGGTATTAATAATGGTGGCGTTTGCCCTGATACGGCAGGTAGTGTTAATAGTACAATCATCGCAGTTTTAGATATCTTAACATGGATAATTGGTCCCATTTCAGTGATTGTCATAATGATAGCCGGATTTAGGATGATTACTTCTAATGGTGACGCAAACACATTTAATAGCGCTAGAAACACAATATTTTATGCATCTATAGGCATAGTTGTTGTTTCTATATCTCAAATCATAGTCCAATTTGTGCTGAATAAAACAACGGGCTAAAATGCTATTGCTAAACAATACTTAAGTATGATATAAATTCATTAAGGTAAATTTAATAAACGCGAAAGGTTCAAATCAAATGATAAAATCAATTAAAAGTAAATTATATGCATTAGCAGCAGTTATCACTGTTCTTATTCCGCTAACATTTAGCGGAATAACATATGCACAATCGAGTCCTTATAATGTTCAAAATGCAACCAACAGCAATGCTTGTCTCGGTTCAACAATACAGAACGGAGCTGCTTCTGCAGGGACTGCTTGTAATGCTGCGCAAAGCAATATAAACATACTATTCACGAATATATTAAACATAATTTCATGGATAGTTGGATCAATTGCAGTTCTTTTGATAGTCATCGCTGGATTTAGATACATTATTTCAGGTGGTGAATCTGCTGGAACGGCCTCTGCAAAGAACTCAATTCTTTACGCAATCGTAGGACTTGTTATAGTAGCTTTTGCTCAGGTCATAGTACAGTTCGTACTACACAGAACTACAGGTACTACAACTACAAACTATTAAATACTTTTGTATCGAAAAAAAGAAGGCTCTTTATTGAGCCTTTTTTTGATTTACAAACTAGTCTTCATTGTAAAACGAATGCACTTAAGCAACCATTAGACTTGTTATAGTAGCTCTTGCTCAGATCATAGTACAGTTCGTACTACACAAAATCTACATCAACTTCCGCAACAAACCCTTAACTGTTTTCGCTTAAATATATAAAAGACTCATATTAATGAGTCTTTTATATATTATTAAGTTTATTTTAAATTAAAGTATTTGTATTTTCTTTATAGTATCTTGCTTGGATTTTGCAAAGCTAATCGTTAAGACTCCATCTTTTAGTTGAGCTTGAATGTCATCTTCCTTGACAGAAACTGGCAAAGCTAAACTTCTAGAGAACTCTCCCCAATAACATTCCTGGACGAAGTAATTTTCTACATCGTCTTCATTGCCTGCCGATAATGTACCTCTAATGCTTAGAGTGTTATCTGAAATACTAACATCAAGATCGCTTTTATTTACGCCTGCGGTTCTAGCCTTTACGACTAATTTTTCCCTTGTCTCATAGACATCAACTGCTAATTGTCCAGGGACAGCTTCATCTTCATCCCATTCTTCGTTTGTTGCCTCTGGTGCCCCACTAGGTTGACCTGCTCCAGCTGAATCGTCGTCTCCTAGAAATGCTGCAGTAAGTTCATCCTCTTCCATCAAAAGGTCATCGTCGCGGTTATTTCGCGCCATATCGTTACCCTCCATTGATTAATACTGTTTTGTTAATTTATTTTTATCTTAAAGTAAGTATATCCACTTTTAGCATAATGAGCAATAACATTACAACTTATTTACAACACAATATTTACAACAACTTAAGATTTATATTATTTATAATGATATTTCATGAATTTTTGATATAATCTTATCTGATTGGAAGGGTCGCATAGTGGTCGAGTGCACCTGTCTTGAAAACAGGAGTACCGGAAACGGTACCGTGGGTTCGAATCCCACCCCTTCCGCCATTGTATCTGATTAATGTACAATGTGTTTGTTCTATGGAGAGGTACCCAAGTGGTTGAAGGGGACGGTTTGCTAAATCGTTAGGGGGGCGAAAGTTCCCGCGAGGGTTCGAATCCCTCCCTCTCCGCCATACCATAGAATATTACCATCATCGATAATGTGTATTTTTTAATACACATCAACATCGGGCAACATCGAATAGTTATTCAATTTAAGAGTATTGCACAATTAATGAATTTTTCTTTAAGGCTTAACTATTAGTTTTATTAAACTCCAAACTGGTTGTTAATTACTCAAATAGATTCTAGAGAAGGAAATTGAGGTATAATAAATAACATGAAACTAGTAATAATGATTCCTTGTCTGAACGAAGAGACTACACTTCCCCTAGTTCTTAGCAAAATCCCTAGGACCATTGAAGGCATAGATAGTATTAAAGTTTTAATTATAGACGATGGTTCTACCGACAAAACAGTTGAAGTTGCTAAAAATTTGGGGATAACCGAATTTGTTCATCATCCAAAAAATAGAGGCCTTGCCAACTCACTTAGGGATGGTATTCAAAGAGGATTAGAGCTTGGCGCCGACATTCTCGTATTAACAGATGGCGACAATCAGTATCCTCAAGAGAAAATTCCAGATTTAATTCAGCCAATTTTGGATGGAAAAGCCGATACTGTTATTGGAGATCGACAAGTAACAACTATTGAGCATTTTAGTCCTATGAAAAAGTTTCTCCAGGTATTTGGCACAAAAGTTGTCAATAGTTTGGCGGGGACTGATATTCCAGATAGCACTAGTGGCTTCAGAGCTTATTCTAAGGAATCGGCTATTAAATTAAATTTGATAGGTCGCTTTAATTTTGCTGCCGAAACAACCATCCAGGCCTCCAATAAAAGATTAGCAATTGTAAGCATACCCATTAAAACTAATCCCAAAACACGAGAATCTAGACTTTTTAAATCATCTTGGGAACATGTTAGAAAGAGCACCATTGCTATGCTTAACAGTTTCACGATGTATAGACCCTACACCGTCTTCATGACAATTGGTACGATTTTATTTATATCTGGTGCAATTCCATTTGTTCACTACCTATATCTTGTAGCTACCCAACCAGACCCATTCGGAGCCCACCATATTCAGTCGCTAGTTATTGGAGCGGTTTTACTAAATGCATCGTTTACCACATATGCACTTGGAATAATTGCAAATCTTATTAGAATAAATAGATCATTAATCGAAGATGTTCTCGAGGTACAAAAAAGAGAAATATTTAAAAAATAATATTTTTATGTTAATAAAATGATATTGAGGTAATATAAGTATATGAAACAAGTAGACAACCCACCCGCCCTTAAACCAATGAAAATAGTTAGCCAATCGCCCACAAAAGAGTTCCAGTGGGAGGCTTCGGAATTCATTTATACAAAAAAAACCGTAAAATGGTATTTATATCTTTCAATTGTTACAATTGTTTTGATTATTATCTTTAGATTTTTATCCAAGGACTGGGTTACTCCAATATTAATCATAACTTTAGCTACCATTTTTGGACTATATGCAAATAAAAAACCCAAGAAAATAAATTTCAGTTTAGGGAAAGATGGAGTTAAGGTTGAAGCTCAAACCTATCAATATGGTGACCTGAAATCTTATTCGGTTGTTATCTCTGGTGACATGGGTTGTATTAATTTACTTCCAAATAAGAGATTCTCCCCTTTGATACCTCTCTATTTTGAAACGAAAGACCAAGACAAAGTTTTAGGAGCGCTGGAAAGTCAATTACCTTTGAACGAAAGAAAAGAAGATTTAATTGAAAAATTAATGAGAAATATCGGCTTCTGATTATAAGTATTTCCCCCCTAGTCTGTTATACTTAAGCTTATAAAATACCCAAAGAGGTTTAAGTGGTTAAAGTAAATAAAAAAATGATAAAAAAATAGATCCATGAATAGGACTACTAAAAACCAGACTCAAGTATTAAGTTCTCAGCCTATGATAAATTATTTTGGTCGATTTAAGCGTAGTTCCGTATACGCTACAGTCCTTGGTTTACTTTTAATCATAGCTATCTTATATTTTTTTATATCTCCATATTTTTTAAGGATTAAAATTGGAAACGTATCGGTTACTGGTGGCAAGACCAGTCTTACCTATTCTAATTTGATATATAGTCAGGTAAATAGCTACAGGCTTTCTGTTGGCTATTCGGGAAATGTCTCTAAAAAATATAAGCTATCTGAAATTGGTTTGTCTGTAAACTACAAGGAGACAATAAATAACTTAAAAAAAATTAATTATAATGTTGCTAATAGGATGCAACCTTGGAAAATTTATCCAGCTAATATTTATTTTTCTGTAAACCAACAAACACTCACAGCCTTTAGTAAAGCTAATTTAACACAAATAATTGATGCTCCAAAAAATGCTAGTATCTCCTTATCGGACGGCAATATAGTATTAACAGACAGTTCGATAGGTAAAGAATATGGAGTTAGTGATGGTTCAGCCAAGATAGTATCTACCGCCAAAGCACTAAGTCCAAGGCCAATCAAACTTCAAATAGTTTCATTAAAACCCACAATAACTACAGATCAATTAATTGCTCAAGAACCAGCAATTAATAAAATATTATCTCAAAAAGTTGTACTAAATGTTGCTGGTCGTAGCGTAAATGTTAGCTCAAGTGATCTAAGCTCTTGGTTGAGTCTATCAGTGAACGCAACAAATGGAAAAATCCTGCTATCAGTAAATAATTCAAGCGTTGAAGGCTATATCAATAAGTTAGCATATAGCTACACACGACCCGTCAAGGATCAGGTCGTTATGAATGGAGCTGATGGGTCAAGCTCTGTCGTAATACCTGGCCAGAATGGAATTTCCGTAACTAACGAATCGGCTGCTACTCAAGCGATAATCACCCAAATACTCAGTGGCCAAGGAGTTAACGCAACAATTGGAGTTAATACGGTACAGTATCAAACCATCACAACAGCAATTTACTCTAAATGGATTGAGGTTAATGTAAGCACTAAAAGAATGTATGTCTATGAAAATTCTAATTCAGTAAATTCGTTCTTGATTTCAGCTGGAAAACCATCAACACCTACTCCAATTGGTAGTTTCCATATTTTATCAAAGTTTGCTGTTCAGACAATGGTTGGGGCGGATTACGTTCAACCAAACGTCCCTTGGATAAATTATTTTAAGTCTGGAGGCTATGCAATTCACGGAAATTATTGGAGACCATCTAGTTGGTTTGGTAATATTAATAGCTCCCATGGATGTGTTGGTCTACAGGTTTCTGACGCTGAATGGGTATATAATTGGGCCCCCATCGGGACCCCAATTATTATTCATACATAGTCAAACTAGATTGTTTTTGTGTGACCTTGAACCATGATTGCGTACAAGATTAATGCATCAAAAACTAGAAATATTATCGACCATATGAATAAATCGGAAGTGATGCTACCGCACATAATATACTTAGAATTAAGACTATGCTTGCAAAAAATATTTCCCATGTATCACCCTGAGCCACAGACACAGAAATAATAATACCAGCTACAATATTGACCCAACACCATTTGACATGTTTAATATCCAAACATTACCAGATTCTTGCATAAAGAATGTGTGTCACCAAGATCAGCAATCACTTGAATGACATTAAAAAGTGCTGTAAATAAAAGTATAAAGCTGGCAAACCCATCTGGCCACCCAGTTACGGTATTTAATTTTAGTACTCATAATATTCTCTTTTTATTACTTATCTTTAAGAATTGCAATAGACTTGCAAAAAATCATAAAAACTGACATAATATAGATATGATTAATGATTCCAACAATAATTCTAATTTTCATGAAATCAGAATTGGTGAAGGGTTTAATGGATTTGTTGTTGGCATCATGCCCCCTGTAAAAAAAATACATAATAAGTTAATTTCTATGGTTATATCGGAAGCATTAAATAAGGGTTCGCTAGAGATACAGTCTTCGACAGTATTTAGCGAAAAAACTCACAATGAATGGCTTATTGGCGATGTTGAAGAAAACAGTGTTCGTTCTATTGTTAGGGATATTATCAAGAAAGTTAGTGATAATGAGACAAAATTTCGGTTTATCTCAGGAGAAATATACCCGGCATCATATTCAACACTTTTTGATGACTAAGCTTGATTCTTATTGAAGAGACGAAGTTAGTCGAGCAATATTATTAAGAAAGATTGATTTTCTTGATCTTTTAAGCCATGCATCTAGGTGTACTTGCTTAGAGTTATCGAGGTATTTTTCACTAACAACTTTGAAATCTTTTACAACTTTGGCGTCATAACAGATAACCGTCAGCTCTAGATCAAGCTCAAACGATCTAATATCTAGATTACTAGAACCAACAGTAACTACCTCATCATCAATAATAATAAACTTCGAATGTAAAAGTACAGGAGAATTATAGCAGTATATTTTAACTCCTGCCTTGAGTAAAACTTCATAAAATGAACGTTGGGCATGTGCTACCATCCACTGATCTATTGCTTCAGAATTAATAAGAGTAACTTCAACTCCTCTCTTAGCTGCACTTGTAATTGCGTTTAGTAGCGAAATGTCAGGCACAAAATATGGATTTACCAAAACTATACTTTTTGTTGCTGCATAAATTATGCTAGTGAATAGTTTTAGATTGTTTTCATCCTCATAACCTGGACCACTAGGTAAAACCTGTATTTTAGTTTCCCCATATGATTTAATCTGCTTATTCATTATTTCACTTGAGTGATAATCAAGCAAAATGCCAGTTTCTGAAAACCAATCAGTTAAGAATATAGCGGATAGTTGCAAAACTGCCGGCCCAGACATTCTTATGACTAGTTCATCGTAAAAGATATCATCACTTCTATGATAATCTCTTTGTACTATATTTTGAGAGCCGCTGTAGCCGATTATTCCATCAATAACCACCAATTTCCTGTGATTCCTAAGATCAGGCCTTACATAGCCCTTACCAGGCAATCTAAGTGGTAAGATTTCCTGGACGACCACACCATCGTTAACCAGTCTTTTAACCATTTTTTTATATGATTTAAATTTTTTTGTTGAAAAACTATCATATAAAACTCTAACCTGCACTCCTCTATCAACGGCTCTTTTTAAAGCATCAAATATCGGTAATGTCGATTCATCAAGAACTAAAATAAAATACTCAAGATATATAAAATTCTTAGCACCATCTAGGTCGTTCACTATAGATTCGAAAATTTTATTGTATTCAGACAAGACTTTTATTTTATTCCCATTAAATACCGGTAAATGACTAAGAGATTGAGCTAGTTTTGCAATTTGCTGATACTTAACCTCAACTTCAGCCGATAATAATTTTTTATCTTCTTGTTTATTTTTAAGATCATGAAGAGTTGTGGCTATTATTTTATTAAGTGTTTTTTGAACATTTCTTCTAGACTTAGGAAGTTTCGGATTACCAATAATTAGAAAAATAATGATTCCAAGCTCAGGAAAGAAGAAGATTAATAATAACCATGCCATAGCAGACGATGGTTTTCTGTTCTTGGGAACAACATATAATGACACGATTCTTATAATCCACTCAGCTATAAGCCAAAAAGAACCAAAAAAACTAAGATATTTTATGCTCATTAACCAATTCAAAATATTTCTTTCATTTTTACTAAGTTATCTAAGATATTATTTTATAACAATTATCTTAAAAAATGCTAACTATTCCTCAACTGATACGTCTCGGTAAAAAGCTACATAATTACTAAAATCTTTTTTAACGATTTCAATCGCTGATTTGTTAGGGCTAGGATAGCACCAGGCACTATCTTGACTATAGTCGCCACTCTCTCCAACATTAAAATACTGGCAAACTCCTTTCCATGGACATGTATAGGGCGTAGGACTTTTTTGTAAATAATCTTTTTTTACAGAATCGGGTGGAAAGTACCAGTTCCCTTCTATATAAATCAAGTCTTCTTTAGGAGCCTGAGCAATTACTTTATTATTCCAGAGTGCTTTCATGTATTTATTGTAACCTCAAGCCCTCTTAATAGTCTAGGTTATTTTTTTAGTTATTTGGAAGTAATGCTCTATAATGATGAAAAAGGTTGTTTAGTGTCATTGAAAAAATTCTTGAGTAATTTAAGGTTTAATAAAATTAGTCGGTTTATTGAATATATTCGTAAAAAACACCCCAGGAAATTCCTAGCCTTTAAATTTATATTTATATTTGGGTTATTTTATGCACTCTGTATATCTAAACTAGACCCTGATTTTGGTTGGCATTTAAGGGACGGCTTCTATTTTAGGCAATATGGAATTCCATCACATGATATATATACATACACGGCAAGTAATTTTCATTGGATAGCCTTTGAGTGGGGTAACGATGTTATTGATTCTTATATATACGGATGGGGGTCATATATTGCCTTAGCTCTGTTATTTTCGTTGATATGGACCTTATCTCTTTTTGTAAATAACAAATCCAAGAATTTTCTGGTGTTATTTATTGCAACCCTAGCGATTGCTCCATATTCCGGTATCCGTGCAATAGCATGGACTGTACTTGCCTTTTCAATACTCATGAGGCTGTCATCATCTAAGAATAAATATTTAAGACTATTGATTCCTTTTCTGTTTATTGCTTGGGCAAATATTCATGCCGGTTTTATCGCTGGACTATTCTTTTTATTCTATCTAGCAATATCAAAAAAAAGCTTTTACTGGCTAAAAGTTTTTCTGATTTGTATCCTAGCTACGTTTATTAATCCCTATGGGCCTGGACTCTATGAGGAGATTATTAGAACCCTATCAACCCCATCATTACATACGTATATAACAGAATGGCACTATTTCTACATACTGCCTCCGTCTATACTTTATGGTATTTTTTGGGGAGTAGGTTTCTCATTGTATGATAATAAAAAAATCAAGAATTTATTAAGGCTGGATACCTTACTAGCTTATTCTGCGTTAGATGCAAGTAGAAATGTACCTTTATTCGTCATTGGTTCTATCAACCACACCAATGAATATGTCAATAATATTTACCATTCATTTCCTAAAAAAATTGATAAAATTGGGAAAATAATATTAATAACGTTGACCTTCTTTTTTATTATTCTTACTATTGTGAGCCTAAATTACTCTTTCCAAATCGGCAGTTTAAGGGAAGCTAATTTTCCCGTACAGGGAGTTGCTTATTTACAGAAACATAACTGTAAAGGAAGAGTTTTTAATGACTACGACTACGGCGGATATATTATTTGGAAACTACCAAATTCTAGGGTTTTTATAGACGGAAGAATGCCAACTTGGAAAAATACGACAGGTAAATTATATATGGATCAATATCTTTCTGTTCTTAACAACAAAAAAACTCAAAATAAAATTTTCAAAGAATACAATATTCAATGTGTTTTAGTTCCCTATACTACATCTTTTCAAAGACTGATATTTGATCTGAAATCAAAAGGATGGAATAAAGTTAATAGTGACAACAAATATGTTCTTCTTGTAAATAAATAAAAAATAATAGTTTACATTTTTTAATTAAACGAGAACCAGTCTAGAGGCTATTAGATATGTAGGTCTATCAGCTGCAATTTTACCACCACACTGGTGCACGTGCTCAAATATACATCTGCAGATTCTTTAACTTGTGATT
>CAIUOC010000044.1 GCA_903900685.1 uncultured Candidatus Saccharibacteria bacterium | reverse complement strand
ATGTTAGATATTAAATCAATTAAAAAACTATTAAATGTATATCCAGATATTACGAAATCAAGTCCTTACGGTGATGATATAGAAGTCTATTCTTTGAACGAGGAAATGTTTGTGCTTTTGTATAAGGATCTTAATCCATTACAGATTAGCCTTCGCTGTGACCGACTACTAGCAAAGCATTTGAAAGATAAATATGAATCAGTGCTTAACGGTAAAGATTTAAATCCCAATAAATGGATAACTGTTATTCTTAGCGGTCAATTATCTATCAATGAAATTAGAGATCTAATAAGACATTCATATGAGATCACTAAACAAATTAAATAGAAGAAATATTTTTTACGCCTTCAAGTAGTAACTTACCTTGATTATATATCTGGTCGAGGACTTTTTTCTCACTTGGATTAGCGCCCGGATATGCTTTTTGAATATCTTGCAAATAAGTATTAACTGAATCTTGATAGTTGGTTAAAAAAGCGCCATTATATTCGCCATTTAATAATGCATTACTTAAATTAGAGTTTACTATTGGGTTCTGAAATTTAGTATCTTTACTTGATATAGTCACTCCACTTGAGCTTAAAACGCTTAGAAGTTGACCCTGATCACGAGTTATTGCTAATTTAGTTGTTCCAGATAAATTTAAAATTGGTATAGTGGCTGAGTTTTTTGTTCCCGAATCGGCAATACTTAATAGTATAGATTGGTCCTGAACTACGTTAGCAAAGGTTAACTGATTGCCATTTTTTGCACCTGACATAATAGAGTTAATAATAATAACAACGATAATAATAAAAATTAAGCCAAAGCCAACTAATATAATCCGAGATTTCATACTTCCCTTAGATGGAATTAAATTTTTGCCAGGACTAGATTTTGTTGATTCTGGAGTTTCATTCAAAAAAAAATAAGGATTACTTTTAGAAGTCTGATTTGATGGTTGGTTTGGCTGCATATATTACATTTAAGCATAACTGACTTCATGAGCTCAAGCAACTTTAGCGTACAATAATATATATATGAGTGCTATAGATGAAATTAAAGAAAGAATTTCAATTGAGGATATTGTTTCTCAGTATGTCCAACTAAAAAGAGCCGGACGTAACTTTAAAGGCCTAAGTCCTTTTAATTCTGAAAAATCTCCAAGTTTCATCGTTAGTCCTGAGAAACAAATATGGCATGATTTTAGTAGTGGCAAGGGCGGCAATGTTTTTAGCTTTATTATGGAGATGGAAGGATTAGATTTCAGGGGCGCCTTAGAATTACTGGCTCGACAGGCAGGAATTGATTTAACTAAGTATGACTCTAAAACATATAGAAATGACTCTAAAACTAAAGACAAACTTTATGAAATTTTAGAAATTGCTACAAAGTTCTATCAGATACACTTATCTAAAAATATATCTGCTCAAGAATATGTATTCAAAAAAAGGTCAATAGACAAACCTACAGCCCTGGCTTTTAAGATCGGTTATTCTCCAAATTCAAGATCTGCACTAACAGATTATCTAAAAAAGAAGGGCACACCAGAAAACCTTATAAAATCGGCTGGACTTGGGGTTATATATGATGGTCGGATGATAGATATGTTTAGGGGCCGTATCATGATTCCGTTGGCTGATCAGACAGGAAGAACAATTGGATTTACCGCTAGAGAGTTATTATCCAGTGGTAACGGCCCGAAATACATAAATACCCCGCAGACATTGCTTTACGATAAAAGTCGACACATATTCGGGCTAGATAAGGCCAAAGAAGCGATTAGAAAATTAAATTATGTAGTTGTTGTTGAAGGAAATATGGATGTCATTAGTTCTTATCAAGCTGGTATTAATCAGGTAGTTGCAACCGCTGGAACTGCTCTAACTGAGTATCACTTGAAAGGGCTTAATCGATTTACTTCAGACATAAGACTGTGTTTTGATCGAGATCAGGCTGGCATTAATGCTACTGAGCGAGCAATTCCAATTGCATCTAAAGTCGGAGTTAGCCTATCTATGATAAATATTTCAGAAGGCAAGGATCCTGATGAGTTGATAAAAGTTAATAAGGATGCATGGCTAAAAACCATCGAACAACCAATTTATGCCGTTGATTGGCTAGTCGATTATTACCAAAACATTATTGACTTGAATTCTGGACAGGGTAAAAGGCAATTTAGCGATATTATCCTTCGAGTCATTAAAAATATTGATGATCCAGTCGAGAAAGATCACTATCTTAGTAAGTTAGCTAAAACAATTGATGTTTCAAAAAGTGCTTTATCTGAAAAGCTTGAAAACAATAAGACCGATACACCAACTTTAAGAAAAAAACAAAAAAGCAACGATGATAATGGTCGTACTTATGATCTTGATAGGTATCAAAATCACTTTTTAGGTTTATTAATTAGTAACAGTGAATTAAGAATTTTACTTGAACCTATGCTAGTAGATATGTTTTTAGGCGATTCAGCAAAAACTTTATTTAATTTTCTAGTACTCAACCCCGAAATAGTTAGTTATGAAATAGTACCCTCCGACTTGCAAAATATCGAAGACTATATTAAAGTATTGTTATTACAGTACGATGAATTATATAAAATTCAAGATAATACTGAACTTCATTACGAAGCAAGCCTACTTCAGGCCAAAATCATACAACAATACGTTAAAAATAAAAAACAAGTAATTTCTGACAAACTTAAAAATTCCACTACACCCGATTCAAAAATATTATTAAATCAAGCAAAAGAACTAGATAAACTATTAAGAATTAATAAGGGGCTAATAAATGACTAAGAAAGCAAAAAAACCACAACCGGAGGTGGTTCAAGATGATCTTGAGACAATAAAAAATCAACTTATCGAGAAAGCAAAAAAAGAAGGAACAATTGACCAGAAAGAAATCCAAAAATTAATTACCGACTCTCCAGACAATGTTGAGGTACTTGATTCGTTATATAGTGACCTTGCAGAAGCTGGTATTGATGTTGTTAAAGAGCCAAATACTGAAGATTTTAGCGAAGAATGGGTTCTTGAGAATGGCGAAGAAGAAATAATAGTAACTAACGATACTAGCTATATAGATGATATTGCTGATGATTCTGTCAGACTTTATCTGCGAGAGATTGGTAAAATTCCTCTTCTATCATCTGAAAATGAATTAGCCCTTGCTAAAAGAGTGGTTGCTGGAGACAAGGAAGCTAAGGCAGAAATGGCTGAAGCAAATATGCGTTTAGTTGTATCTATTGCTAAACGATATGTCGGTAGAGGCTTAGATTTACTCGATCTTATTCAAGAGGGTAATACAGGATTACTTAGAGCTGTTGAGAAATTTGACCCAGATAAAGGTTTTAAATTTTCAACTTATGCAACATGGTGGATTAGGCAAGCCATAACTAGAGCTATTGCCGACCAAGCAAGAGTGATTAGAATACCAGTTCATATGGTTGAAACTATTAATAAACTACTTCGAACACAAAGACGATTAACGCAGGAATTAAACCGAGAGCCAACTAATGAAGAAATTGCCAAAGCTATGGAAATAGAAGTTGATAAAGTTGAACACATAATGAAGATTAAACAGGATATTAGTAGCCTTGATGCAAGCATTAAGGATGATGAAGAAGAATCTGTTTTGTCTGACTTCATAGAAGATGAAGATACTATTAGTCCTGAAGAATCAGCAACAGGTCAGCTAATGAAAGAACAAATAAAATCTTTACTCGGAGCACTAACGGAGAGAGAGCAAAAAATACTCAAATTACGTTTTGGTCTTGAAGATGGCAAGTACCATACACTCGAAGAGGTTGGGCAGGAATTTAGCGTAACTAGAGAAAGAATTCGACAAATTGAAGCAAAAGCTCTAGCTAAGCTTCGTAAACACAAGGATTCTAAAAAACTCCACGATTATATAAGTTAATCAATGCAAGACAAAAATATAATAATTGGCATTAGTGGATATAGTCGATCTGGTAAGGATACTCTAGCCGATGTTTTATTAAAAAGTGGATATTTTGGCATTTCTTTAGGAGACATTGCTAGAGAATATACCTTAGAACGCCACAAAAAAGACGAAAGTCCGATATCTCGAATTAATCTTACAGAAACATCTAACTGGCTTAGACAACAAAGAGGCGCTGATGTTTTTATGAAGATCGCATTAGAAAAATTTAAAACAGCTTCAATAAGTAAGACATATAAAGGACTTCTAGTTTGGAGTATAAGAGCTCCAATTGAAGCTGATTTCATTTTAAAAAATGAGGGCACTCTAATTTGGATAAATTCTGATCCAAAATCTAGATATGAAAGGGCAATGAACAATCTTAGACTTGGCGAACCGAAATTAGATTTTGATAACTATATGAGACAAGAACTAACTCAAGTTAAGCCTCAGCCCGGCATTGATGAATCAATTCAAATGAATTTGAATTATGTAAAAAAAGTTGCAAATCTGATTCTCAATAATAATTTTAATAGTACAGCTCAGTTTTTAAGTTACGCTTCTCAAAAATTAGACAATATATTAAACGCTTAAGCTCAGCTAAAATAGTTATTAGAGTATAATTATAATTAATGGCAGATATTAGAAAACGTTTTGTAATTATTGATGGAAAAAGTGTTTTCTATAGAGGCTATTATGCCATGCCTAATTTAAAGACAAAAGATGGTATTCCAACAGGTGGAGTCTATGGTTTTGCAGTCATGGCACTAGAGGTTATTAGAAAATTAAAACCAGACTATGTGGCAGTTGCTTGGGATAAGCCAAAAACCAACATTAGAAAAAGATTAGAGATTTATCCACACTATAAAGCTGGCAGGAAATCACCTCCTGCTGATTTTTATGAACAGATACCCATTCTTCATAATTTATTAGATGCTTTTGGGTGGCCACTTTATGAGCTTGATGATTATGAAGCCGATGATATTATGGGTACTTTAGCTAAACAGGCAAAGGATATGAATATTGAAACCATGCTTGTCACTAGCGATATGGACATGTTGCAATTGATTAACTCCCATACCCATACCTATTTACTTAAAACTGGCCTAAGTAAGATTGAACTTTATCATCCAGAAAGCTTCGAGGCTAAGTATGGCCTAGATCCAAGCCAATTCCTGGACTTAAAATCTCTCATGGGTGACAGTAGTGATAATATACCCGGAGTGCCTGGAATTGGCCCAAAAACAGCCATAGAGCTATTAAAAACATATAAGACACTTGATGAAGTCTACGATAACCTTGATTTAATAAAAAATAACATTGCCGATAAATTAAAAAACGGCAAAGAGCTAGCTTATCTAAGTCGTAAATTAGCAGAAATCTGGTTAGATGCTCCTATTAAGTTAAATCTTGCTGAAGTTGATGGCAAAAAAGCTAAACCTGAAGCCATACTATCAATATTAAATAATCTTGAATTTAAATCATTAGTTAGGCAGTTGCCAGAAATAATGCAGATTGATGACCATGCAAAATTAACCAAAATAGACTATGCGCAATTTATTGTTGAAAAAACAATCATCGATAGTGATGAAAAACTTGAAAAACTTGATTTAGCTAATCTTAAAGAAATTATATTATTCAGTAGATCCAAAGGGAAACATGGAGTCAATACTAGCTTATTATTTATGAGCTCTAAACCAGACAACTTAATTGTTTTTAACCTCAATAAAATAGATTCTTCTAAGCTAATTAGAAAAATAAAACCAGTTATTGATTCAACGGTTATTAAGAAAATAGGCTATGACATCAAAGCTACCATAGAGGCATTATCTTCCCTTGGTCTAAAGCTAAAAAAGATAGACCACGATGTCTTAGTATGTTCATTTCTATTAAATAGCCTAAGGCGAGATCAATCACTTCAAGGTTTAGCAAAAGATGAACTTGGTCTTGAGACCATGAGCTTCGATAATAAAGCTGAAGATGAACTAATTGATGTGTCAGATCAAATTTCTGGTATTATTTGGGCGCTATATGAGAAACAAAAAAAAGACTTAGTTCCATTACCAAAAATTGAAAAAATAGCTAAAGATATTGAATGGCCAATCATACCAGTACTAGCTAAAATGGAAGAAACTGGTATTTTGCTAGATACTAAATATCTAGCAAACTTCTCTAAAGAAATAAATGATCTAATTTTAGACCTAGAGTTAAAAATTTATAAATATGCAGATATGGAATTCAATATTAGTTCTCCTGCTCAATTATCTGAAGTTTTATTTGATAAACTTCAACTACCAAAAACAGGAATTAAAAAAGGCAAAACGGCCTATTCTACCGCTGCTAGCGAGCTAGATAAATTACGCGATGCCCACCCTATTATTGAGCTTATATCTAGTTACAGGGAAGTCACTAAGTTAAAATCTACATACGTCGATGCTTTACCTAGAATGGTTGACTCAGAATCCAGACTTCATACCACCTTCAACCTAACAGTTGCTCAAACTGGACGTCTTAGTTCAACAGATCCTAATCTGCAGAATATACCAGTCAGAACTGATCTCGGTAAAAGAATTAGAACAGCTTTTGTGGCTGGTCCGGGTAAAACTTTTATCAGTGCCGATTACTCACAATTTGAACTTAGAATAGCTGCTTATTTGTCTGATGATATGGATATAATAGAGCAATTTAATAACGATGTTGATGTTCATGCGACGACTGCTGCTCAAATTTATGATCGAAACATAGAAGATGTAACCAAAAACATGAGACGAGAAGCTAAAGTAGTCAATTTTGGTGTTATGTACGGATTAGGACCTCATGGATTAGCCTCAGGAACAGGTATGTCATATTCAGAAGCTAAGCATTTTATTGATAAGTTTTTTGAAGTTAGACCAAAATTAAGACAGTACATTGATAAAGTTAGAAATCAGGCAATTGAAGATGGTTATGTCGAAACTATTTTCGGTAGACGAAGACCTACACCAGATATAAAATCATCAAATTTTGCAGTTCGTGAAGCAGCCATTAGAGCAGCAGTAAATATGCCATTTCAGGGAAGTGCAGCCGATATCATGAAAGTTGCAATGATTGATCTGGATAAACAACTTGCCACTCGAGATGCTAAAATGCTTCTCCAAATACATGACTCCGTACTCGTTGAAGTTCTGGAAAATGAAGCAGAGGAGATGAGTAAGCTAATTAAGAAAACTATGGAAAATGCAGTTAAGCTTTCCGTTAAACTAACAGTAGATAGCGTAATAGCCAACAATTGGGGCAGTCTCTAATATAACCCTTGCACAAAATTAATAAATATGGTATACTAGCCTTAATAAAGAGTTTTTTATGAGATATATTATTGCTATATTTGTTTTTATCGGCCTGGCTATAACTATTATAGTCTTATTAGTACGTGGCACGACTAATACAAAAGCGGCTATTGTTTCAAGACCTGTTAGTCTATCAGATAAATATCAATCTGGCCTAAGTATTGTTAATACTACAGACGGAATAATAAATAACGATATTATCCACCGATCAATGACGATAAAAATCGATATAAATAACATTAATCTAACTACCTATAGGGGGTATGATGGAGTTGTTTTAAATTCATATAACTTTAAAAATAATCCCACTGAATTTAAAAACTTTTTAGCGTCAATTAGTTTATTAGGCTATAGAGTAAAGCTACATTCAAAATATTCATCTTCACTGGGTTTGTGTCCATTCGGCAACAGAAGCACATGGCAAATTATTAATGGACCCAGCAATATTAATCAAAATCTCTGGTCAACGACTTGCGGTGAAGGAAGTGAAGGTGGTCAGATTGGTCCAATGCAACAACTAATCCAAAATCAATTCCCAAATTATAGCAATTTGGTAACTAACTTTAATCTTAATCTAACCAGTCCCCCAACTAACTAATTTTAAATATAATTTTCTTATCTTCTAAGCCACATGCTTCAATTATATTATTGGCATTAAGCCTTAAATCATTAACCAGTGAAGCACTATTTGCGGAAACTACTAAAGCTTCTTGTTTTACAGTAACATTTACCGATTTAGTATATTTTTCATAAATATAGTTTTTAACTCTTTCAATTTCATCGGGTTGTTTTATATTTGATCTTCTCAAAATATTCGCAATATCGTCCATAACTTTATTATAACTGATACAATATTTAAACCATGCCAGAGCTTCCAGAGGTAGAGACTGTAAAGAACGGATTGAACAGATTATTAAAGAATAAAAAAGTTCAATCTGTTGTTTATGATTGGCCAAAAGGTTTTCCAAACTCTCAAGCTGACGTTAATAATTTTCTTATAGGTGCTTCAATTTTAACTGTCAAACGAAGAGGGAAGTCTCTGATTGTGAATCTATCAAGCAAGTATTGCCTGGTGATTCATCTTAAAATGACGGGACAGTTGGTTTTTAGAGGTAAGGAACAATTTGGTGCCGGTCATCCAAATGACTCACTAGTTGGTCCATTGCCAGATAGATCAACAAGAGTGATATTAACTTTTGATGATGATTCTAAATTATTTTTCAACGATCAACGTAAGTTTGGATGGATGAGACTTTTGCCTGAAATTGAAGTAGCAAATTTAAATTTTATGAAAAAATTAGGACCCGAACCACTAAGTTCTAGTTTTAAAAATACCGAATTTAGATCTCGAGTTCGTCGGAGAAAAAATAGTTCAATTAAAGCAACAATACTAGATCAAACAGTACTGGCCGGAGTCGGTAATATATATGCCGATGAAAGCCTCTGGATAGCTAAAATTCATCCTTCATCATTGAGCGGAACACTGTCGGATAATAAATTAAATCTACTAATCAAATCCATAAAAGAGGTATTTACAAAGAGCATTTCGTTAGGCGGATCAACAGATAAAAATTATGTAGATGCAGAAGGGAAAAAAGGCAGCTATCTAGAATTCGCTAATGTTTTTAGAAAAGAAGGACAACCGTGCCCTAGGTGTAATACTATTATTATAAAGACTAGAGTGGCTTCCCGTGGGACTCATTTATGTCCAAAGTGCCAGAGGAAAACAAAATGATAAAAATTATTACCGGTCAAAATGATTTTCAAAGAAGTCTAGCACTTCAGTCGACAATCAGTGAATTTTCATTAGAATATGGTGATTTATCTATCGAGAGACTTGATGCTCAGGAGGCAGAATACGAGGATATTTATAATTCAATCACATCATTACCGTTTTTGGTTAATAAAAAACTTATTATATTGATTGAACCTAGTAAGAATAAAGAATTTGTCGAAAAAATATCCGAGATTAATAACCTAGTTAGTGATTCTATTGACGTTATAATCTACGAGCCGAATTTAGATAAGCGCTCAACCTACTACAAAACTCTTAAAAAAATGCCAAATTATCAAGAATATCCAGTTTTGGGTCCAAATGAATTAACTTCGTGGATTTTGAAGTATGTCAGCGATTCAGCTTCTAAAATATCTTATTCTGATGCCAACCTATTAATAGATAGAGTTGGTAGTAATCAACTTACTATTATGAATGAGTTGGATAAAATGCTTCTATATACTAACAATATAGATAAAAAAGTTATTGAGGCTATGACTGATTCAATTCCAAATAGCACAATCTTTCAATTATTAGACAGTGCTTTCCGAGGAGACCAAAAATCAGTCATAAAATTATATGACCAACAAAAACAACAAAAAGTTGATGCAGCTCAAATTATGGCACTTATAATCTGGCAAATACATATTCTTGCTGTCATAAAATCTTCAGGTAGCACGAATAGTAGCTCAATTTCTAGAAGCTCAAAAATTTCATATAATATAGTTGAAAAAGGACTAAGACTACTCTCGCAGATAGATTCTAATGAGCTCCTAGAGATCATCAACAAAGCTCAAAAATTAGACATACAACTAAAAACAACTAGCATCGATCAAGATGAAGCTGTTCTTTACTTCTTGATTACAATAAGAAAGTAAGTCTTATTTTTTAGTAGTTTTGGCCTTGGCTTTTGAAGCTGTTTTTTTAGGAACTGACTTTTTGACCGTGGCTTTCTTAGGAGTGACTTTAGAGGCTGCTTTAGCACTGGCCGCTAATTGTTTTTGAATACGTGCAGCTCTATTTTTATGAATAACATTCTTTTTAGCTGCCTTAGCAACTGCACTTTGAGCAGCAGAATGAGATTTCTTAACATCTTTTCCAGAGCTAAGATTGTTGTGAAGGGTCTTTATAGCGGCTTTTAGAATTCTTTTAGTCTTAGAATTTCTTATAGCAGCTTTCTTAGATACCTTAACGCGTTTTTTGGCTGATTTAATGATTGGCATAGACTTTAATTTACTTCCTTGTTATTAGCTAATTCAAATTACAACTATAGTAAAAATAACACCTTTTGTAAAGAAATTCATAAAATACTCGACAAGCATAATAATTTATGATAATTTAAATTAAGAAATACTTAAACAAAAATACGGATAATAATATGGATAATCAACAATCACCACTAACACCAATTTTACCACCACTACCACCAGTTAATAACACCCCATTAGATAATGCATCGACACCTGCATCCACAACACCTGCACCTGTAGCAGTATCGACACCTGCATCCACAACAGCTACAAATAGACCAATCATTGCTAAAAAACTTCAGGGAGCCTACAACATACTTGTGACTGTCAGCAATGATCCAACCATTGATCAATTAGCGGCCATGATTGCTCTAACTTTAACTTTGAGCAAAATGAAAAAACACTCCAGTGCAGTTTACAGCGGACAAACACCTTCAATTATTGAATTTTTGGAGCCCGAAAAAACAATCGAAAAAACTACAGATAGCCTAAGAGATTTCATCATTGCCATAGATAAGGCTAAGGCCGATAAACTTAGATATAAGGTTGAGGATAATCTAGTCAGGATTTTTATTACACCTTATAGAACTTCTATAACCGAAAAAGATTTAAATTTTAGTCTTGGTGATCTTAATGTTGATGTGATTGTAGCTCTTGGTGTCAATAAGCAAGAGGAAGTCGATCAAGCAATTATGGCTCACGGAAAAATTCTTCACGATGCAGTAGTAATATCTGTATCTAATAGTCCTGAACGCCAAACGGTCGGAAATTTGAACTGGGTAGACACAACTGCTAGTAGCCTATCTGAAATGGTAACTTTGATGGCAAATGACATGGGCGCCAAAGATCTTATAGATTCTCAAATAGCAACTGCCTTACTAACGGGTATCGTATCTAACACGAACAGATTCGCAAATGATAAAACTTCACCTTCGTCACTTAGCGTTAGTGCACAGTTATTATCAGCTGGAGCTAATCAGCAGTTAGTTGCAGATAAAATGTCACCCCCAGCATCAATACCCAACGAGCCAGTTCCAGTCCAGGTCACCTTACCACCCGAGCCAGTTCCAGTACCAGCTCCTCAAGAAACACCAATTTTGAACCCTCAGCCTTCACTCATAAAAAGTGAAGCCCAGAAAAAAAATGAAGCCGAAAAGGCAAATATAGGTGAATTAGATATTGATCATAATGAAGAAGAAGCTGATGCTTTAACAGAAGCCGAAAAAATTGAAAAAATCAGAATTGATCAATCTGGTTTACTGCATAAAGTTGAAGAAGGAGCTATAAGTGACAGTTCTGAAAATCAATCAGCCCTAGCATCATCGACTCCAGTGGTTGCGAATCCATTAGACTCACCTGCCAGTCAACCAAATGGTTACATGACTACTCCACCATCATCAATGTCGGGTAGCGAATCTGAATCTTCTGATTTTTCAGAGAAGACTTCAACTGGTCAAGACGATCATAATAAATTTATGTTTAGTGGAGTTTCTGGATCTGGCAGTCCATCTAACTCAAACAATCTTGATAGTGCTCGAAAAGCAGTTGATAACGCTGCCGATAATACTTATCATGTTCCTGCGTCATTCAATGCTTTGCCACTTGGTGATGACTTACATCCTAATAATCAGGTACCTGTGCCTGAGCCAACAATGTCTTTGCCGACAAGTTCGGTCCCGGCAATGAGCGGAGCAACATCACCTCCACCAGTACCGCCACCAATTATTAGCCCATCACCCCCAGTTTCATAAGTTATTGTTAGATGAATAGATTTTAGTGTAAAATTTTCACTAATGAATGGTATTTTATTAATTGATAAGGATATTGATTGGACATCATTTGATTGTGTTGCCAAAGTTCGATCTATAATAAGATCAATTGAGGGTAAAAAAGTAAAGGTTGGCCATGCAGGAACACTAGATCCATTAGCAACTGGTTTACTCATTATTTTAGTTGGTAGTTATACAAAAAAAGCTGAAGTTTTAACGAAAAAAGATAAAATTTATGAAGTTGGCATGCAGTTAGGTTCTACTTCGACAACTGGTGATTTAGAAGGTGATATAACAAAACTTTCAGATAAAATTCCATCACTCGAGGGTTTGGAATTATCTATTAATAAATTCAGAGGTTCCATTTCTCAAATTCCTCCAAGTTATTCAGCAGTTAAGATAAATGGTGTAAGGTCATATAAGCTGGCTAGAGAGGGAAGAGCGGTTGAATTAAAGCCTCGAGAAATTAAGATTGATTTGATTATTATTGATAGTTATGACTATCCAGACATTAAACTCACAACTCATGTTAGTAGCGGAACCTATATAAGATCACTAGTCAGCGATATTGGAAGTGACTTAGGAACAGGAGCATATGCGACCAGTATTAGGCGAACGTCAATAGATAAATTTTTTATTTCGAGTGCAGTAAAAATTGATGTTTTGAATAAAGAAAATATTCAAGACTACTTAATTACAGACTTGTAAGAAAGAAAAAAGATTATTCGTCTTGATTAATCTCTCTAAATTTGTTAAAATAACTATTAACTATGATAACTCGTGAGAAGAAACAGGCAGTTTTGGAAAGCCTACAAGTAAATAAGAAAGATACTGGATCAGCTGCGGTTCAAGTAGGTATTTTAACTGAAAGAATTAAAGAATTAACAGAACATCTTAAAGTTTCTAAAAAAGATTTTTCAGCTCGAAGAGCTTTACTCCAAATGGTAGGACGAAGAAGAAGACTCCTTAAATATCTTGCAGAGACAGATAGTCAGGCATACCTAGCCCTTATTAAAAAAGTAGGACTTCGCAAGTAGTGCTTAAACTTTGAGTCTCTTAATTTCTTAAGAGAAACATAGCTTGTGCATTTTAATAAACTTAAGCTATGACAACACTTTTTACGGGTAGAGATCAGATATATTACTAAAACTAAATATTAAGCACAAGTTAATTTTAAGTATATATTTGCACCTTATTCGTAAAAAGAATTACATTGTCTAGTAATCAAGAAAGGTAATGATGAGCCAAATAACCATCAATCCATTTAATAAAGATATATTAAAAGTAGAAACTGAGTTTTGTGGCAGAACACTTAGTATGGAAGTTAATCGAGTAGGCTTTAGGAGCACTAGTTCGGTTATTGTTAGATATGGCGATACTGTAGTTCTAGGAACAGCCATGGTCAGCCCTGAAACTATGTCAGGCATGGATTACTTTCCTCTAAGTATTGAATATGAAGAGAAAATGTATGCATCTGGCAAAATAAGCGGTAGTCGTTTTATTAAACGGGAAGGTCGTCCTAGCGATGATGCAATTTTAATTGGAAGACTAATTGACCGACCAATTAGACCACTCTGGCCTAAAGGTTATAGGAATGAAGTTCAAGCAATTGCTACAGTTTTATCAACTGACCCGGAATTTAGACCTGATTCGATTGCCATGATTGCCATATCGACTGCTCTTTGTCTTACAGGAGCGCCATTCGATGGCCCTATAGCAGGCGTTAGAGTTGGAAGAGTAAACGGTAAACTTATGGCGCTTCCAAGCCTAGAACAGCTCGAAAAGGGTGATTTAGACCTAGTAGTTGCTGGTACTGGCAAGGCTATTACTATGGTTGAAGCTGGTGCTAATGAAATTACTGAGGATGAAGTTATTGAAGCACTAGAATTTGCCCATAAAGCTCTTCAACCAGCGATTAAACTACAGGATGAGCTGATTAAGAAAGTCGGAGTAGTTCCGATGGACTACTCGGTAATTAGTATTGCTAGCGAGATTCAATCCAAAGTAGATAAGTTTTTGACCGGTAAACTAGGCTCTAAAGTAAGAATGGATTATCCAGTTAGAATTGAGAAATTAGCTGAAATTAAGTCTTCTATGATGGAACACCTAAAGGAAGCTGATGGTGATGAATTATTTGCTGAAAATAAAAGTTCATATTCTGAAGCTTTTACTAGTGCAGTCAATAAGGATGTGCGAAAGGGTATTCTAGAAGATAAATCACGACCTGACGGTAGAAAGTTAACTGAAATTCGTCCAATTAGTGCTGAAGTCGGATTACTTCCTCGAGCTCATGGATCAAGTTTATTTACTAGAGGAATGACCCAAGGATTAAATATAGTAACACTTGCACCACTTAGCTATGCTCAAATGATAGATACTATGGAGAAGAGTACTGAAAAGCGCTATCTACACCACTACAACGCACCTGGCTATACAGTTGGTGAAGTGCGAAGACTTGGTAGTCCTGGACGAAGAGAAATTGGTCATAGCGCTTTGGCTGAAAGAGCTCTACTGCCAGTAATCCCATCCGAAGAAGTATTTCCATATGTCATTCGATCAGTAACAGAAATAATGAGTCAACACGGTAGCACATCAATGGCTGCTACGTGTTCAAGCTGTTTAGCACTTATGGATGCCGGAGTTCCATTAAAGGCACCAGTTAGCGGAATAGCTATGGGACTTATGATGGAAGGTGACAATGTTGCAGTTTTAAGTGACATTGCTGATGCAGAAGATTTTGCTGGAGATATGGACTTCAAGGTTGCAGGAACTGCAAAAGGAATAAACGCACTACAAATGGATATGAAAGTTCACGGACTAAGTATTGATTTACTTGCCAAAGCCATAAAACAGGGTACAGCTGGACGAGCACATATTTTAGAAATTATGCTTAAGACACTTGCTAGACCTCGAAAAGAACTTAGTCAATACGCACCTCAAGTCGAAACAATCAAAATTAACCCTGAGAAGATTCGTGAAGTTATCGGTAAGGGCGGCGAGATGATTAATAAGATTATTGGTGAAACTGGAGCTGAAATAGATATTAAGGATGACGGTACTGTATTCATCGCTAGTCCAGACAAGAAATCTATAGATGGAGCAATTGCCTGGATAAAAAACATTACCGATGATCCTGAAGTTGGTAAAGTATATACTAACTGTAAAGTAGTTAGTGTCCTAGATTTTGGTGCTTTTGTTGAAATAATGCCTGGTCGGGAAGGGCTAGTTCATATAAGTGAACTTAGCGATGAGCGAGTCAATAAGACAAGTGATTTTATTAGCGAAGGTGATCACGTTGACGTTAAATTAGTTTCCATTGACGATAGAGGAAGACTACAATTAAGCATGAGAGCTGTAAAAAAAGAAGGGAAATAAGGCGTAAGAAAAGTGAAGCAGAAAAAAGATCTTACAAAATTAAGATTAACAAATTTGGGTGGGAGCTTAATAGGTTTTATCTTAACTTTCTTTATAGCTTCACGAGCATTAGATACTGCTAGTTGGTGGGAATACAGTGCCACTTTAATACTACTAATATTTTCTATCAATAGATTTATTAGAATATTTGCTCCTATTAAAAAATAACTTTAAATATGACTACTCAAACCAAGAAAGAACTTTTGGATAATCTTAAAAAAACTATTGCCATAAATAATCCTTGCCCTGAGCTCAAAAACTCGGCAATTCAATTAGTTTTTGGTGATGGTAACCCTGATGCCGACTTAGTTTTTATTGGTGAAGCTCCAGGTAAAAAAGAGGATGAAACTGGTAAACCTTTTGTTGGCGCATCAGGTAAAATGCTAGACGATTTACTTAGTAAAATTGGACTTAATAGGTCAGACATCTATATAACTAATATCGTCAAATACCGACCACCCAAGAATAGAGACCCAAGCGAATCAGAAAAACAAGCATTCTTGCCATATTTGAGAAATCAGTTAGAGATTATTTCTCCAAAAATTGTAGTGACACTTGGAAGACATAGCATGAATTGTTTCTTACCAAAAAGAAAGATATCTGAAGTTCACGGTAGTCCCGAAGTAGTTGATGGAATAACTTATTTACCTTTGTATCATCCAGCCGCAGCACTTTATAACGGCTCGATGCGACAAACGTTAATAGATGATTTTCAGAAAATACCAGAATTAATTTAGTTAATGAAAAATATATCAAATTGTATAAATCTTAGAAAGGATAAATATGCCAAACGATAATAAAAATAATAGCAGAGGTGCTTCTAGAGGAGCTGCAATTAGAGCTCAACGGAGAAACCAAGATGATGCCCAAAGGATTATGAATCAATACGCATCGTCAAATAATGAAGACAAGGGAAGGGCTAACCTAATTGACGATAGTCCAACTCTTAAGATAATTGCACTAGGTGGAATGGACGCTGGTGGATCAAAAAACATGATAGTTCTTGAATATCTTAATGATGCCATAGTCATCGACTGTGGAAATGAACTTGGAATTGATCTTCCTGGAATTAATTATGCCATTTGCGACATAGCCTATCTTGAATCTATTAAGAATAAAGTAAGAGCTTATGTGATAACTCACGGTCATCTTGATCATATTGGAGGGTTACCTCACATTGTTCCAAAGGTACCAGCCCCAATTTATGGATCTAAATTTACGATCGGTATGATAACCAAGCATTTCGAAAACTTTGGTCAACCAATGCCCGAAGGTTTTGAATTACGTACAGTTGTAATGAATGAAGAAACCCATGAGAGACTTAAGGTTGGTCCATTCTTCTTAGAGCTGGTTAGAATAACCCACTCAATTCCAGGAAGTACCTGTGTTGTAGTTGATACCCCGGTAGGTAGAATAATTTGTACAGGCGACTATAGACTAGATCCAAATCCACTTGATCATGAAAGATCAGATACCGATAGACTAAAGCAACTAGGCGACGAAGGCGTACTTGCGCTTCTAAACGAGTGCCTATGTGCCGATAGACCCGGTCGTACTCCAAGTGAGAGTACTATTGAGCCTACATACAATGACCTATTTGGAAGTGCTCCAGGAAGGGTTTTCGTGGCCGTATTCTCGAGCAATATTAACAGAATTCAAATGCTTGTTAATGCTGCCGTTCGTCACAACCGAAAGATTGCTATGGATGGTAGAAGCATGATGGGTACTTTAGAGGTAGCCGTAAAGCTCGGTATGATTAAGATTCCAAAAGGCACATTTGTACCAATTGCGAATGTCAACAGCATGAAAGATCATGAAGTAATTGTTGTCTGCACGGGAAGTCAGGGAGAACCTAACTCAGCTCTTCAAAGAATGAGTATTGGCGACCATAAATATGTAAAGCTAAAAGCTAACGATACAGTTGTTTTAAGCTCAACTCCAATTCCAGAAAGTGGTAATGACAAGCTTATCGCAAAAATGGTTGATGAATTAAATATTAAAGGTGTATTTGTTAAACGTCACGCAACCCATGAAGTTGACGGCTGTGGACCACTACACGTTAGTGGACACTGCTCAATAGATGAGTACATGGATATGGTTGAAATGACTAAGCCAAAATTCCTCATACCTATTTATGGTACATATACTGCCCAAAAATATCATAACGAGGCAGCCATTGAAAGAGGCTATCCAAGAGCTAATACAACCCATATCTTTAATGGAAAGACTATTAATTTAACTAAGGATAAAATGATTACTGCTGGTGATGTACCTCACGGAACTATGCTTGTTGATCAAACTGGATCACTAGTTTCAAGTATCGTCATAAAAGACAGATTAATGCTCGCCGAAGAGGGACTGGTAGCAATTGTCTTAACAGTCGATAAGAAGAACGGCAATCTTCTAACTAGCCCAGATATCATATCTCGCGGTTTTATATACATGCGAGACAATGAAGATTTAATGAATAATCTTAGACAAGAACTTAGACGAGCATCAGCACAAAGATTCAAGCGTGTAGATTTAGACAGATTTAAAGTCGAATTAAAGGACTTCGTTACTCATTTCCTATTTGAGCATACTGGTAGAAGTCCAATTGTTATTCCAGTCGTTAACGTTATTGGCGCAAAGGGCGATATTCAAAAAAATCATACTAATGGCCAAGCAAAATCATCTGAAGAGATTGCTACCGAACAACAAAAGAGATTTGCAAAGCTTCGCGAACAGCTTCTCAATCAAGATGCTAGAAGTTAGATAGAAATATTTTCGAGTAATTTAATATTAGTGCAACCTTAAATAATAGAGCATTAGATATATAAAAAAACATTGGTAACTATCCCTAGACATACTGTATACAGAAGTGTAGACTTAAAATATGAAGAACTACACACTACAAGACTTACAAAAAGATTTTCCTAACGATGACGTCTGTTTAGAGACTATCTTTCAGGCTCGTTATGGGGATCTTAAGTTTTGTCCTCATTGTGGAGCTGAAACTAAGTTCTATCGTTTACGTAATAAGAAAGCTTATGGCTGTAAACAACCGCACTGTGGCTTTACATTATCTCCTACAGCCAATATGATCTTTGATCACTCTCCAACACCGTTAACTAAGTGGTTCTATGCCTTGTATCTATTCTCAGTATCTAAGAACGGTGTCTCAGCCATGGAGCTACAACGACACCTAGGTGTTACCTACAAGTGTGCTTGGCGAATATGCAATCAAATACGCCTACTTATGCAACAAAAGAGTAATCAACTGTCTGGTATTGTTGAAATCGACGAAACCTACATTGGTGGTAGGCGTAAGGGTAACGAAGGCAAGTTCGACAATAAGACAGCCGTCATTGGCATGGTGGAGAAACAAAAAGGTAGTGGTCAAGTTAAGGCTATAGCTACCAAAAGGGCTGATGCTACTGTTGCTTTACCGTTCATTAGGGCCATGGCTAAACATGGCAGTGAAATACAGTCAGATGAGTCAACTATATATTACAGAGTAAAACGCGAATATATCCACCGATACATTAACCACTCGAAGGAAGAATACTCAAAAGATGGAATAAGTACGAATACTATTGAAGGCTTTTGGTCACAAATGAAACGTTCTATTGATGGGACTTATCATTGTGTGAGTCCGAAGTATCTTCAACTTTATGTGAATGAGTTCGCTTATCGCTATAACCTGCGTCAGCAACCGATTGCCCCGAGTCTTTTGGAACTGGCATCTTTGAAGCAAGTGAAATAAGCTCATCGAATTTAACCTTGGGATCTGAGTACTTCTGATCTTCCGGTAGATTATCTATAAAGGCTTGACGTTCTTCTTCAGTAAGAGCTTTCTTTTTAGGCATACATTTAGTGTACATTAACCTGGTAAATCCTATAAGTTACTTATCATAAAAGGCTAATGTCGATATTAGCCTTTGTTGCATCTACTGACAGATATGAATTACTCTATTTATTCTTCCCCTACTATATATACATATAGAGACAATATTGTACTTAAACGAACGGCTCTATAAACTTGCAATTACAGACATAAAAAAGTATGCTAATAGCATAAGCTTTAAATATAATAACCATAATACGAGATATATAGTTTAGTGAAATCAACTAGAAATATAAAAACAAATCAAGACGGTTTCAGCGGCGTGGAGTTAGTTCTGGTTGTTTTGGTGGTGGTACTGATAGCGGCTGCAGGATACTTAGTTTATAGAAATCATCACACCTCAAATATTAATAAGATCGTTTCAGTACAAGGTAATTCAACTAAATCTTCGAGCAATACTATATCTAGTTCTTCAACGAATGGATGGAAAACCTATGAACTTACTTATGAGAAGCTTAAATTCAAATATCCCTCAACGTGGACTGTAACTAACTTAAATCAGGGTACTGGTCAATATGATAATGTTTGGTTCAGGGGCCCTAATCTTTCAGTCAAAATTTTGGAAGAAGGCAATAATATTTGTAGTCCCTCAGGGAGCTCAGAGTCTGTTTTTCCTGTTCTTGACAGTAGTACTTCTTTCACTTTTGCAGGTCAGCCGGAGTATTTATCTTTTTATCACAATGGCATAACCAATGCTAGTAATAAAGGTGAAATTATTATCGTAGGAGTTAGTGCTGACCAGACTGGTTATCATTGCGTTCCCGCTAAAAACGATATAATGGGGAGTAGTTCGGATATCCAAGCTTATTTACAGTTTTATTCAGAAAACGGAATAGGTCAAACAATATCTTACCCAATGACGGCATTATCATCAAACCAAAACTATCTAGACTTCAAACTCTTGTTACAGTCAATGTCATATTAATTTAGATTTAAATTGTTCGGTATACAAAACAAAATTAGGCAAAATCGAAAGATGTAAATGGATAATTACCAATAGTTACAGTACGTAATGGTATAGTCACCAAAACATTAGCATTGACAAGTTCGTATTTTGTTTGTATAATACCATAAGCATTAATTAAATAAATTTTAATTAACAGATAAAATAAATGATATAATAATCGAGCATGGCAAAAAAGAAAAAACAAAGTAAAAACAAAAAAAAGAACCAATATGTAGAAGGTTCATCTTTCTGGCCTCTAGCAGGTGCAGTAGTTCTAATGATTATAGCTTTGTTTATTCTCCTTGGAGGGTTTGGCAATGGCGGACCTCTACCTGATGCATTATTTCACGGCACATACTGGACTCTTGGTTGGGCGGCATATTATTTACCAATTACTCTAATTTATTGTGGTGTAGTTAAGTTTATGACAGACAATAATAAGGTTCCACTTGCTAAATTAGTAAGTATTATTATTTCAGTTATTTCCTTATCGGCCTGGTTTTTTATATTAGGAGTCAGTAAAATAAATGGTGCTTGGGTTGGTGGTCACGGCGGTAATCTAGGTAAAGTTATAGGACAGGCCAGTCTTCTTGCTCTCACTAAAACTCCTGCATCCTTGGTCTTTCTATTAATTACTATATTAGCAATATTCTTCTCGTTTGGAATTTCACCTAAGGTAGTTTTGAAACTTGGAGATCTTCTAAAAACAAAAGAAAAGGAACCGGATAGTGATTTAACTGCACTGAAAGCCAATCCAGGATTCAAGCTCAATGAAGGTGTTCCGTTAGAAAATAATATTGCTAAGCCCAGGTTATCTTCATTTAAGAATGCCGCCCAAAAAGTTAATCCAAGCGACAATCAGCAAGCACTTACAACTTCTCGAGATCCAGAATGGAAATTTCCTCCAATAACTTTACTTGACCAAAAACAGGATAAAGCTGACGCAGGTGATGTCGCCGGTAATGCTCAGACCATCCAAAATACTTTAGCTAATTTTAATATTAGCGTAGAAATGGAAGGAGCTAATGTTGGTCCACGAGTTACTCAATTTACGCTTAAGCCATCTACTGGCGTTAAGTTAACAAAAATAGTCAACTTAGAAACAAACTTAGCTTTAGATTTAGCAGCTCATTCAATTCGTATTGAAGCACCAATTCCGGGCAAGAAAGCGGTTGGTGTAGAAGTGCCAAATATTAAGGCATCTATAGTTAGAGTTAGTTCTATGCTTAAAGCAAGAGAGTGGCAAGAATTAGCTAGTCCACTAGGAATTATTATAGGTCGTGATATAACTGGCGCTCCAGTTGTCTATGATCTAGCTAAAATGCCCCATCTACTAGTTGCTGGACAAACAGGTTCAGGTAAGTCTGTTATGATTAATGATATTTTAACAAGTTTACTTTATCATAATAGCCCAAGTGATTTGAAATTAATCTTAGTTGACCCGAAACAAGTTGAGCTAGCTCCCTATAATGACATACCTCATTTACTAACTCCAGTTATTAATGAACCTGAAAAATGCATAAGCGCGCTTAAATGGGCAGTTGCAGAGATGGAAAGAAGACTAAAGGCATTGGCTGAAGTTGGTCGTAGAAATATCGGTGAATACAATGACCTCAAAAAAGAAGAAGGTATGCCATACATTGTTATAGTGATTGATGAGTTAGCTGATCTTATGATGATGGCTGCGAGAGACGTAGAGTCTCTTATAGTTAGATTAGCTCAAAAAGCTAGAGCTGTAGGCATACATTTGGTTCTTGCTACCCAGAGACCTTCAGTGGATGTTATTACTGGTTTAATTAAGGCCAATGTCCCAGCTAGAATGGCTTTTACTGTTGCTTCTCAAATAGACAGTCGAACTATTATTGATCAGATGGGAGCTGAAAAATTGCTTGGCCAAGGTGATATGCTATTTTTAACATCTGAAATGCCAAAACCAAAACGTGTTCAGGCAGCCTTTATATCTGGAGATGAAACTGCAAAAGTAACTGATTTTATTCGCTCACAAAGACCTCCTCAGTATAATGATGAAATTATTAGTCAACCCGTTCAACTCAACGGTAAGGGTGGAATAGTCGCTGACTATGGCGCTAATAATGCCGATGATGAAATGTGGAAGGACGCCATTAGAGTGGTTATTGAAGGGAAAAAGGCTAGCACTAGTTTATTACAAAGAAGACTACGAATAGGCTATGGAAGAGCTGCTAGACTGATTGAGACAATGGAAGAACAGGGAATTGTTGGTCCTGCAGATGGTTCTCGACCTAGAGAAGTTCTGATAACTAGCATGGATGAAGTTTTTGGGAATGAAGTTAGTGCTGAAGAATCAGATGTCAAAACTGATACTGTTGAAGACGAAGCTTGACCAACAGGGGTGACTAATATATAATAAGCATATTATTAACTCAGGCTTATGACTGTAATGTGCATAGGCAGATAACCAGAAGGAGATTTCTCATATGAATCAGTATGAAATTGGATTATTAATTGATCCAGGTCTAGAAGTAGATTTAGAAAAAGCTACGTCTAAAGTAGAAAAAATATTTAAAGATAATGGCTCTAAGGTTATTAAAGTAGATAACTGGGGTAAAAAGAAGTTAGCCTACATTATTAAAAAACATGACCATGCTATATATATTTTTTATACACTTGAAATTCCACCACTAAATGTAATTAAGATTGAAAAGATTTTAAACATTACTGAAGAAGTTTTAAGATTTATTATTGTTCGTCCAGATCTTAAGAAGATTGCTAGAGCCGAAGCTCTTCAAGCTGAACAAAAGGCAAAACAAGCTGCTCGAATTAATCCTGGAGACAAGAAAAAACCAGAAGATTCTAACTTGGATGTATAATAGGATTTAGAGGAGAATATAACTATGGCAAGAAGTCTTAATCAAGTAACACTAATGGGTAACCTAACCAGGGATCCAGAGCTTAAACAAACACCTAACGGTCAATCAGTTTGTAGTTTTAGCTTAGCACTTAATAGAAGCTATAAAGACGCTAGCGGTGAATGGAAAGAAGTCACTGACTATGTAGATGTAATAGCTTGGAGTAATCTTGGCGAAAGAGTCGCTCAATATGTCACAAAAGGCAGAAGAGTCTTAGTTCAAGGAAGATTACAAAGTAGAAGTTGGGAACAGGACGGAGCTAAAAGAAGTAAAGTCGAAGTTCTAGCTAATGAAGTAACTTTCCTTGATGGTCGTGGTTCAGATTCTAACGATAGTCCACAGGATAATCGTGAATCATCAAAGCCACCAGTAAAGAAGAGCACAAAAGAAGATAGCGTCGTTATCGATGATATCGGCGATGAACCAATTAATTTAGATGATATACCGTTTTAAGGAGACAACTAATGGCAAAGATATTTAAACAACAAGTAGATTCAACATATTTTGAATACAAAGATTATAAAAACTTACAAAGATACCTAGATATTTATTGTCAGATTGAATCAAGAAAAAAGACTGGCTTAACTGAAAGTCAACAAAGACAATTATCTCGGGCGATAAAGAGAGCTCGTCACTTAGGACTACTTCCATTCGTGGCTAGTAGTTAAATACAAGATTAGAAAAAAGATAAATAATGGCTCTAAGCATTACTGACCTCAAAAAAGGAACAATCTTTCAACTCGATAACATACCTTATCGAGTAGTTGAATATTCACAAAAAGTTGTCGGTCGTGGTGGTTCAATAGTTAATGTCAGGATAAAAAGTCTAATTGACGGAAGAGTATTGGAAAAAACTTTCAAAGGTAACGAATCTATTAGTAGCGCTGATGTCAATAGTATGACAGTTCAGTATCTATACAATGACGGCACTAAATACTATTTTATGAACCTAGATAATTATGATCAATTTGAAATTATTGCTGAAGATCTTATAGAACAAGCTGGATATTTAAAGGAAGGCGATAAGGTCATTGCTCAATTTTTTAATGATCAAGTAATTGCTGTTGAGCTTCCTAAAAATATCCCACTTGAAGTCACATATACTGAAAATGTCGTTAAAGGCGATACAACTTCAAATGTCTTAAAGGATGCTACTCTTGAAACAGGAATGATTATAAAAGTACCAGCATTCGTCAAAAATGGCGACATTGTTAAAGTGGACACTAAAACTGGCAGTTATTTAGAAAGAGTTAAGTAATTAGGCGAATCATCATGAATGATTCAAATTATGTCGGCAGGGGCGGCTTAAAAATAGAAAGCGTTGCTAAAAAATTAAAACTTAATTTTAAAGATAAAATAGTTCTTGATATCGGAAGCTCAACTGGTGGTTTTACTGACTTCGCGCTGAGACATGGGGCTATTAAAGTAATCGCAGTTGATCTTGGTGTAATGCAGTTACATGAACGATTAAGACGAGATCCAAGAGTTGAATTACACGAAAAAACCGACATTCGAGACATAAATGAATTATCATCTATTCCAGATATTATCCTAATAGATGTTTCTTTCGTGTCTTTAAGAGATATATTGCCGAACATTGTAAAAATTATTCCTCGCAAAGCTGAGATTGCAGCTTTAGTTAAACCCCAGTTTGAAGCTTCAAATCAGGATAAGATAAGGGGAATTATAAAAAATGATAAAATAAGACGACAAATTTTTAAGGATTTTGAAAATTGGTCTAGAAGCTATTTTATTACGCTGAATAAAGCCGATTCAGGGCTACATGGATCATATGGTAATAGTGAGAGATTTTATCTGCTTAAAAAACTAAACTAGAGATAACTCTGCATTTTTTCTGGCTGAAGTAGTTTTATAAAGCCGTTTTCTTTAGCGATTAACTGCTGTCTTTCTAAATAAGCAAGTTGTCTCCCTGTTGTTTCTCGAGTGGCATTAATTGAACTTGCAATATCTTGCTGTTTTAAAGGAGCTACAAGTAATATTTCTCCAGTTTTTTCATCTTTTTGACCGAATCTATTAGCACAGGTTAATAGATAAGATATTAGTCTTTCCCTGACAGTTCTATATTCCAAATTTAAAATACGCTCAGAATGCATTCGATACATTTCGGTTACCATATCAACAATAGGTAAACTTATTTTAGGATTAGATTGAATGCTTTTATGAAACATTTCTCGGCTTATACAGAAGGTCACTGTCGGCTCCATAGCTGAGTATATAATATTACGATCTTCGCCGGTTATTGCCCATGTGAGAGCAATAATTTCACCCTTTTGACGGATTACAAGTAGGTTTTCTTCTCCATATTTTGTAATATCATAAGCTTTTACTAAACCTTCCTCTAATAATAAAACTCCCGGTGGAGTTTCGCCAGGCCTTATAATAAATTCACCTTTTTTATAAGTCATTTTTTTTCCTTGATGAAACAATTCTATCAAGGAAGCTTTCTCTGTTTCAGAAGCTAACATATTTACATTATGACAGAATTTCTAAGGGCTGACAAATGTGTGACTTTTATCTCATAAATTTAGTGAATAAATTAACATACGCGTTCATATTAATCGATATATTATATAACTACCAATGAAGGAGGATAAATCAATGGTTAGTATTCATACCGTAGACGATCAGCTAAGACGGACTGGTCATAAAATTGGGCTATGGGGAAGATCTGAAGTAAGGGAACTATGTAATATCTTGCTACCAGGTGAGCATATAAATGACTGTGTCCATGGTCATTATGTTAACGGTTTTGCAATGATATGTGCAACTAATCAAAGGATAATTCTTGTCGACGTTAAACCAATGTTCTTAACAGTTGAAGATATTCGTTATGACATGATATCAGAGATAGATTACTCACATGGCTTACTAAATGCCACAGTTAAGGTATTTACTCCAACAAAATCATTAGAGTTCACTAGCTGGAATATTACTAGACTAAGAAGACTTACTACCAATTCTCAGCAACACGTATTTGCTATAAGACAATATCAAAATGCTAATGCCCAGCCATTTACTCAAAACTATAATATGGGTCAAATGCCCGGCTTCTCTTCAACAACTATGCCTAATATAGCCGCTTCACAATTTGCAAATCCTCAATATGTCACTCCGCAGATAATTCAGACTTCAACCAATTATCCCGACGAGGATATCTCACTAGCCTCAATTGCAATTGATCATACACTTCCAAGTACACCAATACCAATAGCTAACAGTTTAAATCCAGCTAATGCCTTAAATCCAGCTAACTCTTCGTACTATCCGATAAATCCCTATGTCAAGTCTTCATTTAAGGCACAAAACAGATTATGGCCTAAAAAAGGCATCTTTTCTAAACGTTAAATCTAAACTCAACTACATCATTAGGTAGCATGATATAGGTTTTTCCTTCAGTTCTAAGTTTACCAACCGCTTTAGCTGCTTGTATTGATCCTGCATCGATTAGTGAATTGTAATCCACTACTTCAGCAGCAATAAAGCCCTTTTCAAAGTCTCCATGAATCACTCCAGCGGCTTGTGGTGCAGTATAGCCTGAATGTATTGTCCAGGCTCTAACTTCCTTTTCACCGGCAGTTAAATAGCTCTGAAGACCAAGAGCCTTATATGCACTTTTAATTAGGGTTGATAGGCCATTTTCTGTTTGTCCATAACTCTCAAGTAATTCTATGGCATCAGATTTATCTAGTTCTCTAAGTTCATTTTCTAGCTTGGCACTAATAAATACAACCTCATATCCAGGTACTAATTTTTTCAGCTCGGTCTGTTTTGAATCGTTGTTAAGATCGGTGTCATCAATATTGAACACAAATATTTGTGGCTTCAGAGATAATAAGTTCAAATCATCTATGCCTGGAAAATTATCAGTCTTTAGGCTGTTAAGCATAATTCCTTGATCCAAATATTCCTTGGCTTTTTTGGTTTGTTCAAGTTTAGCTTTTAGAGTTCCATCGGCTCGGGCTTCTTTTTCGAGCTTGGACAGTCTTTTGTCGATTGATTGAAGATCAGCAAGCATAAGTTCTGTATTAATAGTTTCAATATCCTTTTTAGGGTTTGGCTCAGCATCTACATGCAATACGTTAGAGTCACTAAAGGCTCTAACTACATGGACTATTAATGAAGTTGCTCTAATATGCCCCAAGAACTGGTTGCCAAGTCCTTCGCCCTTACTAGCTCCAGCTACAAGTCCAGCTATATCTGTAAAGGTAATCATTGCTGGAATAATCTTATTAGTCTTATATAGTTCCGCTAATTTTTGTAAGCGTTCATCGGGAACAGCAACTGTTCCAGTATTTGGCTCAATGGTTGCAAAAGGGTAATTAGCAGCTAAAGCGCTACCATCGGTTAGGATATTAAACAGGGTAGACTTACCAACATTTGGTAGTCCGACGATTCCTATCTCAAGACTTTTTGACATAAACTAGATTGTAGCAGATACAGAGGTTGCAAGGAAATATAACTCGACAAAACAGTAAAATTATGCTAATGTAAATAGGTATAAATAAAACAAAAATATGATTACAGAAACATTGCCGCAGCTTAAACAACCAGACGTAGCCAAAAGTGCTGAGTTATATAGAGGTGATATTAATGATGCTGTTATCAGAGCGCAACAAATTACTGGCCCAGAGATTGATGAACCTTGGTGGAATAAAAATGTTGGTAATGATGGTTCAACTGAGGATATTTTAGACAGGTTTGATGCGGCCTATGAAGAAGAGGTTACCTCAAAACAACCTGAAGTTGAGGCTAGTAAAATACTGCAGAGAGTTGGGGAGACAGAAGTGTCAATGAAGATTGAAGCTCAAAAAGAAGAAGATTCGTGGGAGCAATATGCACCTATTGGTAGCGCCGAATATGAGCAAGCTAATCAAGAACGAATCAAGGATGGAAAGATTAAAGTAGTAGAGCTTGGAAGACCAGATCACTCTATAACATTGGTCGCGTCTGTAAAAGTTGATCCTGAAACAGGCAAGGCCGTCTCTGGACATGAATATAACCCAGAAGCTGAGAGTATAGCAGATACTCAAAAAGCTTTTGAAGAATATTTAGCCAAAACAAAACCAGAAGACCGAGTAGTCATATATGAAGGGGACGAAAGGTTAGTAGAAGACCGTAATGAGGCTATCCAAAAAGCCGCAGATTCAGGTTTAGTTCAAAATTTAGCTAGTAAGGAAAATGTGCCAGTTATTTCTGGCGAGCCATCTACACTAGAAATGATAAGTGTAATGGAAAGACTAGGTATTAAACGTGAAGAATTATTAGCTTTTAGAGTTGCTGTTGGCTTAGAGACTCAAATGTCTAGTGGTGAACCTGACTTTATCGCGGGATATATTAATCACCAGGCTGCTGAATTGGGTATTGAAGGGTTTACTGATTATACAGAAGCCGAAAAGCAAGCAATAGTTGCTGAAGGTAGACTAGATGATATTAAAACTGAGCTAGCTAAAAAAGTTGAAACAATATTACCAACATTAAATGAATTATATCGACCAGCACTAGACAATAAAGACTTATTTGTCTTTGACGGAGATACTATAACCATAAACCCAGAATTTAATATAGATGAAATAGGTCAGATTTGTATGGATAGACTTAATTGGGCTGGTGACAATAGAATTAATGAGGTTGCTAAATTTAGTATGGAAATGCGTGACAGAACTATTTTTCATCGTATCCTAGAAACATACCGTGATGGTAAAAGTCCTTTTGTTGTATATGGTGGTTCACATGTTACGACTATACAACCAGGATTAGAAGCCTATATTGGTAATTAAGTCCAGATTATCCTACCACTCACCACCTACTGTAGTCTGTAATTCTTTTATATATTTAGGTAAGTAACCACGTGTTCTTTTATCTAATGGAGACATTTCAAAGGAGAGGCTGAATGGTATGGTAGCTAGCTGACGATGCCGATTTCGAGACTTGCATGGAAGCCAGATATGTTTGAAATTAGGAGATTATATCTTTAAATATTATAAATAAATTACTTTTAATGTACTAAAAATTGATTAAAGATAACAGAATCAATACGTCTTTAAAATTTCAATTAGTTTTGTATTCATTTTTACTTCGACGTATTAATTTAGCATTAACAGATTTTGGGCTACATTAATAATTAATATAGTCTGAATTGTTAAATTTATAGATAAAGCTTTTACTTTACAGTTTATATTAGATATTATATTACAAATGAATCAAAAAAAGATTGGGTAAAATGCATATTTTAATCGTACAGTTATTTTGGCTGTCATTTATTGTAATTGGTTTTTTTGAGACTGTATTTTTATTAAAACTTAAACTTTTTAATAGTTCAAAAAACTTTATTGATTTTCTACGCACGACCCATGTGCTAGTTTCGTTATTAATTTTCTGGGCAATAGGGGCTTCCTCTTTCTTGATTTACATCATTCCAGCTTATATATTCGAGTGGCCTATTTCTTTTTTAGCATTTATATATGTTTTCATTTTAATTTGTTCAATAGTATTGTTGTTTATTGATCGAAAAAATTGGATTATGCTCTTCAAAAAACAAATAATCATAAAAAAATCTAGTTTAATAATTTTATTATTTATTGGTGGTTTAGTTTTACTGAACTATATAATATCTATTAAAACTGGTGAAGATCCATATGGCGATGCTGCAACGCATATTGCCAAAATTTATCAAATTGCTTCTGGCGGTCGCTTCACTTTAGCTGATCCATATTTTGGCTATAATGGTGTTGTTCAGCCGGGCTATTCAACTAATTTTTTATTTGCAATAGAATCTCTAGTCTCATATTTATTTCATATAAATCCCGTAGATGTTTGGAAATATTCATATTCGTTTGTGCAGTTAATGTTGGATGTAAGTATATTTTCTGTTCTTTGGGTCTATTTAAAAAATAGCAAATATTTTAATTATTTTTGCTATTTAATGCTGGCATATTTACCCTACTTGAGTAATCATGCTATATTTTTTACTGAATTGCCAAGATATACTAATATGATTTGGTTTAGTTTACTTTTTATAGGTATCAAGTTATTAATCGAAAAAGATATAAAAATTATTTTTTTTGTGGCAGTTATTCTTACTGCCACAACGCATACTTTTAATGCAACTATATTAACTGGTTTTCTCTCAATAATATTATTGATTTATGGTTTATTGGGACTGTTAAATAAAAAATTGTTTTATCCAATATTTTTGGCGATTATAATTTTAATGATTCCGATAATTTATGCACTTTCTTATCCAACCCATCTTAACCCTGGTTATAGTCTAAAAGTTGTGCATTATGGTCCTTTTATAATTGAGGCAATACCTAAATTGTCACTCATTTGTTTTCAAATTGCTGTTAATGTATTTTTTCTAATTTATCTTCTAAATTACCAAAAAATTAAAACAAAAAAAATGCGATTAATGACTCATTTTTTCATTATTATTTGCTTAATAATATCCTTCAATTTAACATCAATTACTTTTGTCGGATTTTTTTATTTAATTTATATAAACAAAAATCTAAAAGTAAGACTTTTGCTTTCAATAGCAATGGGCTATTATGCGATGATTGTATATAATCCTATAGTTGTTCCATTTTTAGTTAGATCTGTTCCTCAGTGGGCTGTTAATAGATTCATTGATATTAATATTTTTTCCTTCGCACTGCCTCTTCTTTCCTTCACTTTAATCCTAATTGCGCCATTGTTAAGCTGGGGATATAAAAGAATCACTCTAACAATGGGGATATTCATTCTAGTTTTATTTGTACCTTTGCCTTTTGGTAATGGTTATTCTACATTTCTAATCCAAATCCCTCCTTTTAATATAAGCTCTAACTGGTCGGAAAATTTAACAACTCTCGATCAAATTGCAAGATTAAACAATAGAACTATCTTCACAAATGATCCATTCTTGCCAGTCACAATTGATGATGTTTCAAGAATTCATATTATTAATAATTATGGAGCAGGGGCAGCCCCTATGGCTAATTATATTATCCGAGATAAATGCGCCGAAACTTTAAACCAAAATCTTAGATTATATGATCTGAAAGCGGCTGGTGTTAATACTGTAATAGCTTATAAAATAGGCGAAAATAATAAGTTCAATAAACTTGCATCAAGTAAAAGCTACTTAAAACTAGTTAAGGCAATTCATGAGTATAATATATATTATGTTAATTCCAATTTATCCAACAATAAACTACAGTCATCTTCAATTTGTAAGATTCCTTATGGCGAATAGAACCCTAGATTATTTTGTTGGGTAGAATAATCTAAGTAGTATAACTACAATCTCATAGTAAAAGTTAAATAAAGGATTAAGAATTTGTATTCGACTAAGTATAGGCGTATCAATAGAACCATTTAATAAATTAAAAAACTCCAAGGGAGAAAGTCGTAGGTTTTTTTTATTCAAATGTCTTTTTCTGAATATTAATGGGATAACTTTAATTACAGAGAAACTAGCTTTGAGTTTATTTAAAAATCTACCATCTATAATAGCCAAACCCCATAATCCTAATTCAACCATAAAAAGTAGAGGAAAAAGTAGAATAATAACTGGCAATGGAAATAATTCGAATATAATTAAATATCGATTTCTTTCTATATAAAACCATTTAAGATGGCTTTTCTGAAAATCATAATCGTGTTTTACGTGAGCATTCGGTATTAAACCTATTTTGTAGCCTTTTAGTCTTATACGAAGCGAAAGATCCGTATCCTCATAATACATAAAATAATTTTCTTCAAATCCACCAAATTCTTCCCATACATTTCTGCGAATCAAGAAACAAGCACCAGAAATTATCACTACCTCTTTGTGTACATTATATTCTTTAACATTCTTACCGAAACCTTGACACCATGAAAGCCCACTAATATGAAGTACGTTGCCAGCGCTATTCACTTTTTGATTAGCCATTGTCAATAAGGGCATACCACCAGCCCATTCAGCAGGCAACTCTTTACGGAGAAAATTTAAAGTATTTTTCTCTAAGATAGTATCAGGATTGAGCATTAAGATGGTATCGATATTAGACGGTAATCGCTTAACTGCCACATTACAGCCTTTAGCAAAACCATAGTTTTTTGGAGATCGAATAACTTTGTCTACCGTATCGTATTTATCTGCAAGTATTGCTGAACGGTATTCCGGGTGATTATCAATTACAATAAGAAAGTCATTTTTTTGCTTCTGAAGAGCAATTGTCTTCAGAAGCTTTTTTAAATGTTCTTGGTTGTCAAATGCAACTACTATTATGCCTATATTTTTTGGTTCTGCCCATTTTTTAGAACTACTCAAAATTACTTTAGACATATATGCTACAATTGTACCATGTTACAGATTGGGAGATATCTTCTTCTACCACTTATGGCCATAATGCTTGTAGGTGCTCAAGCATTATGGGGAACTGCAGTAAAGCATCATGGAATAATGCATGGTACAAATATGCGCATTATTCAGAATATTATAACAAGTCCTTTAATATGGATGGGTGGATTATTATATGTTTTTGCAATTGTTGTTTACTTTTTCCTGCTGTCTGACAATAAATTTTATGTTGTTCAAATAGCGATGACTACAACTGCTATTATCTTCTCAACACTTTTGGCGGTACTATTTTTTCATGAAAAATTAAGCTATATCAATGTAATGGGAATATTTTTAGTATTAATTGGGCTCAGTTTTGTAATTAGTCGTTAAATTTATGATTGATATTCTTGCTGATTTTTTTATTATGACTGTCATTTTGAGCTTCATAGAGTGCTAGCAATCGGATTATTTTAGTCAATTGATTTTCAACTTTCTGATTATTTATATATGTATTAGCACTTACAAATATGAAAGATATAGTCAGCATATAAAGCAATAAATCAGTTCCCCGGCCAACATTTACAAAACGAGCTAAATCACTAACTATATTTGGTGTAATTATTGCAATCGTGGCAAAAAATGTAAAAAATAATGCTAGCAATTTTTTCCAGGCTTTAATTCTATATGTTTCTGATTTTGAAATAAAGTATAAAAAAATTAATATGACTAAAAATAATAATAGAATCTTAATTATCATTTTTTTCTACTAAACCTATTCATTAGGATATCAAAGACAATATTTATAGAATTCATAATAGGTTGACCTTTTTTAACCGAATAATCGGTATAATTAATTGTTGTTGGAAATTCTGAATAATTGTAAACATTGTCGCGTATTTTATATATAATTTCTGTCGCATGTGCCATTCCTGAGACTTCTAAATTTATAGTTTCTGCAACATGCCTATTAAATACTCTCAATCCGTTATGTGTGTCTGATAGTTTTAAACCTATTACTTTATTGGAAAGTAATAGGGCGATCTTTAAGATTATTGTTTTATAAAAAGGCACATTAGTCTTTTTGTGAAGAAAGCGTGAACCTAGTACGATATCTAGACGATTATTTTGAAGGTGTTTTAGCATGCTGACTGCTTCATCTACGACATGCTGGCCATCTCCATCAAATGTAATAAAATATTTTTTATTACTGTTTAAAAGTGCGTATTCTATACCACTTTGTATGGATGCACCTTGACCAAGATTTAGACGATGATTCACTATAATACAATTAGTTTTTCTAAGCTCTGATAAAGTGTTATCTTTGCTTCCATCATTGACACAGATTATGTAATTAAAGCACTGCTCAAGTTCTAGAATTGTAGTTTTTATAATCGAACCTTCATTATAAACAGGAACTATTACTGCGACATCGCTATTCTTTTTGTATATGTTCCTACTCTCAGATTTTTTTGACATAATCTATTAAAGTATGACATAGATATTCATTTTATTGAATATAACGCTGAATATATCGATTTTTTACAATAACTTAGTAATATTTTTAAGATTGAATGGTTTATTGCACATAAGATTCTAAGAAGAATATATAGACAAAATAATAAAAATATGCTAATATATAAGTAAATTACTAAAATAAATAATCTAATAAATGACTGAAAAAATAAGTAACTTTAACTATAAACATTATAATTCTGAGCATGATTCAGACTCTATAAATGATTCTGAGTTTAATAGACAACAATTCGAGCTTGAAATGGTAGATAAAGGTCTAATTAGCTCGGAGTTTTATGAATCTGGGGTCCTTAAAAAATTTGAACTAAATCCAGAAAACGGTCACGACTCACTTAAACATATACTTGTTGGCAGTGAAAGCGGAGGGCTTCATCATTTACCATCACAAGTAGAAGTTGGCAATGTCAAAACAAAGGTTGCATCCTCAATTGCAAGCAATAAACCCAATAGTAAAAAAGTTTCGAAGTATAAAGCTGCACAAAAAAAGAATGAAAATGGAGTTTATCGGGCAGGAGATATTGTGATTTCGAGCAATAAAAATAAAAGATTTATAAAACGCCGCGGTTCTAATATGTTTCCAGATGAATGGTCAACTCAAGAAGTATTAGAGGCAATATTACTTGTTTCCAATGAACCGATTAGCGACAATGGTGATGAAAATAATTCTAGGTCTATACATAAGGCACAGGTTAATGGTGTTAATATAGAGGTAATTACTTCAAACAGTAGTGGAAACATTTTAACTGCGTTCCCAATTTAAGGATTTAAATTATGTCAGAGGCAATAAATTCAAACCAAGAACCTAATGAACATATAAATATAGTAAGCGAAAAGTTACATCTTGATAGAGCACTAGCTATTGCTAAGAATATAATACTAAATTCTATAGATCATGAATTAGATCAACTAGATATTCTTAAGGAGGAAATAAAAATCGTTCTATTTCCTAAGTTGAATCTGGATGGAATTATTATAGAAGATGCTGAAAATGCTAGTTCATTAAGAATTATGAACAATAAAAGTGTTGTTTATAGAGAAGGGGATGGGGAATATAATCTTCCTACATCATTACTAATGAATTCTATAGATGGATGGAAAGAGAAAAACTAATTTATTTCATAAGCCAGATTGATGATTCTAAAAATCAGCACAATTCCCGTTACTACTTCAAACTTCTCAAACTTTTTAAAATGGATTGCTACTATTAGATGGCAAATAAAGAAGAACAAGTATTTTCAATGGTCTAAAATAACAGTTAATTTTATTATTGAATCTTCATTAAAATATTCAAATATTACTGTTAATTAAGCTGAATTCAACCCCAATATGATAATTGTTCTCAGTTATTATGCCGATATACTATTAATAAGCCAAACATAAGGCTTAAGGATGTAGTTTTTTGCCATAATAATTAAAAACCTTGGAAAATATAATTAAATTATAAATACGTTATTTTTTTTATCAAGCATAAGTGATATTATATTTGTGAATATGGGTAAAACTGAAGCTAAAGATTTCTTAAAACGCTACAAATATATTTTTTTGATAGTTTCTTTACTCATTTTGATTTTTTTGTTTATTACTCTTATATATAACAATAAAGCCAATAAGTACTATTCAAACATAAATGGAATTATCACTACTAAAAGTCTATATCACAATCTAGAGGCTTATTATCAGTTTCAAGATAGTAAAAATAAAATCCATAAACCACTTAGTGCATATGCCAATATCGCCAAAAATACGATTCTTAAGAATAATGCCTACGTCAGTGAAGCTAAAATCTCAAACGTAGATTATTCCCAGTCTGCAGTCAATAATTTTATGAAACAGTATTACGTAAGGAATGGTAGTCAGCAAAAATACTATATATATGTCCTACATCAATACGGAATGACAGAGCAAGTGGCAGATTATATTAATCAGACCAATTATCTTAATAGTTCTCTGGATTCTAAGCTATTTGCTAAGAATTTACTATTTGGTGTCGTAATAAGATGGGATCCATATATTCCAGATACAACAAGTATCGACAATAAAATAAAGTCTGTATTAACTAATCAGTTTTTGCCTTTATTTAATAGTGGAGCATCGGATGAAACTATAAAGCAACAAACAGACTACTATAAACTAGCCAATAAGATTGAAACGCAGCCATCTGGTCCTCCATCTACTTATTCTTACATGAAAAATATCGTAGATCAGCAGACTAACGATGAGAGATATAATGATGTTGGCGGTGGCGGAATATCGAATTATCAAGCAATAAAAAACCTAACACATACTGGTCAAAATACTGGTGTATATAAAGCCTCATCTGGATATTATGGAATTTTCAGACTAGAGCAATCTAGCGCAGGAAAATATTCAAATGAACAAGCCATGATTAATAACTACTCTAAAAAAGCAGTTTATTTTACCTCTTATGCCGACATATTTAAGAACTTCAAATCTGTTATCACAAAACCATTTGCATATCTTTTCGGTAAAAAAGTTTTTGCACTTGCACTGAGTAGTCAGTCATGCTTTAATGATGGCCTGCATCTTTATATAGTTAAAGCTCAATTCATTGATTCAAAGAGCGGTAATGCAGTTAATCCAATCTGGTCAACCATTACCCAAAATTATCAGGGTAACGGAACAAATTCATTCAGTTATGCAGGCTATAATAGTTTGCCTGGATGTTGGGATTACGACAGTGACGGAACTAATATGCCCTTACAGTCTATTACACCACCTGCTAACGATAATAGCATTGGGTCTATAACTATTTCCGGGGCTACTCCTCATGGGTCAACTGCGGAAGCAGCCGTATCTACATTCACAGGTGGAGGCAATGGGACTGTGGTAATTTTTGGTGTAAATTGTTTGGTTGGTGGTGATGGAAAAGTTCTTGTTATTACACCGCCCTCAGGCTATAAACTAGACACCACTCAAAATATAACAGCTACAGACTCTAAAGTATCAGGTACTACTTCATACGGACTTCCTTCTTCTGAAACAATAGCTACAATACCTAGAGCTGTACTATTAAATAGCGGTGATAATGGAGCTAACGGTACATTATCTATACCTGTTGTACTTGCCAGTGTGGATAATTTTGCTCCAACAGTTTCAGGTACTGCCAGTTGTAGTGCTACTAACATAAACTCAATAAAGGGATTTGATAAGGATATGGATTGGACATTTTTCGGCGGTGCTTTAAATGTCAGTCTAATCGTTGACGGAGTTTCGGAGGGTACTTCTTTCTCATATAATTCATCTTTTGATATGTCTTCATTTGATCAAACTGTATCACATACAGTAACTTTGCAAGTAACAGATTATAATAGTAATGTAACTTCTCCAGGGATATATGGTAATATTAGCTCGACAATTACTTACCCTCCTTGTTACTCAATAGGCTGTGGCCCAACTTCTGCGCCAAGTGTTATAGTTGGCCAAAATACTACGGTTTCAATTACAGCTTCAGTAAGTATTAGTGCTTTAAATGGTGCACCACTTCTACCCCCAGCTAGCGTCAGTACAAAAGTTGCATCAGGTAATTTTACGGGTATGACTTTGACTCAAGGTACTCTAACTGCTAGCGGCACTTTAGCGTCCCCACCTGGAATCTCTGTATTATATAAATTTAATATTCCACCTACTTGGACAGCGGGAGATTTTAATATAACTTTTACTTATTCAAATCTTACTTGTTCTTCAACAACTACAGGTACAGCTTTAACTGTTCCTTACTTCAGTGTCAACGGCGGTGACGTAGTTGCAGGAAGTAACCTTAATACTCTAAATAACTGTAGTGCACTCAATACAGGCGCTAACGCTAAGAATGCTGGAATCATAGGATTTAATACCAATACTGTAAGTGGTCCT
>CAIUOC010000043.1 GCA_903900685.1 uncultured Candidatus Saccharibacteria bacterium | reverse complement strand
CCTACACTCTTTCCCTACACGACGCTCTTCCGATCTGCTAGCAGTTGTATTTGGTAAAGTAAAGTATAAAACAATGAAGCTAATAATTAAAAATAAAAAGATCATTATTTTGTTATAGGAAAATAAACTATTTGGCTTATGAGTTTTTTGATTACTATGATTTGGGGGAACTGCCCTAGCGACTGCATCATCAAAAGGGTTATAAGCTTTTTTAGTCGTATCAAGACTAGGCTTATATACAGGTTTTTTAGCAATTGGATGAATCTCACCATTAAAATTAGGAAGTGCTTTTTTGTCACCAAAATCTTTAATTAAATTATTCTGATTTACAGATCTGGTTCTAGTTATTCTAGCCGAGGCAACACTTGTACTGGCTGGCGATAGAGAACTACTAATACCACTAACTGGGTTAACAAAATCAGACATATTAGACTTTTTAACAGCTTTTCTTAGTAACGTGGTAGATTTTTGAATTGGTCTCTTCTTGTAACTTGCGATTTTATGAGCTTTAGATTTATTTTTCGAAGAACTGCTTATAGTTCCTGAAATTGCTCCATTTTGATCCTGAACAAGTCGTCCATACTCATCATAGAGACGTCCATTTATTTCCAGTAGTTTATTATCTGCCACTTATGATATTCACTTTCCAAATAATTATATTTTAAGCATTAACGCTAACATTAATATATTTATTCTATTACTACTTGCTAATAACTGCAAGCAGTATCATAATTGACCCTACCAATAAATATAAAACGTAAATATAATGAAATTATACAAAATATGGACTTCCTAGACCCAGAAATCACTAAGAGAAAAAATAGATATTTATTAATTGGCTATTTTCTTTTTGGTGTATTAATAGTTCTCGGTACAGTTATCTTGGTTTATCTAGCATATGGCTATGGACTTGGTAAAAATGGCAATGTTTACCAGAATGGTCTTATATATGTTGCTTCGACACCAAGTACCGCTAACATAAAAATGAATTCAGTTAGCTATGGAACTACCAGCAATAGGATAGCTATTCAATCAGGCCAATATATATTATCGATCAAAAAATCTGGCTATCGAAGCTGGCAAAGATCTATAGAGGTTGATGGTGGTAGCGTCCAACATTTTGACTATCCATTTCTTTTGCCAAATATACTTTCATCAACAACTGTTTCAAGCTCTACTTCACTGACTAATCTTTCTATCCAAAGTCTAGATAGACGCTGGTTATTATTACTGCAACCAGGAAGTCTACTTAACTTTTCTAAGTATGATTTAAATACAAAACCTTTAATAAGCCCAGTTACTATAAGTATTCCTAGCGGTATTTTAAGTCCAGTTGTTGGAGGTGGCGACAGTATAAAGCTTGTTGAATGGTCTATAGATAATCAACATGCACTACTTGAACATTTAATGCCGTCAGGAAATGAATATATTCTATTTAACATTAAAACTCCAGCCGATACGATTAATCTAAATAAAACTCTCAATATACCCATAGGATTAGAAAAAATTAGTCTATGGAATCAGGCATATTCTAAATACTACATTTATGATCCAGTCGTAAAATCACTTTACAGTGAGAAGCTATCTGATACAAAATTGCAAACTGTTCTAAATGGAGTTGAAGCATTCAAATCATATGGTGATAATATAATAATTTATGCCTCTAATCAGAAAGTTGAGTCTGGTCAAATAGCAATTAGACTATTAGATGGAACTACAAACTATAATATTCGAACATTTCCTTCAGGCTCGACCTATTTATTAGACATGGCCCAAAATAACAATAATTATTTTCTAATTGCTGGTTCTACAATTGCTGGAAAGGTTTATGTATATGAAAATCCTGAACAAACAATACAACAATTTCCTAATCAATTATTAGTTCCTGTTGATCTACTTCAATTGCCAGGCGTAAATTATGTTAAATTTTCGGCTGACACGAGCAAGATTCTAGCCGAAAATGGAACTACAATTAAAACATACGATAACTTCTATAATCATAACTATAGCTATATTCTCCCCGAAACAATTGATGCTCCAATGACTAATGTCACTTGGATGGATGGTGAAAGACTAATATTTATTAGTAATAAAAAAGTTTACTTCATTGATTATGATGGAACTAATCAACAAAAGTTAGTTTCTAATGAGCCAAGTATATTACCTAATTTTAACCAGGATTATAAATATTTATATACAATCACTCAAAACATTGATTCAAAGACGAAAGCAACAAGCTTCGAATTACAACAAACTCCAACTAGACTTAAGGCAGACTTATAGCCAGTTAATAAATTTTGACCACAGACTCTGCCCATTACCCGGTAAGGATTTTAGGACTGGTTGATTAGAGCTAGGATTAGTTGGCGAAGAATTGGTATTTAAATTAGGATTAATCTGATCTGCATAAACTACCAATCGGTTTATTGAAGTACCAGGTGGATCACAGGTTATAAGAGCAACTGTTGCGGTATGGTTAGGAACTGAATCTAAAACTGAAACTTCACTAGGAGGAACTATAATTTTACTAAATACTTGGTAAACGTACACCCTAGAATTATAAACTAGGTAAAATGTATCACCTTTAACCAATGTATGTAATAGTACGAATGCAAATTTATATTTACCTGGATTAAAGATATTATTGCTAGAGTGTCCAAAATAAGCTGAATTACCAATTTGTCCAGGGAATACGGTACTTGGATAGTGGACTACCCCACTATTAAGATCATTCTCTATATTAGTTTCATTAGTCGAGACTTCAGTGTAATTAACAGGAATTTCAAGGTTTAGCTTAGGAATAATAATCTCAGGTTTTGTATTGGCAACCAGTCCAGAAGTATCAAGTATTATTGGCGTAGTTATAGCATTACGGCTTGGTTGAATGAAGGGTATGAGAAATATTTGATTCAAAAAACTAAATAAAAATATAATAATAACTAGGGTTCCAATAATTAAGCCAAAACCAAGCGATTTAATGAACTGAGATTTAGCAACCCTATTAGTTTTATGTTTCACCGATTCAGATAATTTTCTTGAACTCGTTTTTATTCGTCGATTATATTTTTTTTCTGAAGGTGCCAATATGTGTTCAGTAATAAGTACTTTAGATGCTATATTATCTGGATTTTCATTCTTACGAGCATCCCTAACTTTTTTTGAAACTTTTTCAAAATATTCATTACCTTTGGCATTAGACTTATAAAATTCATCCCAAACTTGTTTTTTGTCTTCATTAGATAAACCATCATAGTATTCATGCCATAATCTTTGAATTTCAAAACTAGTTTTACCTGATTGATTTAGTTTTTCAATATACTCTTGATGTTTGGATAAAGTCTTATTCTGCAGTTCTATTTCTCGAAACTCTTTTGCATATTCAGGCTCATCTTCATAAATATTTGACATTTTTTGTCTAATCAAATCAGTCGTAGCAGCTTTTAGCTCTTTTTTCCTATTTGGTTTCTTATCTGACATATATTTTTTATAATTCTTGTGCTAGTTATATATGCTTAAGTATAGTACAATACACCCCTATAAGCACAATAGTAAATTGAAAATTTATTCACGGGCGAGTGGCGGAATTGGTAGACGCGCTGGACTCAAAATCCTGTGATAGTAATATCGTGAGGGTTCAAGTCCCTCCTTGCCCACCATTAAAAAATAACTAATGCTTATATGAACTAGAAATATCCTAGCTTAATACTAGGATTTTTTTATTAAAATTTACTTAAAACATATAAAATAATTAATTTGTGTATTTGCCTATTACATTTCTTGATTATTGACTGTTATAAATTTAAGTAATATAATTAGTTACTATAAGAACTAATCAAAAAAGGAAAAAAATGTCAGAAAGAGCTCCGTCATCATTAGAACAAGATTTAAGAAAAACTCAGGAGAGTAACTTTTGTAATTTACTCAATGCCTATATGCCCCATTCTGAAGGTGTTTTAATGGAATCTATTAAGCCAAAAGAGGGTGATCCAATGACAACTATCATGTAAGTATTACGAGAAAATACACAATCATCTGAAGAAATTGATGAAATACGTGTTAATTTAGGTCTTGGAAGTGATGTTGAAGCAGTAATCTACCCTGACGGCGGTAGTTGTATTCTCATAGATGTACCTATTAGTGATGGCAGGATTGAGCAAATCTTCGATGATCAACCAGAAATTCATCCAATGTTAAAAAATGCATTAGGTGAAGTTAGACAAGAATCTAATGATCAAGCTAAAAAGATTGATTTAGACAGTCGGGCAGCAGTTAGAGCTGCAGTTCAAGCTTCATTAGGTAGAACATATAGTGGACATGATAATTAGATAGTTCTCTAACTACATTTTCATTTCTTCGAACGCGTCCTTGAGAAGACTTAGCATAGTCTGATACTCTAAGAGATTACTTGTATCGGCATCATATTTTATAGGAGCATACATATAGAGAATATTGTCGACTACTTCCATATTGACTTCGAAGTTTAGGGCTTGAAGCTTTTGCATGTATAACGGATTTAAAAGTTCAAAGCTAGTGGCCTGTTCGACACTAGTTGCATAAACTTCATATCGACTATTGAATTGACCCCATTCCATGGATACTTTTTGAAGTCCTCTAATTCCGAGTTGTAGTTTTTGATTTTGCCTAACTACAATATCTCCATAGCTCCTAGGTAGTGCAGTCTGAGCAATCAAGTATTTTTTAGAATTATATTGCGGATTTGGTGTATAGGTATATATCTGAATAAGGATATTTTTATATAATCCAATTACGTGATTGTTTATATCCGAAACACCAAATTTACCTTCCCCAAATATTTGTCCTTTAGATGGTAGTAATAGATAGCCCCAGTCTAGGCTGTAGTAAAAGCCCTGCCCAGAAGCAAATGTTTCAAGACTAACATTATGAGTCCATTGCGATGCCGTTGAGGGTTGAATACCGCTAAGAAGCCAATTATTTCCTGATCTTGTAAATCTCCAAAACTCGACCATATTTTTGTCGTTGTATAGCACTTTATTTGTGGTCGTGTCTATTAACTGATCATTTGCATGTGCACTAAACCCTATAATTAGATTGTCCTTAGAGTTATCTGTGTCGTCGCTAACACTCGTTATGACGGCTTGATCTATAACCGGATCATTAACAAGATCTTTTCGATTTGCAAGCTTCAATGCGGCTATCATGAGACTTGCATGATTAAAGTATGGTTCTGTCATATATGACTTCATGTTATCGGTATTATAACTGGACCAATCTGCCTGATACTGCATGAAAATTTTCTTTCCATTTTCTAGTAAGTTATTTTCATTCCATGTACTGTCGGTTTTCTCTGCGTTTAAAAGAGCATTTTTGGTATTTTTTGACTGTTTTAATAATCCAAATAAATTATATAGACCAGCTGCCATTCCAATTGGTGCCAGTATGCCAGCAATTGTAAGAAGAAAGGTTGAACTAATTCCAATTACTATTAATATACCGGTAAAGATAAAACAAATAACCCAGCCTATAATTTGAAGACTAACCCATTCTGCTTCCTTCTTCTTATGTCTTCTAAGCCATGATCCAAGTAAGTGCATTGGAGCATAGCCAATTAATGCTAATATGTCACCTCCGCCACCAGAGCCACCTCCTGAGCCACCACCTCCGCCACCAGAGCCACCTCCTCCAGCAAATGCAATTACAGGGTGAATCTTAATTGCAAGGTATTGAAATGAATCAATCATTATCTATTATTAGAATTTTACTTGAACGGGTTGGTTGATGCTTTGGTCGCCACCTGCATCGAAGAATTCTCTATCGGCCTTGAATCCAATCATTCCAGCAAAAACATTAGTAGGAAATACTTTTCGTTTGCTGTTGAAGTCTTTAACGTTGCTGTTATATATAGTTCTAGAGGCTTGAATTTTATCTTCAGTATCTGTTATTTGACTCTGTAGTTGTTGAAAATTATCACTAGCCTTTAGTTCTGGGTAATTTTCAGCTACAGCGAAAAGACTCTTCATGGTTGAAGTAAGCATATTATCCGCTTTGGCAGTTTCAGCTGGTCCTTTAGCGCTCATAACAGCTGATCTTGCATTTGCAACATCTTCAAAAACAGATTTTTCATGTGTTGCATAACCTTGAACTGTACTTACTAAGTTTGGAATTAAATCTGCTCTTCTTTTTAGTTGAACTGTAATATCGCTCCATGATTCATCAGTTTTGACATTTAGTCTTACTAGACTATTGTAAAGTCCAGCTATCAAAATTATTATTATTACTACTACGACCGCGATTACAATATACATAATATTCATATTTATACCTTTTTTAAGTTATTTTATATTCCAATTATGCTCTTTAGAACTAGCTAGTGTCAAAAAAGTTTATCTAAAATGTTGCAATATAGTTGCCAACTCGTTACCTAGGACTATAATCTAGAATAAATATGACTTATCAAAATAGAAGTAAAAAACGTAATTACCATAATAGAACCAAGTCTACATTTATTTTATTAATCATTGGACTGTGTTTATTTGGATTATATTACTTTATCTTCCATAGTTTCGTAAATCAGTCTAAACCAATTACTAATCATATCTCTGTGGCAACAAATAAAGCCTCTAATAAGCTCTATTCAAAACTAGTTGGCAACTATCTATTTAGTGGCACAGTGATGCTTGGAAGAGCAGTTGGAACTTATTCAGCTGGCAATTACGATCAACCTTTTAGTGGAATGAGTACATTAGGAAAATATGATGCCAATATAGGAGTTCTGGAATGTCCTATTACTACAAATCCAGATAGTTACGAAAATCAAGTAAATAATTTAATTTTCAATTGTAATCCTAGCTGGGTACCATATCTTAAAAAGTATTTTCCAATTTTGAGTTTGTCTAGTGATCACCTCAACGATCAAGGACCTCAGGGCTATGCTGATACAGTTTCTAATCTGAATCATGAAGGCGTACAAACTGTTGGAAATTACAATCCACATATCGAGAAAGACGATTGTAAGGTAGTGGTTTTACCAATTCATTTAGTTAAGACTAATTCTATTCAAGTTCCTGGATCTTTGCCAGTTGCCTTTTGTTCATATAATTATAAAATCATATATTCCCCAAACCCTGGAGAGCTTGAAAGTATCAAGAAGTGGTCAAAAATTATGCCAGTTTTCGCTCTCATGAATGGTGGTCCAGAGTATGAACATATCGCCGGTGCTGATCAAACTAATGTAGCACATAAGATGATAGATTATGGTGCTGACTATGTTGTTGGAAATGGAACGCATTGGGTCCAAAATACAGAAGTTTATAAAGGAAAATTAATTGTTTATTCTATGGGTAATTTTATATTTGATCAACTTGATCAAGATGGTCGTGATGCATTAAACCTATCCGTATCCATGACCGTTCCATATGATTCAAATGTATCAAGCTGGGTTGACGTCGGTAATCAATGTGCTGTCCAATTAAGTGACTGTTTATCTAAAGCTGAATCTCAACACTTATTAAAAATTAATCCAAAATACGACTTTAATGCAATTGGTAGCTACGGTGGTTATTTAAAAGTAGCAACCCTAGCAGACAAAACCCAACAAGATTATATTTTAATGCGCTCTAATTGGAAACAATCCATGAATCAATTAAATCAAAAATAAATCATTAAACTGCAAAATCAATAACTGAGCAGGTTATACTTTCAAATACCTTATTAGGGTTTTGCATGAACCAAACACTTGCATGTGAGGCTACCTTGTTTTCCATATTTGCATCTTTAGTGATGGTAGTAATACTAACCTTGCCTTGATAGCAAACAAATACCTTAGACTCATGAACAAGAGCAATTGAAACTGGAAATTTAATTGTTAACTCACTAAGTGCTTCAATCATTAACTGAACTGTCATATTCATAGTTAATGGTTTGAGAAGTCTTAAGCTTGTAGTAATTTTTTGTAGTTTCGAAAAGTTAGTAACAATTAAAGTATTAGACCTACTCATTAGGTGTCTAGGGTCTAATAGGAAACTATCTATAGAATCTCCACTAAGAATCAAAGGAGTCTTTGTAGACAATATTTTCTCAATTACTATTGCTGTTTCGCTATTATGACCGAAGTCACCTGCAAGCAATGTGGCGTTTGACCACATTATTTGATCAACTATTTCAGCTATTGAACCTTGCGAAAAACCACCACTTGGATTACTACTAACAAAGTCTGCACTTGGAAAAATTTTGGATATAATATTTCTAAGACTATCGGGCATAATGACTCTCATTGAACCCGCCCCAGCTTTTTCAGCTTCATTATAGCTTTCTGCTGGTAGTGAAAAACCAAACTTATTCCCGCCTATAATTAATAATTTTCCCGCATGCTTTTTGTTTTCTGGACGACTCCAAATTAAATCAGGATAAATCGGCTTATTCTTTGTTTGAATTCGCGCAATAGAATTATCATTCATTTAGATGTCCAGCTCAATACTAACTGGACAGTGATCGCTGCCGAGTATGTCTTTATGTATCTGCGCAGATTTTATTTTAGGTACTAACGATTTCGAAGTTAAAATATAATCTATTCTCCAACCTATGTTACGAGCTCTTGCATTTGCCCAATGTGACCACCATGAGTAATAGCCATTTCCCTTATTGAAGATTCTAAAACTATCTATAAAGCCAGTATTTAAAAATTGGCCAAAACCTTGTCTCTCTTCATCGGTAAAACCTTTTTTGCCAACATTTGGTTTTGGATTAGATAAATCATCTTCACTATAAGCAACGTTTAGGTCTCCACAAAATATAACTGGTTTATTTTTTTCTAAAGATTTTAAGTATTCTAGAAATGCTGGATCCCATTGTTTATGTCTTAATTTGAGCCTGGATAAATCATCCTTGGCATTTGGAGTATATACAGTTACTAAATAGTAATCCTTATATTCAGCAGTCATTACTCTACCCTCACTGTTTGGGTCTCCATATGAATCGTTATCTAGCTTATATTGTTTTATGAAATCTTCGGGCAAACCGTCAATTACTGTAACCGGTTCTATTTTCGAAAATATAGCTGTTCCTGAGTAGCCTTTTCTCTCAGCCGAGTTCCAATATTCATGGTAACCATTTAAGTCAATTTCGACTTGTTCTCTATTAGCCTTGGTTTCTTGTAAGCAAATAATATCGGGTTTGAGTTCGTTTATAAAAGGTTGAAATAAGCCTTTTCTCTCAACAGCCCTTATTCCATTAACATTCCAAGAACAAATTTTAGTCATAATCTAATTTTAAGTATAGCTAATAGCTGGATAAGTTGCTAGAATAATTAGTTAATGAGTTATAAAAGAGTTTTACTAAAACTTTCAGGTGAACAACTTTCAGGAAAATATGATTCTGGCATTGATCCAATTTTTGGTTCTTGGTTGGCAAATGAAATAAAAAAAGCTAGTGCAGATGGAACAGAGATAGTAATTATGGTCGGTGGCGGTAACTTTATTCGAGGTGCTCAAATAGCTGGGCATGGCATAGCAAGAGTTACAGCTGACCATATGGGAATGCTTGCAACTATGATTAATGCTTTAGCCCTTACAGATATTTTTGAAGCAAATAGTTTACAAACTAGATGTCTGTCAAATATATTTGCCGAACAAGTCGCTGAGAAATTTATTCACAGGCTAGCCAATAAACACATCGATAACGGTAGAGTTATAATTGTTGCTGGTGGCACTGGAAGACCTTACTTGACAACTGATACGGCTGCTATTGAAATTGCGCTTGAACTTAGCTGTGAGGTAGTTCTTAAGGCAACTAAAGTTGATGGTGTATACGATAAAGATCCTGCTCATCACAATGATGCAAAAAAAATCCCTAAACTAACTCATCAGGAAGCATTGGAACAAGAAAATATTAAAGTCATGGATCAAGCTGCACTTGGCTTGGCACTAGAACATAAAATGCCTATTATAATATTCGATAGTATGACTGAGGGTAATATTGTCTCAGCAATTAAGGGTGAAAAAGTCGGCACTTTAATCGGCTAACTAATTATAAATTTCTTGAAGTGCTGCAGTAAATCCATCGAGTTGTTCTATAGAAGGTAGATTTACATTACCGAAAAGGCTGCTTATTTCTATAGAAGATCTTGTTGCAAGAATGCGGTCTTTGACTAAGTCTAATATATCCCCCACCTCCTCTTCTGAAGGCAAGCCACTGTATCTTAATTTAATTTCAGATAATTTTTCATTTAACTCTTTCTCGGTAGAGGAATTTGTAAAATATGGTAGAAGCTCAGCAAATTCAATATTTAAAGTAAGGATTGCTTTTTCAAATATTGGATCATTTTCTGCAGTGACTTTAAAATTGACTTCAGGAATTGAATTTCTATCGCCTATTTTATCTATATCGAGGCGCATACTAACACCTTCAGAGACTATTGTGACTTTGTGTCGAGTAGCGGTTACATGTTTTTCTAGCCCATGTAGACTAATCATATCTAGATCAACTGATCCTTTTGTAGTTTCGAAGTCAATACCAGATTTAGTCCATATGCCATATTCACAGTTTAAAAATCTTAGTTCATCTAAAATTTCTTGAGTAATATTATTGGAATCAAATAATTTAAAATTATCATATAAAGATGCAGTTGCAAGAATTGAATTAACTGCAATCTCACCGACTATTAAGTTCTCATTATTAATAGATTCTGCTATCTTTTCAGATTTATTTTTTGTAATAGCAGCACCAAGTTCATCAGCAAATGCAAGTATGTCTTCAGGTGTTGATAGACCTTCAATTATTTGTGATCTTGCATTCTCTTCACCCGGTCCGTCAACCTTAACTACAGTTTTTAGTTGGTCTGAATCTAAAATGACTTCAGTTAATGTCTCTATCACTTCTAACTGTTTATGATGAGTTTTTCCAAATTCTGCGCGGGGACTTATTTCCATAATATAATTAAAACATAAAACATAGTAATTTGCAAATTTTGGCGGAGAGGAAGGGATTCGAACCCTTGGTCCAGTTTGACCCAGACACACGCTTTCCAAGCGAGCCAGTTAAACCACTCCTGCACCTCTCCAAACAAATTAGATATATTATATCTTAAATAATAATTAAAAACACCTTGCAAACTATTCAAAAAAAACTGTACAATATATATTAAGTTATGTCCATAATTGAGTTGAACGATGTGAGTAAAATTTATGGCTTTGGAGACGCAACCACAGTTGCGCTTGAAGAAGTTAATTTGTCTATTGATGAAAATGAATTTATCGCAATCATGGGTCCTAGTGGCTCCGGTAAATCAACACTTATGAATGTTATTGGTCTTTTAGACCGTCCAACATATGGCAAATATATGTTAAGCAAAAGAAGTGTAGATAAAATTCGCACCAATAGAAGAGCCAAAATAAGACGAGATACTATAGGTTTTGTGTTCCAATCATTTAACCTCTTGCCTAGACTTACAGTTATAGAAAATGTTGCACTACCCTTAGCATATAAAGGAGTGAGTTTAAGGCTTCGAACGAAACTTGCTGAGAATATGCTAGAAAGAGTTGGCATGGATGATAAAAAATACTTCTATCCAAATCAACTTAGTTCAGGTCAAATACAATGCGTTGCCATAGCTCGGGCATTAATTAATTCTCCTAAAATAATAATTGCTGATGAACCGACAGGTAACTTAGATACAACCTCGTCTAGATTAATTATGGAACTATTCTCAGATATTCATAAGACTGGTTCAACAGTTTTACTAGTTACTCATAATCCAGAAATTACTCGCTATGCTTCTAGAGTTGTTTATATGAGAGATGGATCAGTGGTCCTTGATGAAAAGTCAGCTATCGGAGATATCGCCGAAACAGCTAAAAAAACAATTTATAAAAAACGTCCAAAGAAAACAATCGATGATGACCTCGCCGGCATATCAGCAATCATGGATTCTATACCCCAAAAATCTCCTAATAAAAAACAGACAACAAAGAAAAAAACTAAAACTACTAAACTTAGAAAAAATAAAATAAAGAGGAAGAAATAATGAATATTCCCTATCGAGACGATATATTTCTAGCAATCAGGACTATTAGAAAGACAAAGATGCGCAGTTTTTTGACAGTGCTTGGTATTATTATTGGTATTGTATCAGTAGTTACAATTGTTTCGATTGCCAAAGGAATTGAAACACAGGTTAGTAATCAGATAAATTCAATTGGTAAAAATTTAATTGTTATTAGACCGGGACGTATTAATCAAAATAATTCTAATAGTCTTATCAATAGTTTAAATACACTATCTAATGCTAATAGTTCATCAAGTTTATCTCAAGCAGATTTAAATAGTGTAGCCTCTACAGGTAGTATTGCAGAATCATCAGCTATAAATGTAGTCAATGGAACCATTAAGACCAACCAGGGTAGTTTTTCTGAATCAGTTCTTGGAACAAGTAATCAGTTTCCTAGTGTTATTAATCAGCAATTGGCATATGGTGAATATTTTAATTCATCAAGCACAGATATTTACCAAGCAGTCATTGGCCAGAATTTAGCATATAATTTATTTGGTGAACGCATACCTCTTGGTCAATCATTTACCTTTCATGGCCAAACATTTATTGTCAGAGGAATTTTTAATAAATTTAACGCAGCACCACTATCAATTACCGCGGATTACAATAATTCAATTTTCATTCCTTACTATACCGCCGAAGCTCTAACAAATTCGACAGCACCAATCAATGAAATTTTAGCAAAAGCAAATACCAATAATAATATTGAGGGTATTGTTAAAACGATTAATAAAAACTTATTGACTCTTCATGGAGATCAACAAGACTTTACTGTTCTGCAACAAAGTCAAAGCTTAGCAATTACAACAAGTGTTTTAAATTCAATAACCTATTTAATAGCAATTGTTGCAGGAATATCATTACTTGTTGGTGGTGTTGGAATAATGAATGTTACTCTTGTATCAATAACCGAACGAACTAAAGAGATTGGGATTAGAAAATCAATCGGAGCTACCAATTACCAAATACTAATTCAATTTTTAATTGAGTCAAGTGTTCTTAGCTTATTTGGTGGTCTGCTTGGTGTTATATTATCTTTTTTGGTTGACTATATAATTGGAGCAACAACTTCCCTGACTCCACTAATTAATCTGCCAATATTAGTAATCGCATTCTTATTATCCCTTACTGTCGGAATAGTTTTTGGATCCTTACCTGCCTTCAAAGCAGCTCGTAAGGATCCAATACTTGCTCTTAGATACGAATAAATCTCTTAGAGGAATTTTCCGTAGTAGTACCAGAAATGATTTAGAATTAAAGCTGCAATTATAAGGAACCATAAAACTAAAATATCTATGTGGTGCCTGGTAACAAATTTACCTGCTGGTTTAAGTTTATCCGGCAGTGTAAGATTGCCGATCCAGAAATTATAATAAGTTGTATACCAAAACAAAGTTATGACGGCTATCCATGTTATGGCACAAAATGGGCAGAGGTCGTGAATTCTATAAACACTTTGATAGAATAGCCAGTGACAAAAAGCAACTCCAAATATTGCGCCACCTTCAAGTCCTAACCAATACCATCGTTTTAATTTAGCTCCTGCAAGAATTGTTACACCTGTCGTTACAATAACTGCAAACCCTACCAAACCAATGTATGGGTTGGAGAAATGGAATGCTTGAGCCTGCTTACTAACAATTACTGAGCCACAAGAAACTACTGGATTAAGATTACAGCTTGGCTTGTAGTTAGGGTTATGAGAAATTTGCGTTTCGTCATAAATCAGTACAGCTGACATTAGCAGTCCAACAACTCCAGTGATAATAAGGATCCAAGGAATTACCTTCTCTATTTTAAATTTTCTAGTATCTTTTTTTACCATATTTTTTATTATACAGCAGATTATCTACTCTGCACACTGTCCAGTAGATACTGCATTATAACTATTAAGATTTGATTGGAGAGCTTCTACGACTGGAACCATCGTTAAGGCATATCCTTGATTTGCATAGGCAGTAGATTTAGCAAATACCAAACCATCTACTTGTCCATTGCTGTCTATGAAAGGTCCACCAGAATTACCCGGCTGAATATCAGCTTGTAATGCATATATACTTCTAACAGTCATACCCTGATTATATATATTTCTTCCATTTGCTAGAAGTTGACTAAGAATGGCCGCAGTTTTAGCCTGCAGTTGTCCACCACCAGGGTATCCCATAACAGCTCCAATTGTTGAATCATTAACTAGGCTATTATTAATTTTAAGAGGTAAACCTGCAAGATTTGATGTTCTTATAATAGCTAAATCTAAACTAGGATTGAAGTAGACTACAACTGCGCTGTGCTGCCCATTTGTATCATAAACGTATGGTTTCAATATTCCAGCAACAACATGAGCGTTTGTTATGACTAAGTTATTTGCTGCTACAAAACCACTTCCTTCAACTATGCCACCACAGCCGAGTCCCTCCACTTTGACTACTGATTTTTGGTCTGCATTAACAGCTGCATCTAACTCCGGAGTTGAATTTAGAGATATATGGCTATTTACAAGTGGCTCGTTACCAACAAAGGCTAATGGAAAACCATTGGGTGAAATAATGCTGTCTATACTTGAAATAAATTTTGGTGTTGATGGAAAATCTTTATTAATTTGACCGAGTATATAAGATTGCTGAACCTGAGATTGAACATTTAAATTTGGGAATTTAATTAAAATTGAACCTACAATCCAAACAATTATTATAGTTCCTACAAATCTTAAAACTCCGCCTAAAATTTTATCTGTTTTTTCTAGGGGTGCTTTTCTAGCTATTTTAACTTTCAAATAATATCCAATCATTTCACCAGCAGTAACAAAAATAAATAAAGAAACTATCATTAGAGATATTGCCCACAGAGCTTTTGAGCTAGTATTGGTCATATGCCTAATGATTAACGGGATAATTGATACCCCAACAATGATACTGATTATAAAGCCAGTAGTTGCGAATATTTCTCTAGTGAAACCTATGCTAAGGCCCCTATAGACCATGAATATAACAAGAACAACTATAAGTAAATCAGCAATATTCATTAGTCCTCCAATTTCTCTAGAAGTGTCTAACGCCAGTTATTCCAACTAGCAACATGATTGCACCAATACTAAAGCAGTATATTGCAAAAGGTCGAAGTGTTTTGTTCTGAAAATATTTATCCAAGAATTTAACTGTAAAGTAGGCTGATATTCCCGCAACTACTGCTCCTACTAGTATTTGTGGTCTAACACCATTACCTAGAGGTCCGAAAAGATCAGGCAACTTTAAAAGTCCAGCGGCTAAAATTATTGGAGTTGCTAGTAAGAATGAAAACCTGGCTGCATCTTCATAATCTAGTCCTGTCATGATTCCGCCGATAATTGTTATACCCGAACGACTAATACCCGCGAATAAGGCAAATATTTGAGCCGTTCCTATAATTCCTGCTCTTTTGAATGTCATTTTTTTGGTGGTATGTTGAATTGATGAATCTATATGAAAATCTTTTTTTGGTTGTCTAACATTATGACTTTTCATATAGTAATCACCGAATAAGAGAATACAACCATTAATTAAAATAAAAATAGTTGCAGATAATGGCTTGGCAAATTGAGATCTTAATAGATGCTCAAAAGTTAAACCAAATATGCCGGCTGGAATTGTTGCAGCGATTAGAAGCCAAATTAATTTTTCATTACTGGTTTCAGCCTTTCTTTTTTTGACCGAACTAAAAAAGCCCTTGAATAACTTTATCCATATTTTTCGATAAAAAATTAGTAATGCTGTTCCAGTAGCAACATGTAGAGCTACTAAATATGCTAGAAAGAATGATTCATGGCTAGATTGGACTTTGACTATATTCGTCCAACCAAGTATCCATGCAAATAGTACTGAATGACCTAATGAGGAGACCGGAAATAGTTCTGTTATTCCCTGTAATAGTCCTAGTATTATTGATTGAATATATGTAATCATTAAGTCTATTATATCAAATTAATTATATTATCTGTGTATTTATATTGCTAGGTTTTATTAAAGTCATGGTATTTGATTTGACTGGGAGTAATTTTAATAACTATGAATAAGCCATTTTGCATGTTATTAACTGGAGGGCTTTTAAGTTCTTCCTTGTATTTTCTAGGTTTAGACAAAGTTTCAAAGACGTAATCTATTATTTCCTGACTAGTTTCAACCGCAGCATCACCATTAATCTGCGCGGTTTGTAAATTCGCTTCGTCATATATAGTAAAACTAACTTTACTAGAAGTTAGAATATTTCTACTTTTATCACTATCAGATTTAGTTAGTAAATAAAGTCTATTATCCTTATCGATTAGATAATAGACTGTTGCTCCATTAACGCTTCCCTGTCTATTGAATGTTGAGAGAACTCCTAGATTATGCTCTCGAAGAAATATTAAACACTCATTATTGATTTTCAGTGTATCTTTAGCAGGAATAATGATTGTATTAGGATTGGTTCTTCCCAGTCTTATTTCTTCAATATATTTTGTAAACTTTTTGGCACTCTGATTTTTAACAAAACTAATTGTATAATCACCCATTCTTGTATGGAGTGTGATAGTTCCCGAGAAAGCTGTTTGTGTAGTTTTTGTACCCGATACAACATCATAACTAATCTCGTCAACACTTTTGAAGAATGGCTTTTTGTCCATAAATATTATTCTTTTATTGGTTGCAATCAGCCAAGCAATACCTTGTGTATAGGTACCATGGACAGCGCCACCTATATGTTCATCGTCATAAATAATATCTACTAAATTTTTACTTTCAAGTGATATAAGAGTTTTTGAAACAATGCCTACGTCACGTAGTTCTTGCTTGATTCTTTCAATTTTTTCATCTCTCATATCTATATTTTACTCCTATAGGGCAATGTTTAATCTATTTCTCTAATATATGGCATATAATGATTATGTAGGAGGATACATGGAATCAAATAAAGAATTACTGAATTTAACTGGAAAAGCCGCGATTGTGACTGGCGGTGCTAAAGGTATTGGAAGTGCTATTGCCTACAGGCTCGCAGAAGCTGGAGCCAGTGTTCTAATTGCTGATATAGACGAAGAAGCTGCCAGTAAGTGCGCACAGGATCTTAATATTAATGGGTGGAAAGCAATCTCGCTCAAAGTAGATGTATCGATTGAGGGTGATATAGATAATATGATAAATACTACCAAGGATCAGTTTGGTTCGGTAGATATTCTTGTTAATAATGCTGGCATATACCCGTCTAAGCTAATTAAAGATATGTCACTTGATGATTTTGAAAAAGTTATTCATACAAACCTGAGAAGTGTTTTTCTATCTATTAAAAAAACCGCTGAGATTATGAAAAATCAGGGTGGCGGTAAGATAATTAATGTCACTTCAATTGATGCTATTCACCCTTCAATGGCAGGTCTTGCTCATTATGATGCATCAAAGCACGGTGAATGGGGGCTAACTAAGAATGCTGCTCTTGAATATGCAGAGGATAAAATTTGGATTAATGCGATAGCACCTGGAGGCATTGCAACCCCAGGAGTTGCGGCAATGAGTCAAGGTGCCTCAGCTGAACAGATGACCGAGCAAACTGATGCATTTCTAGGTAAGATACCAATGCATCGTATAGGAGATGCTGATGAAATTGCTAAAGTAGCATTATTTTTAGCAAGCGATATGTCCAGCTATATGACTGGAGAACAACTTGTAGTCGATGGTGGGGTCCTTTTAAGATAAATCATGATTATATTTTGGGCTTATGCAGCAGCAGTTGGATGTGCGGTTTTCAATGGAACAGCAGCCATATTACAAAAGATTGGTGCCGATAAGCAGAAAAAAGCTACATCATCTAATTTTAGGATTCTTTGGACATTAAAGGATAGTCTCTCATATATTATTGGGGTAGGTTTAGATTTAATGGCTTTTGGCTTAACTCTTTACGCTGTGCATTATCTGCCATTGTTTTTAGTTCAACCAATAATTGCAGCAAGCGTTCTAGTAACGGCTTTAATTGAGCATTTTGTGTTTAAAAGACGTATTACTAAAAACTTCATCTTAGCAGTGATAATTATTTTATTAGGTCTTGGACTTTTAGCATATTCATCCAACTCTGAGACTGCTAAGTCAATTAACGATCCAATAAAATTATTGTTTACACTTACACCGGTTGGTCTTTTTCTTATTGGATCAATCTTTACTCGACATAAATCTAAATTTTCCACACTTATTTTAGCGGCTATTTCAGGACTGGCTTTTGGTGGAATATCTGTTGCCGGAAGATCAATTCAGATCAATCACCTGACGGACCTTATTTCAAATCCTTTGAGCTATGCAATTATTGGATATGGACTTGTTGGTATTCTTTTTTTCACAATTGCCCTTCAAAGGTCCTCAGCAACGATTATTAATGCTTCGATGATAGCTTTTGAAACATTATCACCAATTGTAGTTGGTCTTATATTTCTAGGTGATCGACCAAGGCATAATCTTTGGATAACTCTATTACTAGGAATCTTATTGGCGTTTTCGGGTACTATTCTTATTTCAATAATGCATGATCAAAAGACAAATTTAAAAACTAAATAAACTATTATTTTTTAGTAACGTTTAATTTGTTTCCAATGTGCATAAAGCTAGCAATAACTATAAGGATGAGTAGGAATAATAAATAGACCGATCTATCTATTAAGTTGGCTGAGAGAATATTAGCAGGACTTATATGATGTAGCTTCTGAGTGAATAGCAAAAAGCTTTCTCGGAAACCAATTGCACCCGGTGTTATTGATACAAATAAGGCCAGATTAGCTACCCCACAGTAACAAAGTGCCTGATGATAGCTTATTCCTTTATTAACAATTTTTAGTTCAATAAAATAAATTACTGAACTAATAAGTAGTTGTAATAATGTAATTAAAAATAGATTAAATACAGTCCTAAAAGATAACGAAGGTCGATCAGTCTTTTTTATTTGTTTAGTCAGCACAAAAAAGCCGGTGCAGATTCCAAGAATGCTAAGAATAATTAATCCAACTGCATAGTACAAGGTAAAGCTAGAAAGAACGATAAATATCATACTAATTAGAGCAATGAAACCGTAATATATTAGCGATATATATAGAAACTTTTTTAGAGTTAATCCGTATTTTTTCTTTAGATAAACTGCTCTAACACCTGGTCCGCTTTGCAGCGGTCCAAAAAAGTTAATAATATTTGACCAAATATTAAGCCTTAGGTTATCTAGCCATTTCATATTAATGTTACAAATATCCAGCGAAAACTTAAGAACTAGGACTAAACATAGGAGTATCAGGAAATATAATAATAAAATTACAGATATATTAATAACAGAAAGATTCTTTAAAGAATCTAAGCTGTTTGGATGCTTAATGAAATAATATATAAATCCAAATACTGTAAGGCCAATTACTAGCAGTGCTAGTATCTTTTTATAATGATTGGTTAGATGGTTTAGTAACATACCAAGACATTATATACTTAATTCTTAATCTTTACTTTTGTTGGACTTTGCTTGAATGTCATATATCTTGTCGTGGTCTAATCCAAAATAGTGAGCTACCTCGTGCCAGACAGTCTTATGTATTTGCTCTAATAGTTCGGGGTATGTATTAACACTTAGCTCAATTGGTTTTTTAAACAGAGTAATAGTGTCGGGTAGTAGTTTCAGCGTTCCTCCCCTTTTAGATAGCGGAACTCCTTCATAAAGCCCGAGTAGCATTTGACCTGGATGTAGACCTGATCTCATTGCCTGTTCCTTAGTTGGAAAATCAAGCACAAAAAAACCAACATTTGTTAGTTTATCCTTATGTATTTTAGGTAGATTATCTACGCTATCGTGAACAAGTTTTTCAAATTCATCAGTACTTACACTAAACATATATTAAGGTTAGCATTAAGATTTTTTATTGGCTATTATTTCTTCTTGTTTCACCAATAGCTACTGTCATGCTAGCTAATGCTAGAGATATGCTTGCCGCTCCAAGTTCTTTAGCAATATTTGCCTGATTAGACTCTAGTTCAATGAGCTCTAATGTAGTTAATCTGTGGCTAGGGCTATGGGCTATGTCATTAATATGAGTTTTAGTGTTGGCTTCATTTTCGTAAGTTGTTGCTGCCATTGCACCAAATAAAGAAGCTACTGCTAGACTGCCTACAAGTATGTGCTTTGAAACACTACTGTATCTATTCCAGCCATTATACTTATCTTTGATAGTAAGAAACTCGTCTTTGAAATTCATAAGTATATTTTACCATAAATTTAAGATAAAAGCAATAATGATAATTTCTGATATGATATTTTTATGAATTCATCTCTTTTCCAACAAGACTTAGGTCAATTCATTTTATTTGCTATAGTTGTGATTATCTTCCTTTCATGGTTCTTATTTAAGCGAATTATGTCTAACATTCCTGAAAAAGATGAAGGCATCCTAAAGACATATTCCCAGGCCTCACTAATTATGACGATATATACAATTGGTGTGTCTCTCATGAAAGTATCGACAGGAAAAATCAATCTTTACCCCTACACAATACTCGTTACAACTCCAATGGATATTAATCAAAAGTTTAACCCTAGCTCAAATTACACAGATAGTGAAATTGATACTGATAATCTACCAAAGACAAGCTCGTTGCCCATTGGAGATATTCGTTCGCCTATCGGTCAGATGATCATGAAAATTGACCTTCCGGTAAAGAGCTCAGTTCATATATCTGGGTTTAGTCTTAAGGATAATAAATTCAAGATGCTACTTGGTAATACAAATCTTGAAAGCTCACTGACTCAGGTAAAACTTGAGGGTAACTTCCCTGAATATTTCAGGCTTTATTGTTCTAACGGAAAAGAAGTTGAACTACTCGAACTACTAGATCCGACAAATATGCAATTTCTGGTTGATTTCTGTGAAAGTTTTAATTTCGAATTAATAGATACTACACTATATTTTACGAAATCTAATGCTTCTAATAAGTCAGATAATGGAATTCTCACTAAGTCAGCTGAGGATTTTGCAAACAGGATTCTACCAATACTTCTTAGAATGACAATCACCACTCTCAATCAAAGGCGAGTCTTTTAAAACAAAATAGTTATGGGAAAATAAGTAAAGCCTGAACTAAATTATTTGATTTTCCTTTCGTATAACCATAAATAATATTGACAGACGTATATGCTAGTAATATACTAAGAATATGAGAATACTGCCAGATCCAATATCTTTTATATGGGACACAGGCAATCTCACAAAAAATCTCGTTAAGCATAATGTAACTATAACGGAAGCAGAAGAGTTGTTCATAAATGAACCAATCACTATAGCTGTAGATAGAAAACATTCTTCAATACATGAACAGCGATATTATGCACTGGGTAAATCGAAAAATAATAGAACTTTATTTACCGCGTTTACAATCAGAGATAGTAAAATAAGAATCATATCTATTAGGGATATGAGTAACAAAGAAAGGCAAATATATGAAAACCTTGAAAATGATTCCTAAATTTAAAAATACTGACGAAGAAGCTGAGTTTTGGAATAGTCATGATTCTACTGACTATATTGATTGGGAAGCTGCCCAAAAAACCGTATTTCCTTACTTAAAGACTTCAACCGAGTCAATTTCAATAAGACTACCTTCGCCATTACTAGCGCGCATTAAGGGTCTAGCTAATGAAAAAGATATTCCTTATCAGTCACTTATGAAAGTTTACTTAAGCGAAAGAGTTGATCAAGAAAGAAAAGCGACTAAAATCAAATAGTTTAATTGATTATATTAAAACTAGTATTTGTTTCGATAAATATATTGAAAGCTCAACAGCGTTTCGATTACGCAGGTTTTGAAGCTTATTTTTATTGAAATCAATTTTAGACTTAATTTGCCTTCCTTGTCTATTTCAACTTAGCCACTCTTAAGCAGTAACTCGAAGTATTGTGTGCTGCCAAATGGGATCTTCTGCTTGACTACGTTCTTTGACTTGTAGCTTGTAGCTGAAGTTATAGTGAACTCACCGTATTGGTTGTTTACTTGATCGAGTGCTTGGGTTAGCCAGACGTCTTTGTTTATATCTTCTAATAGGCTTATTTGACTCATATTTGATGGGGTTAGAGCGTAACAACTAATTCCTATTTCCCTTTCAAAATCATGTCGTGGGCGTTTGTTAAAAAGAAGCGTTGCTCTACGGTATACTTCGGCATTAGTGAAGAATGTAGATTTAAACATTTTTCGCTCATACCAACTATCACCATTAGCATATCTAACATGAACCATTACTCCCCTGGCGCATAGTCCACGGTATCTAAGTTTCATGCCAGTCGTCTCACACAGGTATGAAAGTCTGGTTCTGACTTCCTGGTCACTCGGTCGTCTAATGTCTAGTACGTACTGACGCCCCACCATTCTCACTATTCCAGACGAGTGCTGATCTACCTCATGTCCTCTTAGTCTTTTATACCAGTCTTCACCGCAAACACTTTTAAATACCTGGCGCCTTAAGACTTCACTCGGCGCATTTAAGAATTCTATTGGTGTCATTATGCCAACGGCATTAAGTCTGGCTTCATTTCGCTCGGCTATGCCATGAAGATCAGTTAGCTTCATGGCCTTATATGTACTAATTAGATTATTGTGGTCAATTACGTCTAGGCCGTCTGGTTTATGAAGTCCAGCAGCAACTTTAGCTAGAAACCTATTTGGTCCAATGCCAACGTTACATCTCATCCAGCTGCCAACGTCATTAATTAACCTAGCTTTAATCTCATAGCCTATTTCACTAAGTTCTCTTTTGTTTATATTTTGCCGTGTTCCGTGGAAGTCTATAACCCCCTCATCGATACTTTTCATAACGACATTGTCTGAGTAACTACTGAGAATATTTAGTAGTTTTTTGTATACGTAGTGATATTTAGGAGGATCAGTTTCAGTCATAATAAGATTTGGTGCTAATTCCAATGCTTCATCACGCCTCATACCAACCTTAATACCTAGTGCCTTAGCCTCATACGATGCCGCTATGATGCAACAATACTTACTTATACGATTAGTAACTCCAACTGGTTGACCCCGCAGTAGCGGCCTCGCCTGTTGCTCAACTGTCGCAAAGCAACTGTTGAGATCAACATGCATTATCTGAGGGTCTTCTTTATTAATAGGTAGTTGCATGATTTGCGTCACTGATGGCTACTAATTTCCAGCTCAAGACTTCAGCATCGAATTCTAGTCGGTAATCTGCTTTACCGTCTGTCATGTCAAATACGTGAACCATTCGCTGACCTTTTTGAGTAGGATGTTGTAGTCCAGTCTCAGTGAAAGTTATTTGTCGTCCATCTATGTCCATTCGCTTAGGGAAACAGTTAGGCTTGTCTTTGCCGCGGAAGTAATAAGCAATTATGTTTACGTCTCGGTTTATTTGTACAGTGTTGTCCATGATTAACTCCTAGTTAGATTATTTTTGAAAGATTATTAAAAGAGTCCAAGTTAGCTATTTTACTAATTGGTGAACGGATTTTAGTAGAGATTTATGTTGTCTATTAATTGAGATAAAACCACCGTTCAAAGGGCCTCAATTTTTAAGAGATCAACTTGTATTGTTAGGCTTTAGCGTTGACGCTTAACTAAATATAGTCAGTTAGTTCACTTGCCTTAGAAATTAGAACTTATATATAAGTCTGTATGGAGGAAGAACTTTTCAGTTCAGCCCACACATGGCTATGTTTAGTATACGTTATTAAGTGCAGTTAATTCAAGATGTATCTTTACCAAGTTATTGCTCTTAGCGCAAATTTGATATACTAAAGGTATTAATTTGTTGGAGGCAGTTATGGACGATAAGAAATTAGATATTGATCAGAAAAAAAATAGGAGATCCATTATACTTTTCTTGATTTTAATATTAGATATAGCTTTGATAGTGGGAATTTATATTAATGCTAAGCATAATAATGTAGTTTCTACTTCTAACACTACTGCGATTGTTCATACTACAAATAAGGCATCAGCACCAAGTACAACATCTACTAGCAAAACGAATAGTCAAAGATCAATAGCTAGCAAGTCCTCTAGTAAACTGACCAATACTGGCCCGGGTGATTTTTTAGGGATTTTTGTGACGAGTGTATTGTTAGCAGCTAGTCTTCATTATTTATACGTCAAGAAAACTAAAACTGCTCTATAAGTGATCAGATATTTTTAATAAGTCTGGCTGATCAGTAACACCAGAACTTGGCAGAATATAGAATTCATTATAGTTCTTATTAAGAATTATGTAATTGTCGGTATACCATGCATAGGGAGAAAATGTATTATCCAATAATGCTAGTTGTTTTGGATTATTACCTCTGCTATCAGCACTATAAATAGCACTATGACCATTAACGTTATTAGAGTAAGTGACGTTTAATCCTGATGCTGATAAATAGTAATTATTAGGTGTTGAAAATAAGTTTGCAATAATCGAACTACTGCTACTAACTGGTTCTAGCTGATCATTAACATAATGGTAATAATTAGCAATATTACCATTAAGAGGATAAAGCCAAAATATCAAACTACTTGGTGAGCTAAAATGAGCATTAATTAATGAGCTAAAGTTAGATTGTGTAAATTGCTGAAGTGTCTTTTGGCCGGTATTATTATCGTTAATGACTGTAACGTTCATAATTAGTCCGCTGAATAATGATGTATTTCCAACCCAAGATGTTGAATAAATCACAGAATTGTTTGGTAAAAGGTTAACAGAATCAAACATTTCATTCACAGTATTAATACCAATTGTCTGACTGCCAGTTTGATACAAAACTTTAGTTAGGTTAGTACTTGAATTATATGACTTAAGTTCATACTCACCTATGCTCCCACTAGGTAAGTTATTATTTTGAACTGTGTAGATAAGATTATTATTTGAGTCCCATCCAACAACGTTATAGTTACCATTTGTTGAATCAACAATATAGTTAGCATTATTTGAGATTTGAATTATTGATAAACAAGGATGAAGATTATTTCTATTAGCAACTAATCCTAAGTAGTTCCAATCTTTTGAAGGATATAAAGCAGTATTATATATACCTTCTGAAGAGTTGCCTTCAAGAACTGTAGTCTGATTACTTCCATCTAAGTTAGACTTTACTACATCAACCTTCCCTGATGTATTGGAGAGATAATATATTGAACCGCTTGGAACAATAGAATAATTATTAACACCACTGAGGTTAATCGATATTGTTTGCTTAATAAATCCAGATCCAGATAAGGAACCGCTGACTATTTTCTTATCTGTTGGTAAAACTAAATAAGCCAATCCACTACTATTTGTTCTACCTGAAGACCCAGAGCCACTGACGATGACATCAGGAACAGGGTTTTTACCTATCTTATTAGTTACCAAAACAGATACCTGCCTACCAGTTGCAACTAAACTAATAGTTAATGATTTTTTTTGAGATACTGGAACAAATATTTTAGTTTGAAGAGCTGCATAGTATTTCTTGGTAATAAATATTTTCTTATTACCAACTTTTATCTTGAGTGTTACCTTACCGGAATTATCTGAGGTGAATATTTTTCCACCGACATTCACTACGCCTCCAATTACGGGCTGCATAGTCTGACTGTCTACTAAAGTTATTGAATACTTTTCACTAAGAAATTGGCCGAGAATTGCATACCTGGTGTATGGTAATACAAATAAAAGTCCGATCAATATTATAACTATTGATGGTATATAGATTTTCTTAGATTTAAACCAATGAGTTTTTTTAGGTAAGTTTATTTTTTGTTCAGTAATAGTATTATCGAGTGCATCGTCACTCTCAATTAGCTCAATTTCCTTAATAGCTTTTTCGTCTTTTGAATCAATTTCATTAGTTAAATTAAGCTGATCCTCGGGTGAATTTTGATTATTGATTGGAGGTGATGAATCTTCTGCCATAGTGTTACTCTTTATATAGATTAACAGAAAATATAAACATTAGAAATATCTTGCTCAAGGGTCTTTTATTTACCAAGCTTAAACAGTATAATTAATCTATCGTGACACTAATTCAAATATTAACTAAAACATGAATAAAGAATTATTTACAATTATTTCATTTGGTCCAACTATTATTGGTCTAATTTTAGTTGCAGTTATTGTCGGTTCAAAGAACTATAAATCGAAAGTAAATATGAGTTTCATAGTTTGGGTAATCAGTATTTTGAGCTATGTATTACTTAATTTTATAACCCATTTTCCTAATGGTTTAACTGATAATCTAAATTGGACCAGAGGCGATTTGGCAATAGCTAATTTTATTCCGCTGACTTTTTATTATTTCAGTCGTTGCATAACTAGGAACAAGGCAGAAGCTAGGTGGTATGAATACCTTATATATATAATTCCCTTCTTAATGATTCCAACAAGTTTTCTGAGCCAGAATATTACTGAAATAGCTGATAGTCAATACGGCCCCATACTAGCCAAGACCGGCCCACTACTATATCTGACATTGATATATTTTGTATTTGCCTTTTATTATGCTTATAAGATGTTATATGCTTTTCAAAAAACAGCAACCCAATCTGTTCGTTCTCAAATAAAACTCATTTCAATATCTAGTGGAGCAATAATTTTAATTAATTTAGTCGCACAAATTATATTGCCAAAAATGGGCTATTATAATATTGGTAATATAGTCGGCAATCCATCAATTTTAATCTTTGTTGCAGCTGTGGGCTATTCAATTATTAGACATAAACTTTTTGATATTAGATCAGCAGCTATCAGATCTATGGTTTTTACAATTACATTAGCCCTTTCTATAGTGGCCTTCATTGTAGTTTTACTTACACCTTTTCATTATATTTTTAAAAATTCTCAACTCACTTTTTGGCCGGAATTCTATATAATTGTGGCTTCATTATTTTTAGCTTTAAGTTATAGTTCATTTAAAAAAGCTCTTGAGAAAATATCGGATAACATTTTTTATAGAAACAGTTATGATCCAGAAATTGTTTTGGCTAAAATAGGTCGAGTATTAGTTAGTGAAATCCTGCTGGATAATATGTGTAAAAAAGTAAAGCAAGTAATAGAAACAGATTTAAAAATAAGCCAGGTTGACGTAATCGTCCTCAATAATAACAAAGTATTTTATGAAGCGGCTAATTATTTTACAAAAATTCATGATCAAATTGCTATGGACCTAGGAACTCTGGGTCAAAATATTTTAATTTTTGATGAATTAGATGATGGCCAAGCTAGAACCATGCTAGATAAATATGGAATTGATGTATTTGTTCCATTGTCTAACAATAATGATCTAAATGGCTATTTAATCCTTAGCCATAAACTTAACGGTACTGCATATAATATAGAGGATATAAAACTTATAGATAATATTAGAAGTGAACTATCCGTTGCTTTGGCTAATAGTCGATCTTATTCTCAAATTCAACAATTTAATAGTAGTTTACAAGCTAAAATTCAACAAGCCACCCTCGATCTCCAAAAAGCTAACAGTGAGCTAAAGAAACAAGACTCCGTCAAAGACGACTTCATATCTATGATCTCCCACCAGCTAGGTACTCCCCTGGCCGTTATGGATGGCTTCCTAACTCTTGTTGTCCAAGGCTTCTATGG
>CAIUOC010000042.1 GCA_903900685.1 uncultured Candidatus Saccharibacteria bacterium | reverse complement strand
TATATCAAATAAAATATGCATTTAAAGACTCTTCAGATAAAGAAAAATATACTGAAATCAAAATAAAACATGATATTAAAGAGAATTTATTTAAAAAAATAATAGATCAAAGAAATATAATGGTTCACGAAGAAGATCTAGAATTAAATAGCATTACTTCTTTGTGTTTAATTAGAGATAAAAAAGGTAATGATAAATTCAGTATGTCTATTTCTAACGATAATACCAAAGATAGTGATTTATTAATAATACAAAATTTAAAAAAGAAAAACATTTTTTATGAGATGTTTATGAATAATGAAGATTGTTATTTAGCTGTATATCGTGAATGGAAAATAAATAAAAATGATTGTATCTTAGAAGAAAATAGAAAAAGCTTATTAATTATGTCTAATTTTATTCATGAAATCTTTGAACTAACTGGTCATTGTATTAATAAAGAAAATCCTTTTACCTTAGAGTGTTGCCCTCCGATTAATGACATCAAATATAAGATTTATGATAGAAATGAGTTAATAAAAAAATTATAAAAAATGACTAATAATCTGATATGGGAAAACTAGGAACAAATAGACAAACAGACAAATTTAATGGCAATGTGTGTTTTGCATAGATGCTCAAAAATGCTTTTACTACACAAGTCAAATTGGTTATTTTTAAGATATTCCAATTAAGGTCAAATAGTTTATGAAAACTGGTGTTGTTAGATTTTACAATGTAGATAAGAATTATGGCTTTATTACTGCTGATGATGGAAGTGGTGAGACGTTTGTACATATTAGCAGGATACGCAAAGCTGGACTAGAAAAATTGGTTGGCGGTCAAAAAATTAACTATTTAGTAAAATTAGATGGTCTAAAAGACAAAAACTATGCTTCTACACTATCCCTTATTACTGATAACGATTAAATTCTGCTGTTACACAAACAAGTTCTTATCAAATAGACAGAGCCTAAATTAGTTCTAATTCATGACTACAATTATCGTTATGTTTGTCAATACCAATCATTTCTACATAATAGTCATGAACATTTGTTCCTATCAAACTGGAACAATCTACAGAGTTTTCTTTTAAAAAAGAGGCAGACTCTACATTATGAGACCATACGGTAGCTGTAAGGATATCTATCCCATAACATTCTAAAAGACGTGGTGAGTGTTCACTCATAAAACGTAATATTTCTGGTTTTTCTACTGCTAAAATTCCTAAAAATCCTGAATCATGTGTAAAATCTATAGTGTTCTCGCTACAAATTTTTTTTAATTCTTCTAAATTTCCAGTTTTAATACAAGTCTCCACATGTTCATATAATTTTTGTTCTGCATATCGTTGATATTCTTGATATGTATTGGAATCTATTTGCATTTTCATAATTTTAACCTTTTAATTTTATTATTGATTACTTCATTAATTCTAAAACTTGCCTATTGTTATAGCGAATGATGGGATTAGAGCTTTGGGAAGCTCTGTTAGGTTGTCCATCACTAGTATTCGTTAAGAAAGTAGCTACTTTCTTTTGGTTGGATATTTGAAGATTCATTGCCCGTTCTATTTCTTCAAGTTTTGTGATATTATCATTAACTTGAAGTTCGTTTATCTCAAATCCTATTTTAGTAGCAATGTCTACACAGTCTCGATGTTTATGATCTCCTATAGGAGTAGATTTTAATTCATTGTAGGATGTATCCTTTCCTCCAGTACCGTATAAAATATTGCCAGTAGGACTATGAACCTTAATCGAAATAGATAACAATTTACCTATATCCTGTGCTAAATCTTTGCTAAAATCTACTTTACTTGGATCAATCAAAAGATATTCTGCATCAGTTTTTTTCCATAAAGCGATAGTATGAGTCTCAGGGGTACCAGAATCCTGATATTCCTTTATTTTTTCATTATCTCTAACAAAAATATCTACCAAAACTACATTATTTGAATATGTATCGTTATCTATCTTTATACAATTTTCTGCACTTTGTTGTAATTTTAAATGTTCGTTTGCGTTAATAATTAAATTACACTCAATTTCATGTAATTTAATCTTTTTTGCTTCTGTACCAATCAAATGAGCTAAAGCAGCTGGATATATTCCAAAACGTTTTACTATTGGCGAACCTTTTTGTATTGCGGTTGGTTTAATTTCAAAATGTTGTAAGTCTTTGCTTCTAGTATTTTGCTGATAATCTTGAATGAATGATATACCTTCTTCTAAAGCAAGTATAGTTTTCTCAGTTTTGTCTAAAGCTTTATTAATAAAGGGGTTATCGCCTTTATTAACTTGTACGATACTATCTTTAAGACTTTGAACATGTTTTTGTTGAAATTCTTCACTAAAATCATTTTTTAGTTCAGTTCTTTTCCCTTGAGTTCGAGGGGTCATTGATCCTTCTGGATCATCTTTTCCACCTCCTAAGAGCTTATGGTTTATATCAAATTTATATTCACCATCGCTCATTATACCAACTTTAGCATAAGTATTTTTGAAGAATCTACTAAATACCTCAGGACTATTAATTTCTCTCAGGTCTTTAGGTAAATTTTCATTTTTAACTTCAATTTTGGATCCATCTTTGTTTATTATTTCAGCAGATACTTTTTTCAGAGATAGAGAATAAGTAAGCTCTACTTGCTTGTCATTTACTGAGTGTATAACTTGTTTTGCTATATTAGGAACATCAATTTTATCTTGAGGGTAAATAGACTTACTTTGCTTATTTACATAATATCTTTGAATATTTAGAGGTCTAGTTTGGTTTTCGCGATTTATAATATTCAGTTTCATAATTTCCTATTTTCAAGATTTATTTTAAGTATAATCAACTGTAATTTACAATTCAAAGAAAAATTGAGATAATAGATTTAAGGCTATACATCTGAACTAACATAGAATCTTATTGTGATTATATCATTTAATACTATTTTCTACGATCTTGATCAATTTCTTTATCTCTTACATCTGTTGGATGAGTTAGACAATCATGCTTTTTAGGTAAGATAAAATTGGTTATAGTTAAGTATAAATATTAGAAGTTGTAGATTGAGTAACTTTTCCCTGTTATTGCCTGATATTAACAGGAGATTTCTTGAATTTAATCTAAATCGTACCTTATGCAAATAAAACAAAACTTTGAACAATCATTCGTAGAAAAAGAATCTATCAGGAGTGAAAGCTCTTCGAACGATCAGTTACAGAGAAAAGCGGCTATTTTACAGAGAATAAACATCTTTTTGAATTCAAATACAGAATAGTTGGGTTTTAAATACGTCCAAAGTCTTGATAATTTATCTCAATAATTACAAAAACCCTACGAGTTAACCCAACTATCAGCAAAGCACGCACTATCCGTTCTTAAAACGAACACACATAGATTACAAGCCTTCCAAGGACGCTACAGACGCCAATTTGTCTAAAGATGTTCTATCATTAAACATTTCAGGCACTCTAACGAGCTTGTATTGGCCACAAGTATTCTCTTCTAGCCAGACGGCCAACTTATCGAGAGAGACTTGTCGATCGGTGGAATATAACCAGTTGAGAATTGTGTGTTTAGGGATAGTGTTAGTATTCATAGAGGAGTCTTAAGAGCGGGGTTTAATTGTTCAAGAGTAACTTTTTCGACTTCATTACCTTGTAGATCAATTCTCGAAGCGTCAACTTTAAGAGCTTCTTTATATTCCTTAGAAGCAGTGTACCAAAAAAGGAACTGTCTAATCGTTCTCTTAGACGACATTTCCTCTACTGGTTTTCCCTCTTGTTCGGCAAATAGAAGTTTATCGATACCTACAGCAATAGGCCTGGGTTGAACGAGAAAACATTTAGGGTACTGCTTACTAAATATCCTAAAATGCTCATTATACGCGGCTATTCGCTTCTCAACGGCCGCTTTAATTTGAAGACTCCGCAATTCTTTTTTGGACAACGAGGGTTTCGAGGCTTCCTTGTTATCTTTAAAGTTTGAAGAATTTGGTTTAGAAGTAGTCTTTGCAGAGCTTACATTTTTTGGAATCGAGGGAGTCACAACATCTTTTGTTTTTAGAGAAGGAGCTGTATTGCTCTTATTCGCAGAAGATGGCAAGGTTAGTAAGGGCCTGGTATTCATATATAAAATTTAGAAATTATAGGAGAATTATGTTTTGAAGACGCTTATTTGCAATCACTCCCATATTGATAAAATATACTGCCTGTTTATAGCAGCGTCAAGATAAGTGCCAAATTTTCTAACGAATTTTTTGAGCGATAGTTTCAAACTGCGTAAGTGTTGAGGGTTGCTTTGATTTAACTTTTTCTGTTCAGACTAGAAAGAATTATATACAAACCAGATCTGGTTCGACTATAATTAAAATAACGAATTTTTTAGAGCCATTATTATGATATCGGTAAATATTACATCAGCTAAAGCGCATTTATCATCTTTACTAAAACAGCTAGAGGAAAGTAATGAAGAAATTATCATCGAAAGAGCTGGTAAACCTATAGCTAAAATACTTAAATACGCACCTATTAAAGATTTTAATAGACTAGGTATACTTAGGAACAAGATTAATATCGCTAATGATTTTGACCAATGGCCAGATGACATTGCTATTACCTTAGGCGTTAAAGATTAAGTATGAAATTATTACTTGATACACACACTCTTATTTGGGCATTATCTGAACCAGAAAGGTTATGTTCCGAAACTAAGAAATTACTACTGAACGTTAACAACATTGTACTCGTTAGTATTGCTTCTTTGTGGGAATTACAAATAAAAAAGTCATTGAATAAGATCACTTTACCAGATGATTTCACGTTCCAATTACAGAAACATGGCTATGAATTGCTGAATATTACTCATGAGCATATTGCAAAACTCAGCGATATTCCAATGATTCATAGAGACCCTTTTGATCGTATACTAATAGCTCAAAGTATTCACGAAAATATACCCTTAGTTACAAAAGACACGGAAATAGCAAAGTATAATATCCAGATTATTATTCCTTAGAGTTGCTAAAGAACGTTACTGATTGGAGAATATAGTTGCAATTCTTAGAAACATCGGATACACTTGTTTAAACAAAATATGTTAAAGGAATTAGATTAAATAACATGCAGGCGCAAATTCAAAAATGGGGCAATAGTTTAGGAGTAAGAATTCCTAGAAGCCTTGCAAACAAGTTACATATTAAAAGTGGCACAACTGTTAATTTAGAAGCATCTGAACATCAAATTACCATTATTCCAGAAACCTCAGAATTAGATTTATTGTTAAACAACATTACAGATAATAATTGCTACCATGAAGTATTGGACGATAACAAGATGGAAGGTAATGAATCTTGGTAATATTTATACCCGAAAGAGGAGATGTAGTGTGGCTTAACTTTGAACCCCAAATTGGTAAAGAAATTCAGAAGACCCGTCCAGCTGTGGTTCTAAGTCCCAGCAAGTATAATTTAAAAAGCGGTCTTGCGTTATTTGCGCCTATTACTAGTCAAATTAAGGATTATCCTTTTGAGGTGATAATAAATTCCAAGAAAATAAATGGAGCCGTTTTATGCGATCAAGTTCGTTCAATGGATTGGAAAGCTCGTAAAGCAACTAAAATTCTCTCTTTAGATAAAAGGACTATGGACAACATATTATCAAAGTTAAAATTGCTTTTATAAGTTTTGTTTCAATTAAGGATGGAAGACAAACCTACCTTATTTACCGACTATTTCCAGTAGAAATTTAGTGGCGACAGAGTAGTTTTTGCTTTTTGAATTCACATGATATGAATAGTTGCGTGTTTATATACGACTAATGTTTAGATTTATTTTGATTTTTGCACTCATAAATTCCCTTTTAAAGAATTTTTTTTTGAGGAAAGTTTTTGTCCTAGAATTAAAGTATCTTTACTCTCCCCCTTGCGAGTTAACCTGACTATCACAAAGTCTTTTACCCCCCGTTCTTAAGCTCAAAGCACACTCGCCACAAGCCCTCCGAGGACTCCACAGATGTCAAAAACGATTTCACACACCAAACTAGCCCAAAACGAAATACGCCCTTTAGGAAGCTCATAAAAGCCCCGTATAAGCCCCTACGAGCGTGAGATATCATTTTAGACAAGAACGCAACAAAACGTAACAAGACGTCACGAGTTATAGTACGACCACAGCACAACTACAAAGAAACCATAGCGTAGGGAACAAAAACCGACACAGCGAGAGACAGCGTCTCATAGTATAGCGTATAACGCACAGTACATATAATAGCCACGCACTCTACCCCCAACCCCGTACACTCCACATCATCCCCACACACTCCCTCCTCTCCCCGTACACTACGCCCACATAACACACACCATACGACATCCCCCGCACACTCCACATCATCCTCACACACTACCTACCATCCCCACACACTACCTACAAATAACACACACTCGGTGCCTCCCCTCCGCCCCTCCCCCTACACGACC
>CAIUOC010000041.1 GCA_903900685.1 uncultured Candidatus Saccharibacteria bacterium | reverse complement strand
TTATATATCGAATTAATCGTAATCCTAGACTTATCAGATTCACTAGTTTTATTCAAGTAAACTACCACCAATTGGCCCTGATTAGGCGAATCTAGTTGCTCGATTGAAGAAATTAAAACTATATCGGTTCCGCTTGTCGTTGACTTTACTTCATACCAATTATCATTTAAAACAAAATCTTGGTCAGCTTTTTCTGGTCCTATCCAGGAATTTACAGCAAGATCCTCTCCATATAATGGTAAGAGATAATTAAGTAAAAAACATAGTTCGCCAATCAATCCTTTTATAACTGATGGGCTCAATAGATTACCTTTTTGTTTTGCAAGCATATCTTGCCACTGTGAATACCTTTTTATTATAAACTTCGAAGCTTTAGTTTCGCTAGATATATTCCTGGAAGATTCAATGATGTCGCCACAGAAATGATTGAAAATATCCTCAAAGTTATTGTCCATTAATGAGAATGATACGCTGAATTTACCATCATGACGTTTGCCAAATGATGCACTGATTATTTTTGATGACTTAATGTCTCCTGGCCTAAGGCTAGTAATGAATAATAATGTCTGCCTGGACATAGAGTCATATCCAGCATATATATCTAGAGGATGAACCTCGTCTACTCTACTGAAAGAGTCTTTGGTTCGATTATCACCAAAATAGGTTTTATTGTTCATCGTAACCCAGCCCATCATCTTCCTCAAAATCATCATCAATATTTAAGAGTTCACGGTATTTAATTAAATTAATCTTATATTTAAGGGTTCTATTCTCCTTGCCGTTGATGTCGGGTATCCCTATGCTTAATCCAATAATTGGTGAATCTAAATTCTCTGAAAGTGATAATTTTTTCTTATACATTTTGTTAGTAGGATCATTAATTGCATTGGTCTTAGCCTTGAGCTGAACAGGGTAAATTACCAATAATGGATTTCTTTTGATCCCAGACCTGAAATATAATTCTTCATTAAAAGCTCCTTTATATCCTATTTTTCTGGCAATATTTTCAACTGTATTAACTTGATTTGGCTTCAATCCACCTTTGGCATATTTAATATTTCCCAATCTAGATTTTGTATCAGACATTTGAATGGCTTTTGAGTCACGTTTAATACCAAAATTTCTTTCAACATAACGTATGTTGTTTTGGCAAAAAATACTCATATCACCTTTTCCGCTTGCAATAACTATGTCCCATAAATCTACTGAATCATCATTATAATCGTAAATAAATTCGACTAATTTATCTGTTTGAAATGCCATATTAAGATAGTGGCTATTGTAGTTTTTAAGGTATTCACAAATATATTTTTTTGGAATATTTAATAATTGAGGATTGTTAATTGCGAGGTTTTCAGTGTCAGCAAATTGATAGCCTTCATCAACCAGGCCTTTAATCCAGTCTTCCGTAATTCTTAGGTTAGTTTTGAGAATTATATTATCACTGTGAACAAACTTAGTTTCTATCATAGTACCGTTTAATGAAACAGTTTCTGTGTAGTTTTTTGCTGTTTTCATTTTATTTGGAGCAGAAACTTGTAGCATATTGATGTCCGAACGAACGCTTAGTCCAAAATCTTTTGGGGTTTTATTCTGTTCTTTCATTCTTCTAATTTCATTTCTCAATTCATCAGAAGCTACGGAAATATAGCGATACCAATCTATAGCATCTTCGCTCATCCAAATTTGGCATAAATCGGCATACCCATCTCGGTAACCAAACCATCTGCCCATCTGCATTAAGGTGTCATACATTTTAGAGTTTCTGTAGAAATAACTGATGCATAATCCTTCTAATGTTAGACCTCTTGATAGGCTGTATCCACCAATAGCTATAAGCCGAAGTCCATCATCTGGATATTCATCATAATTCAAATTTTTTGATGCATTCCCCCCATTAACAGATCTCACAACTATAGCTGCAATTGATTCATATAGCTTTTTCTGGATTTCATTCCAATCAAACTCAATTGTTTTTGAGAATTCATCATCGAAAACAGACTTAATGAAAGTTATCGACTCGTAAGCCAGTGCTTCAATACCTAAAAGATGATAATTCTTAATTTCTCTTCTGACTTCTCGAACATACGCATCAATTGCTTCTTTTATTTGTTCTTGAACTAAAATAAACCTACTTATATTAATAAGCATCGTTCTGTGTTTATCTGTTTGTCCCCGCAGGTCTCTTATAGTGTTAACGATAAAAAAAGATGCCAAAGCTTTCTTTAAAGTATCAGGTAAATCACTGGGTACGAAGTACTGTTTATGCTTTTCGGGAATATAATCTTCGCAATCATCATTAGCTTTCAACATATATGAATGGAGGCCCTTATCTGCAAAAATTGAACGTGCACCAACATAATTAGTTGGAGCCTCTAGAGCATAAATAAAATCTCGTGGAAATAAATCATCTCTTAACATTTCATTTGTTGATTCTGGATTGATAAAAATATTTGCAAAAGGGGTAGCAGTAAAACCCAAATAATTAGCTTTTGAAAATAAATTTAATAGTTTACGGATATTATCATTGATTGCTGTTGGATTATTTTCACTCTTTGTATTAACCGATGCATTATCAGCTTCATCGTCAATAAGAAGCATTGGCAAGGAACTAGTTTTCCTAACCATATCCTCGTTGAATAACCTCAACCACTGTTCTAGTTTTTCTAAAACACTTTTATTCTTTTTCACTACAAATAAAACAGGTGATTTTATGTTCTTAAGTTGAAATCCAATTTTTTCCGCGGTCGCTTTGTTGAAATCACTCATAGTGGAGGTTAGCGACATTACCGTTATGTTTGAGTTATAGTTTCCTACACCGACCAATACACTGCTCTTGTCACGAGTAAGTGCCGTACTATCAAGTCCAGTAAATCCTTCATCTAGTCTACTTTGAGTTTGTTTTCTTAACTTTTCAATCGTACCAGTAAGTAAAATAATTACCCTATATCCTGAATCGGCTGCTTTATTTATAAGTGCTGTATAAGTTGCTGTTTTACCAGATTGTACATCACCAATAACCAGACCTCTCCGTTGATAATCTTTTTCTGTATTAGGGTTACCAAGCAAATCCATCATATCGTCAGTTGTAATATCAAGTGTATCGATAACACTTGGAGAGAAGCCGACATCATTTCTTAAATACAATAAATATCTATCCCAAAAATCAGTAATTATATCTTTTTTGGCGGCATCGTACCACTTTATATGGTTTTTATCCTCAATAAACGCACCCCTATCCATTCTGATTGCTAATCTTGAGTGCAGAACTTTTAGAACTTCTGATTCTTCGTTTTTGTCTAGAGGGTACATCATAGAAAACGATGATACGAAGTTATTAATCGTAGATTCTTCTACCACAGTATTAGCCGGAATAGCGACGCTTACAAGATTTATTATCATTTTTTGGTTATCATTCATTATCGTATTCCTCCCTTATAGCTGATATTACATCAGGGTATTTTGTGAAAAATTCAAATTTATCCATATTTTTAACAAATAGGCCGATATTCTCATTTTTTGATCTGAGATTTTCTATAGAATCTATCGCGATCTTATAAACTTCACTAAATTCTAATTTAGTAGGGACAATATTATCATTACCTTTTGCTACTCTAAAATAAATATCACTATATGGAAATGAATCCTCTATAGTTTTAATAAGTGAATCTAAATATCCTTGACCTTTTTCGTCTAGTGATTCCTCAAGCGCTTTGTAAAGTGGGATATCTTTGTTTACTAAATACTGAAGTGAGCCTCTGTCTTCGATGTGATTCCAAACGTGAACTAAACTATCGTTATTAACATTCCTGCCACGATACTTATAAACGTTTTCACTTCTACCGACAGTTTTCTCTACAATTGAAACCAAGTTCTTCTTCACAATATCCGGCAAGGACGCGGTTGATTTTTTAATATCTATTTCCCATATAGAATCAAGTGTATTTGGTATGTCTACGCGAACTCTCGCTAATTTGTTTAATTCATATTGTTTAATGAGTCTTAGCCAGGTACCCCAAACAATTAATCTTTTATTTCTGTATACATAGAATCCTTGACTGTGCTTTAAATCTGAATTGCTAATTATTGCTTTTTCTTTATTAGTAAGTTTTGATGCATAAGGTAATATATAAGGCTTAACCTTAATTATGCTTTGATCAATAATGATTTCTTGTTCGGTTAAGGGTTGAGTAGC
>CAIUOC010000040.1 GCA_903900685.1 uncultured Candidatus Saccharibacteria bacterium | reverse complement strand
CTTTATGCCAAAAAGTAGGTACGTTATAAGTGTCAAGCCTTTGCTGCCCAGAATCTTCACCTTGCTCATGCCTTGTTTGTTAATCAAGGCACGCGACGTCATTTAGCTGTCAACAACATCACTGATCCTATGGAAGCTTTAGACAGAGTCAAAGCTAACCTTGAAAGTCTTAACGATCAAGCTATAGCTGAGCGACTAGGCTGGAGTGAAGAGGAAGCCAGAGAAATTATTACTCCAAGCACTCGACGTCGTTTAACAGTCAGCAACATCACTGACCCTATGGAAGCTTTAGATAGAGTCAAAGCTAACCTTGAAAGTCTTAACGATGAAGCTATCGCTGAGCGACTAGGCTGGAGTGAAGAGGAAGCCAGAGAAATTATTACACCAGGGATTCGGCGTCATTTAGCAGTCAACAACACCACTGACCCATTCTCAGGTTTAATAGACTATATAGATGGAAGAATTCAATATGGCGGAACTTATTATTCTGGCAAAGGACGAGTATTACCGCCCGGGAAAACCGAACAGAAGCTTAACCTATAATCGAAATTTAATTAAAAATTACAAGGTGGTGGCTATAGGTTCGCAATGGTTTACTGATATATCAATCTACATCATCGCTCCTTAAAACACCATGTATTTCAGAAAATACTACATCCTCATCTGTAAAAGTTTTACTAGGAACCATCTCCCCTGCCAAAGCAAATAAATCCAGCAATAATCCAACAAATATCTCCGAATACTTCATATAAGTTATAGTATTCTCGATACTTATAACGGTTGAACATAGCCAATCTATAACTATCTCGCACAAATATATAAGTTCCCTAAACAGCTTTTGATTTGACTTCATAACTTAACTCTTTTAGTATAATACATTGCTCTCATCATCGCCTGAACTAATAGTTCGCAACTCGTCCGCTACTTCGAACCAAAAATTTAAATCATAACTGTTATTCATGTTTTATTTTTTATTACATTAATAGTTGTACCTGTATTAGCTTGTTAAAAATTTGATTTACCTATACGATTTAGAATATGAAGAATAGATCAATTATTTCTAGTTTAGCAATTGAATCAATTAATGTGACAGTTGCTGGTCGTATTGTGGCTTTAAGAAAAATGAAGAACTACTGTTTTTGCGATATGACTGATATGTCGGGTAAGATACAGCTTGTTATAGCCGATATGGAACTCTTGCATTACCTAATGTAGGTGACATAGTTAAGGCTGAAGGCAAGACATTCATAACAAAGACTTGACAATTATCGATTGAATGTTCACATTTACAGATCATTTCTCAGAGCACAATTGAGGTAGCAAATGCTTTAAAGAATGTCTCTTATAATAAGTTTGATATAAATCGTCAGCGTTCTCTAAATATTATAACTAATGAAGACTTGAAAAAGATGATCAAAGTTAGGTCGTCATTTATCGAAATTATTCGACAACAGCTTAGGTTAAATGGTTTTCTGGAAATCGATGCCCCTGTCTTATCCTATTCAAGGTTCGCAGGTACAGCAGATGCTTTTGTAGTTAAAAGCCGAAAACTAGACAGAGATCTTTACTTACGGGGGACACTTGAAATTTATCTCAAGGAGTTAATAGTAGCTGGTTTTGAAAAGGTATTTCAAGTTGGAGACTGCTTTAGAAATGAATCACCATCGCTTATAGAATTTACTTTACTTGAAGCTAACTGGGCATATGCAGATAGCACAGAAATGTTAAATCTAATCCAAGATATTATAAAAAGTTTGTGTGAGCAATTATCAGATAGTGACGTTGATCCGTCGATTAAACGTATTTTGGCTAAAAAGATTGTTACTGTAACTTTCTGGGATGCGCTAAATAAATACTTTGGACTTGATATACGGAAAGCAGCAAAAAACAAAGTTCTAAATTTAGCGAAAAAGGAAGATTATAATTTTAGAAAATCAGTAGACTATGATTACGAACTAGCAAAATTTGGTTATGAAATTATTAAAAGAAAAATCTCAAAAGAATTTAAGTCAGTAACTTTTGTTAGTAAATTTCCTAGCTGCATCTCTCCTCTTGCAAAAAAGATGCAAGATTACAGTGGAGAGGCAGATAGAGGTTACGGATTTTTTAAGGGAAAAAGATTATTTGAAATCGTTGGAGAAGTTAATGACTTTCAAGAACAAATTACAAATTTTCAAATTCAGGAAGAAAGAAGTCATAATAAAGCTCAATCTTTCAAAAATGATAATCTCTTGAACTCACTGAGCTATGGTTGTCCACCAATGGCTGGAGTAGGAATTAATGTCAATAGATTTTTAGCAGTGCTTTTGAAGGCTAATATAACAAGTGATGTAATGCCTTTTCCGCTTACCTCTTCAGCTCTCCCACTTT
>CAIUOC010000039.1 GCA_903900685.1 uncultured Candidatus Saccharibacteria bacterium | reverse complement strand
GGAAGAAGCTTTGTTAGTTAGTACTCAAAAAATAGAAGAATTACAAACAACTATTGCTATGGGTGTAATGCATTTACAACCTTCTGCTGAACCAAATATTGCGCAAGAAGAAAAAATTAAAAAAGCTCAGTGGAAAGGAGAGGTTAAAGGTGAAATTAAACTTATAAAAATGGGTATTAAAAATCATATGGAAGATGAAATAAAAGAAGATCTTAATTATACTAAAAACCATTTAACAGAAATTATAAACCATTTTATGTCTCATGAAGAAGATTTTATTACTAAAGGAAACGAAAGTCCTCTTGTAAAAACTTTAGGAGATTTAGAATATATTTCGGGTTTTGAATGACATATGTAAAAAAATATAATTAAATTGTTATGTATAAGCGGCAGATTTGATAATTCCAAGAGCAGCATCTGCAACTTTTGCTCCAGCTTGCAATGTAGAAACCGCGGCTAAAATACTCTTTAATGCCGCAGAAAAGTTACTAGACGCTTCAATTAAATCAGTGTTTAAATAATCTCCAGACGCGTCGTTAGTTACGCCGATTGCAGAATTAAGAGAATTTGCAGATCTGTCTAAATTATCACCTAGGCCTTGAAGTTTTGCTCGAGCTGAATAGACTAAATTAAGTGCATTTGTTATTACTTCTTGAGCAACTTTAGCACTTTCTTTAGTTAATAGGTCAAGTTTTGTGATATACTCATTTTGGTTGTTACAATATAATTTAGTAGTACTGATATCACCAATTACCAATTTTGATACATTATCTAAATCAAATCCCGTTTTTACATCAACACCACTACCAATTTTCATTAAAGACTTCTTCATAGCAGAAGCTATATATTTATAATTTTTAGGGTCTGATAAAGAATTAATGCCGCCTTTACCAATATTAATCGTCAGAATATCACCATTAACTGCTTTAAATATTAAAGACTTACCCTCGTTTAATTCGGTAGTTCTTACTTTACAAACAAATTCCTGATCGCTGATAGTGGCAATAAATAAAATATTACCAAGAACATCAGGATCTGGAATAATAACAAAATCTTCAAATTGTTTATTAGAAAAATCTGTCGAGTTCAAAGAAACTGACATACCATCAACATTACCAATCACTCTACCGCTATCATCTATAATATCCTCACTTGAATTATCAATATCTAAATCTCTAATTTGAGCAAATTCTGTTGATGATAAAAGCCTCTCTATTGGTTTAGCTAAAGTATCAATAGTACCTTCTAGAGTAGTAATATCGCTATTTAGCTCTTTAGTATTTATACTAAATGTCTCGCCAGTAGATGGTTCAGCAAAGACCAGTTCTCTATTGTTCAAGTTAGTTCCATTACCTTGCCAAACAACTGACTGGAAACTCCTACCTGCAATATCAACGTGCAAAACAGTAGCAATATCACCGTCAGTAGAAATAGTAGGTAGAGGTGCATCACCTTTTACTTGTCGATATAGTATCGAAGCTAAACCATCACCCGCAATAGCTCCAGAAGTGGCTTGCGCCACAATTTTAACATTTACTTTTGGTTTTCCAATAAAACCATTCATATTCCTAATATTGCTAACGTTAACGACAGGTTTTGTTACGGATACGTCAGCCATAGAAATTGCTTCTTTAGTTATATTTATTGGTTGATTACCATCAATAGACACATATTGCAATTTTAGATCGTAGTTTGAATAGATAGTTATATAGTAACTATCTTTATATTTAGAACTAACACAAAGATTTTCTTGATGAATAAGACCTCCTAGATTGATACCCATATCTACGTCAGAACAAAATTTTGCGTAAAAGCTAACATAATAATCACCATTATTATTTATATTATAATTTTGAATTGTACCATCAGGTCTAATAAATCTTATAATATCACCATTTAAACTGTTTTGTATGAACTTCATTTTATAAGCATGTGTAGTTTTTTTAGATATATTACAATTATCATGATGTATATCATCTGGATTAAATTCTGCTTTAAAGCCTAAAATATCCTTATTAAAGATGCTATTAATTTTCAAACCACCATTAACAAAAATCAAAGAGTTTTGTTCTATTTGTAACATGTTTTGATCTATTAAATCTTTAGTAATAGGATGATTTTCTATTGCTTTACACAATGCTAAACTGTTTTTATAGGTTTTGTTAAAAAAAGGATCTTCTATCAATTCTATTTTTGTTGGATCATTATTTTTAGCACCTATAGTTACAAATTCAAAAGTTACACCGCTAATAGTTATTTTTGAACCTATTGTTGGTTTTTGGTTTTTAAAAAAAAATGAATAAGTAGAAGGATCTGAATTATCAACCACACCACTATTCTCGGATTTAACTATTAAGGGTATCTGCGTTGTTGAGGCTGAACGCTGGGTAATTATTACTTGTTTGTTACGAGTGGTAACATTGTAATATCTAAGACTTTCAGAGGAGTGGTTTTTAAGAGCAGTTGCAATGTTTGACACTGTTTTTTCTTCGCTTTCTCCTATTAATATATCATTTTCGCTAGTAAGAAATTCCTTATTTTGAACCATGTTGAAATTAACATCGTGTAAACTTATCGTATCTCCTGCTTTTATATTAGCGATATTTTGAACATCAATAATTTTTACAGCTCTTGTTCCCGCTCCTTCAAATAAAGTCCCAGTTCCAACACCAGTTTTTCTAACATCAACGATCTTAGTATTGTATTTAGATTTGATAGTGGGATCAGAACCAAACTCACCTGTGAGTAATTTTACACCATCAAACTTAACTGAATTTGTTTGTTTCGACACTTGCTCCATCTTCAACTGGAACATATCATTGAGCGTTCTAATAGAAGTTTTAGAACCACCGACTGAATTAATAATACCGAACATATCGGTAAGAGTTTGTGCAATGGAATCCAATCCGCCCAGAGCAGTTTTAACAATATTGCTACTATAGCCAAGGCTGTTATAGATCTTATTTGAAACTTTAGCTCTATCGCTAAGATTATGACCTAAAAAACTACTAACGACATCATTGTTAGCTTTAAGACCAGTGCTTAAGCTTGTACCACTAACATCTATATTTTTTCTACCAATACTAATGGCTATTGGAACAGAATTAACAACAGGATTCTTTAATGTTATACCACTCATATTATTACTACCTTATTTTTACTAATTATATTTCAACCAAAAAAAATCATTATTTAATATCTTGGCCTATATACAAGTTCAGTTTCTTTCTCTATTTCATCAGATGAATGACGAAGAATATTGCTATCTTTCAAATAAGACAATGTTTGTGTCATTGTGTCAACTAAATCTCTTGATTCGCTATTAGGAAAAGTAATAACTGTCTCTAAAAACTCATCAGCAAAAGGTACTAACTTATCTTTGTTTTTATCTTCTGTAGGCAGATAAACAAGTCCGCATTCAATAGAGGGTGCTACTCTTTGTACTCTACTGGTTTTATCACCTTTTGGATCATAGCCAATAGCTGGAATACCTGCTTCTTTAAGATCTCTAATTAATGGATCGCCTGTTGCTTTTGCTTCTATTAAACAACAATCAATTCTGCTTTGTGCAGGAAAAACATTGTTATTGACTCCAGTATCTTTGTAATCCTTAGCAAGTCTCTTTGCTCTATCTCTTAGTTCTGGATATCCGACTCGACCACGCCACATAGAGAGAAGTATTACTTTGTATAAATTATCTTCGTTCTTTTCACCCCAAACTCCCCAAGTAGTACAAGTAGAATAGGCAGCTGTCGGAGAATCTGAAAAAGCCGTATCCCAACTTTGAATAATATAATTAAACACAGGCAGATATGGAGATTGATATTTTTTAAACCAATCTCTTTGTAGTATTCCTCCAATTAGAGGAGATGGTCTTTGTTGATACTGTCCTGCATATCCGTAAGAGCCTAATTCTCGTTGCAAACGATTTATTATATTGAGCGAAAACCTTTCAGGCCATAATAGTTCACCATCTTTTTCTCTAGGATCTTCCCAAATGCTGCCTTTAGTACTTGGTAAAATAATAGTTTTAGCTTTTCGTTTTTCTTCAAATTCCATAGGAATAATGAGTTTAACCCATTCTGATTCGATATCATTTGCTATAATATGTCCACTCATGTCTTTTTCATGAAGTCTTTGTTGCACAACGATACGAACATCACGCAAAGGATTATTTAAACGAGTAGATAACACCTGATCCCACCAACTGTTAGTACTTTCTCTTTTTATCTCGGATTCCCCATCTCGAGCATTATTACCATCATCAACTACAATTATGTTTCCACCTTTACCAGTAGCCACAGAACCAACACTTGTTGCAATACGACATCCACCTTTATTATTTTCAAAAAGCATTTTAGCCTTTTGATCTTTAGCTAACTTATATTTCCGCATCCAATTATTTTGGTACCAATCAGATTCGATTAATCTACGACATTTTAAAGAATGCTCGGTAGAAAGAGAATGAGCGTAGGAAGCATACATAAACCTCTCTTCTGGATTCTGTAACCAAACCCAAGCAGGAAATGCTATTGAAATTAAACTTGTCTTACTGGTTCTAGGAGGAACATTAATTAGAAGATTTTTTATCTCTCTCCTATAACAAGCTTCTAAATGTTCAGCTATAACTCTTAAATGCCAATTATCGATAAAAGGTGTTTTGCCTTCTATAACAGGCCATGCTTGCTTTAAAAACTCATAGAGAGAATTTTCAGCTGATTTAACTGATATTAAGAAATCTAACCTTTCTGAAAGTTCTTTTACATAAAAGGGATCGTTTAGTTTATCGTTTTTCATCACCTAAACTTTCTAAATGTAAATCAACGATAATTTTTGATTCTAGAAGCTCTTCAATAGATTTATCTTTTATTTCAGAATCAGAATAATTGTTTGTTTCAATAT
>CAIUOC010000038.1 GCA_903900685.1 uncultured Candidatus Saccharibacteria bacterium | reverse complement strand
GGTCCAGACATAAGTATTCTTTCTAAATAATATGAACATACTTAACCGCCATGCTATACTTAATATAGTATCAATAATAAAATAGGGGAGTTAATTATGGCTCAGAAAAAAGCCACTCATAAGAATTTAATACTTGCGATTGTAGCACTCGCACAGTTTATGGTCATCCTTGATGTTTCAATAGTTAATGTTGCCTTGCCATCAATATATAAGTCACTACATTTTACAAGTACGTCTAATCTACAATGGGTTGTTACAGCTTATACACTTACTTTTGGTGGCTTCCTATTACTTGGTGGACGCGCAGCTGATCTTTTCGGCAGGCGAAGAATGTTCACTATTGGTGTTTCCTTATTCGTTTTAGCATCACTTTTAACTGGTCTCGCTCAAAGCTCTTTAATGCTCGAGATTACAAGAGCCTTACAGGGTATAGCAGCAGCAATTATGTCACCAGCCGCTCTTTCAATAGTTCTAGCAACCTTCAAAGAGGGAAATGAGCGAAATAAAGCTCTTAGTATTTGGGGTGGTATAGCAGCTGGTGGAGCAGCTGCAGGAGTGTTAATTGGAGGAATCTTAACTCAATATTTAAATTGGCGATGGAACTTCTTCATAAATGTACCTGTTGGAATACTGGTTGTTATAGCGGCATTTAAATATGTAGATAATTATCACTCAACTCTTAAGCATCGACACCTCGATCTTTCTGGTGCGGTACTAGTAACCTCAGGAGTTATGACACTTGTTTATGCCTTAACTCAGGCACCAAGTAAGGGGTGGACCAATTCGACTATTCTCGCATTCTTTGGAACAAGTTTTGCACTTTTAATAGCTTTTATTGTCAACGAACAAAGAAAAGAGCACCCATTAATACCTCTAGATATTTTCAAGGTTGGAAATATAGCGGCCGCTAATCTTACCCAGCTTCCAATTACAGCTTGTCTTTATTCAATGTTTTTCTTTCTAACTCTTTACCTACAGGAAGTATTACATTTTTCTCCAGTAAAATCCGGGCTAAGTTTTCTACCGATAACATTTGTAATTGGATTTACAGCCTCCCGAATGTCTAAAGTCATAGGAAAATTTGGCTACAAAAAACCTCTTATGGTGGCTCCAGCATTTCTAGCTCTTGGTTTGTTATATTTATCTAACATCCAAGTCGATGGAACATATTGGAAGAATGTATTCCCAGGAATCATAATAATTGCACTAGGGCTTGGAATAATTTTTGTGTCTATTACAATTGCAGCTACATCAGGTGTTCCTAAAGAGAAATCAGGATTAGCATCAGGACTATTAAATACATCTCAGCAAATAGGTGGAGCAATTGGTCTTGCAATACTGTCTGGAGTCTCTGCAAGCGCTATAACTAAATATAAAAGTAATAACCCAACTCATCCAAACCTGGACCTATATGCTCAAGTTCACGGCTATCATGATGCATTCTTAGTTGGACTTGGCTTTGCAGTATTGGCATTTCTACTTTCAACCTTCCTGATAAAACAAAATCGAGAGCCAAAAACTGATTTTGATATAGCACCATCGGCAGGTCATTAGATTAAAAACACTAGATTATTTCCTTATTTTATGGTATAATATCTCTGAAGGATATTTATGAGCCCTAATCATGAGCACAATCATCACGAATTTGTAGAAGGTACTCCTCAGGAGAGATTTTCTAAATTTACTAAATCAGCAGGCCTAAGAGCAGTGTCTGGAGCTATTCAGTTAGCTGGTGGTATAACAGGTAATCAACCGGCTCTAATTGTAGAAGCTGCTGAAGAGATGACTGATGCTATGACTTTTGGAGCAGCCGCTATAGAAGTTAAGTCTGAGAAAAAAGGTGTTATCGCAAAAGCTAGAAAAGCTGCTATAGGATTTGCAGTCGGAGCAGCATTATTATCTACATCTGATACGGCATCCGAAATAGTATCAGATAAGTTTAGTCTATTAAAGCCTACAGAAGGATTAAACTTTGCCCATAATGATATCAAGGCAGCATCTGCTGCGATCGCTCTTAATGCACTTGTTCTCTTCATAAACAGAAAAGGTAGAGAATCCAAAAAAACGAGTGATAGATTTGCATTTAGAGACTCTGTGAGAGATTTTGTAATACCAGCCTCAGTTATTAGCCTTGCGGCTACAAAAGCTCCACATATAGCTGAATATGCCTTTGAGGTAGGTGGAGTTGGCTACGGCTGGTACAATACCAAACAATTATATAACGGTTGGAAAAAGCCTAAAACAGACAATCAATCACAACCTATAAATGGTTGACATTTTGATAGTTTAAGTAGATAATATACGTATTATGAGAAATTTTGAGAATTTAGATAACAGTCATGAAACAGCAAATAATGTAATTTGTGACAATGTGCTGGAAACAATTGTTCAAGCAGGTAATATTTCAAAGTCATTTAATAATCTTCGAGAAAATACTGGAGCCTATGTAGATGGTTATCTTGATGTTATGATTGGAACCTTTATGGCCGGTGACGACAAGATGTTTAGGTTAGCTTCTAATGATCCTGAAAAAATAACACCTGTAAGGTTTCACGGAGAAAAAAATATTTTTCAAGGTAGCTTTAATCAGGATAATCCACTTATTGCAGAAACTATAAATATAACATTAGAGAAAAATAAAGCTGGCATTTATGAATCTGTAATAACTTTTAGAAATAAAATAGATGATGAGACTGAAATGATAGTTGAAATGTCAGGTAGTGATTTTTCTAATAATTACTCAATAGATTTTCAAGATAAATAATCTTATTTAATTTCTTTAATAGAAAATTATTGTTTAGTAGTGCTTGTTGTAGTAGGTGGCAAGCCTGCAATAATAGTTTTTGCATCGTTATATGCGGCCGCATTATCGGCATGAGCGGTTTGTAGATCTTGATGATATTGAACTAAAATTGAGTGATTGGCATCATACTGAACAGGTGTTACTTTAATAACATTTGTTTCAACATAAGACGATAATACTTGAGCAGCGGCTATTTTAGCATTCATGTCTACTAAGTCAGCCTGAAGAGCAGTGATGTCAGTGCCTGCCTTTTTAGCATCATTAAGTCGTAATTGAAGTTTACCAGCAAGTGTAGTCAGTTTAGCTTGATTTGTTTGCTGATTATCTGCATATATGACCATTCTAACTTGAGGTATTATTAAGGCAAAAACTCGGTATTCATTAATCATTGTCTGAACATCAGCCTTAGCGTTACTTAAACTCGATTCTGAGGCTAGTGTAGCCTTCAGTGCAGTAAGACCAGAAATCTCATTATTGATTATTGATATAAGTGCAGATTTATCTGCAACAGTTATATGATTTGCGTTATTAATCTGAGTTAAGAGATTATTTAAATAAGTAATCCTTCTAGTTATTTCTTGGCTACCACGTGAGTGAATTGAATCCAAATGCTGAGTCTGCTGGGATTGATCTAATCCATTAGTATTTTTACCTACTCCATTGCTTGGATTTGTAGAATTACTCGACTGATTATTGTTGCTAGGTTTAATATTTTGATTATTACCACTTCTCGTATCTTGCATAGCAAAAACGGTTGTTGCTGGCGTCATAAAAGTTAGTACACATATTCCAATGTAGATTTTTCTTTTTACTGCACTAGTTAAAGACATTATTTTTTCTCCTTGTAAATCTTTTTTATATTCATAATATTTATTTTAAATTAATTAGTTGGCACACTAATCTGACTAGTTGAATCATTCAGTCCACTACTAACAGAAGAATTGTAAATATTTTCCTGAGATAATGAATTATTAATATTACTTAAATTACTGTTAAGTGTAGTATTATCGGTTCCGCTAGCTAGAGGAGGAACAGCAGTTAGATTTAAAACTCCTACATTATTAGAATTAGTTTTGGTGGAATTAAGAGAAGTTGATGCGATTGTTTTAGAACTATGAGATCGGCTATATACTCTAAACCCTATGAAGCCAATTGCTAAAACTAAAAATATGCTTAATATGATCATCCCATGAGAAAAACCATACTGATTATTTTTTATTTTCATTTTATATCCTTTTTATTTTTTACTATACTCACTAATTATACTCAATTAGTCAAGTTTTAGATAACCTCATTGAAGCATCATTAAACTTTCTTAGTTATGATTCAATTACATCTTGATCAACCTCTGAATCTACTCGCTTTAATCTTAAAACCTCTTCTTTGAATGCTTGCCAAATTTGTTCATTGTATTCTTCAATTACTGACTCTCTAAAATATTCAATATTATTAACATGCTTTTCCATTATTTCTCCTAAAATTAAAAACAGACTCTTGCTTGGAGTCTGTTTTTTTGGACTGTACAAATTCGCTTACTAGCGACGACTCCAAACATTTTTGAAGTACAGCCCATTTAGGCTGAGAAGGAGTCCAAGGTTAATTAACAAAAATTTCATATTTATAGACTACTACTATTTCTTTTTCTTTTCCATAGCTTCAACTGCAAGGTGAGGTAAGATCTTATCTAGCCATTTAGGTAACCACCAATTAGCATCGCCAAACTTATGCATAAGAGCAGGGACTAAGAAATTTCTTAGGACAAAAGCATCAAGTAAAACTGCAACCGATAGACCAATTCCAAATTCAGCAATGACTCTTTGGCCTTCAAAAATAAATGACATAAAGACACAGATCATGATTGTTGCTGCAGCTGTTATCACGCGGCCTGTTTCAGCCTGACCAAGCTGTACTGCTCTATCGTTATCTTTAGTATGAACCCATTCTTCATGCATTCGACTAACTAAGAATACTTGGTAGTCCATGGACAGCCCAAATAATATTGCAACCATAATTACCGGCAAAAAGGATTCTACAGGACCACCTCCACCGGTATGTAAAATGCTGGATAACCACCCCCACTGAAAAATAGCAACAACTACACCAAATGCAGCAGATACGGCTAGGACATTCATGAAAGCAGCAGTTAATGGAATTAATAAACTTCTAAATGCAATCATTAATATAATGAAACTTAAAAGAATAATGACTGCTAGGAAAATAGGCAACTTAGAACCTATGACTGCTGCAAAGTCATTAAATATTGCAGTCTCACCGCCAACATATACTTGCAAATTGGTACCTTGAGCAACCGAAGGAACAGTTGAGTTATTTAATTCATTAATTAGATTACTGGTCTGTATAGATTCTGGAGAGGTTGAAGGAACTACTTCGATAATGCCAATATTGTTAGCTGGATTAATTGGTAGCTCAATAACTTGAACGACTCCAGGTAATTCCTTTATCTTAGTAGCTAAATTTGTAAAAGCTACTTTTTCATTTTGGTTATCAATCGATGCTACAAGTTGAAGTGGACCATTAAAGCCAGGCCCAAAACCTTGACTGAGTAAATCATAGGCTTTTCTTGTAGTTGTACCAGCAGCGTCATTGGCTGCATCTGATGAACCAAGCCTAAGAGACAGAAAAGGTAAAGATAAAGTTAACATGACTGCTAAAGCAATTACCGATACAATCATTGGATGCTTCTGGACAAGACGGGAATTTTTTGCCCATATTCCTTCAACTTCTGTTTCTTTAGTCGGACCATTAAGTTTAATATTATTACGGACTTTTTTGCTGATGACCTTCATCTTATATACTCCGAGTAAAGCTGGCATTAAAGTTTCTGCAGCAATGACAGTTACAGCAACAACAATTGAAGCAGCAATACCAACTCCGTTGAGGAAACTAATACCAACCGTAAGTAGACCAAGCAAGGCTACACAAACAGTACTACCGGCGAATAAAACAGCTCGTCCAGCCGTATTAATTGCTTTTACCGTGGCTTCTTCAGGATTAAGTCCGGCAATTAGTCCAGATCGATAACGAGTAATGATAAATAAGGCATAGTCTATTCCAACACCCAGTCCAATTAATGCACCAATAATCGGTGAAAAAGTGGAAATAGATAAATAATGTGATGCGAGACCAATACTACTTATACCAACTCCTAATGCCATTAAAGCTGCAATTAATGGAACTGACATGGCATAAACAGAACCAAAAGCAATTAATAGAATAATCGCAGCAGCAGCTATACCTATACCTTCACTATTAGAAGTCGAAGCTTGTTGGCTTTGTTCTATTGCTTGGCCACCTATAGCTGATTCAATTCTACTGTTTGATGAATTCTTAACTAGTGAGACAAGATTAAGTACATTCTGCTTATCTAGTTTTGTGAATTGACCATTCCAGCTTACCTGAGCATAAGCAATCTTACCATTTAGACTAATTTGCCTTGCTCCCATAACAGAAAAGGGACTTATTACCGATGCTACTTGAGGTGTAGAAGAGATTTTATTAATTAAAGAGTTAATCTGAGCTTTGTTTTTTCGATCATAGACTGTACCTGAGCTTACATGCCAGACGACTGTATCGACTTCACCCGATTCAGAGGATGAGACTTTAGACAAAAGATTCAAAGCTTTAGTCGAGCCACGATTGGGTAGGGAAAAACTATCGGCATATTTTGTCCCAAATTGTTTAGTTGCGCCAGTAGTTGCAACTAAAACCACAATCCACAGTCCAATTACTATATATTTATTCCTAAAACACCATCTTGCAATTTTATCCATAAATTTCTCCTTATATTACTTCTGGACCTTTAGTTGTTGTTCTAAGTGGGGCTTCTCTAAGAAATAGTGCAGCCACAAATGCTAATAATAAAACTGGAATTGCGAACAAGAACATGTCATGGAATGATAAAACAAAAGCTGTATATATATCTTTAGAAATAGCGGGGGGCAATTGATTTATAATCTTAGTTGTAGCTCCAGTTTGAATACTACTTGCCATGTGATTCAAGCGACTAGAAGTACTTACAGAATGAGGGAGCAATTGATTCAAATGAAAAGATAATCGATTAGTTAGAATTGCTCCAAAGATAGCCCCTCCAAGAGCACTTCCCATGCTTCTAAAGAAAGTTGCAGAAGCAGTAGCTACACCAAGTTCTTCTCTCGGTACAGCATTCTGAACAGCTAATGTCATAACCTGCATAAATGAACCAATTCCAGCTCCAAGTATAAACATCCAAATAGCTAGTTGTAATGCTGAAGTCTGAAGATTGATATGAGAAAATAGCCATAGTCCAAAAGCCGCAATTAAAGTACCAATAATAGGGAATATCTTATAACGACCAGTTTTAGATATAAGCCGTCCCGTAGTAATAAGCATGCTAATCATTCCTACAACAAGAGGTAAAAGCATTAGTCCAGACTTAATAGGTGAATAACCACGGACAATCTGCTGATACTCAGGAATAAATAATATTGCAGCAAACATAGCCATGCCTGCTAGTAACGAAAGTATTATTGAAATCCGAAAGATGTCATTCTTGAACAAATGGGTTGGGATGATTGCTTCCTCAGCATTCCATTCCCAAACTGCAAATACAATAGTCATGATCACTCCAACAACGAATAGACCAATTATTTCTATAGAACCCCACGGATAGGTTATGCCGCCCCAAACAGTCCCTAGGATTATTGGAACCACTGCAGTAGCTAATAATACAGCGCCTATATAATCTACTTTACGATCACTTATCCGAACCGGCAGATGTAGTCTTCTAGCTATAACAAATAAAGCTATCAGGCCAAGGGGAATATTAATATAGAATACCCATCGCCAGGAGAATGTGTCTGTAAAAAAACCACCAAGAAGGGGACCAGCAACACTTGAAATAGCAAAAACTCCACCAAAATAGGCTAAGTATTTACCTCTTTGCCTTGGCGAAACAACGTCACCGACAATTGTCATAGATAAGGACATAAGTCCACCCGCACCAATACCTTGAATAGCCCTAAAAATAACCAATTCATTAATATTTCTTGACTGACCACAGAGTATTGATCCTGCCAAAAATAGGATAATAGCGAACATAAAAATTCTTTTACGTCCAAACTGATCACTAATTTTTCCAAATAGAGGAGTTGAAATAGCACTAGTCATAAGATAAGCAGTAGCTACCCAAGCTAACTTATTAAGTCCATGAAGGTCAGTGGCAATACGGGGAAGAGCGGTTGAAACAATTGTCTGATCCAAAGCGGCCAAAAGCATAGCTAAAGCCAGGGCTGACATTATAACCATTATTTCCTTGTGAGTTCTTTCCTTAAACTCGTGTTCTTTAGAATGGCTCATTACTAGTTGATGGCCTTAGAATTAAAACTAAGTTTTGCATTACTAACCTGAGCTAACATTTTTTTGGCGAATTTTTCTAAACCATCCGGTTTTATTAAAACAATACCTTCATGACTTGGATGAATCATAACCATTAGTTTATCTCCTGACTTAACATCTATTAGGGACCTAGCCTCAATAGGAATAACAACTTGGCCTTTATCATTAACAGTAACTATACCTAAAATTGATGGTTCTTTTTTCATAATTATTATTTTTCTTACTTTTACTACTATATCATATCATAAAGTTAATTGCATATTATGGGGATAAAATCAGAAGATT